>JBMTVN010000490.1:0-2952 GCA_049451415.1 Limisphaerales bacterium | reverse complement strand
GCCGCGCAGTCAATCCAACCAATGGCTCGTGCGCATGGGCCTGTGGGAGGAGGACGCCTAGGTCGAAGCCGGCCCCCGGCTTCAGGGGGGGCAAGCACAGCTGTTCCTTCTTGCTGTCCAGTTCGCAACTGGGCAGCATGGTCGAGTTCGAATTCGTGCCATGTCCCCCTCCTCTCTTGGGCGCGCCACAGCTGCGGTTGCGATGGCCAGCGGGCTGCTCTGCATGGCGCCTGCGTTGGCCCATGTGGGACACGGCGATGAATTTCAGCAGCAGGGGGACGTCCGTCAGGTTGAAAGCCGCGGTTCTGACGATGCCCTGCTCGGCATCATCACCACCACCGCTCAGACCAGTCCTGATGGGATCACGCTCCCCATCGAGGCGCTGGTGGAGGCGAACGGGAGCACGTTGGTCTTCGTCAAAAGCGGAAGCACCTACGACCCAGTCATCGTCCGCACAGGCGAAACCCGTGCCGGGCGGGTCCTGATCCTGTCCGGTGTCACCCCGGGTGAGGAGGTGGTGGTTCAGGGGGCTCTGAACCTGTACGGAGAGTCCAAGAAAACACCAGAGGCCACTCCCAGTCCATCCACTCAAACCAACGAGAATGCCCTCAGACGCATTGGCCTGGGCGCGTTGTCGCTGGGCGTCATCAGCGCCATCGGCATTGGCATCGTCCAGGGACGCCGCCCCTCTAAGTGATGCTCGAGCGTCTTCTCAACGCGACGCTTCGGTTTTCGATCGCCAGGCGCTGGCTGATCGTTGTGGCGGCCATCTTGATCAGTGTCTGGGGGATCGTCTCGATCCAGCAGATGCCACTGGACGTCTTTCCGCCGTTCGCGCCGCCGCAGGTCGATATTCAGACCAACGCAACGGGACTGGCACCGGAGGAGGTCGAAAAGGACATCACTCTCCCGATCGAGTCAGCCCTGCAAGGCATACCCGGGGTCGAGACGGTGCGGTCCTCCTCGAAGGTCGGCCTGTCGATGGTTCAGGTGGTCTTCGAGGCGGATGTCGACATCAACCAAGCCAGGCAAGCCGTCGCTCAACGCCTCCAGCCGGTGCGTTCGCAACTTCCTCCAACGGCTGACGAACCGGAGATTTCACCACTGGTTTCTCCGCTGGGAACGGTGCTGCAGGTGTCCTTCAGCATCAAAACCGGGGGAAACACCCCGGAACTCGAACTCCGCCAACTGGTGGCGTCGAGCTTCACCCATCCACTGCTGGAGATACCCGGTGTGGCAGAGGTGACGATTTACGGGGGAGATGAACTCCAGCAACAGGTCTGGGTGGATCCAGCCAAACTCCGCAGAAGCCAAATCTCCTTGAGCCAAGTCGGGGACGCTGCCGCAGCAGCAAGCCGCAACGCCCCTGGCGGTTTTCTCATCCAAGGGGGAAGGGAGACCCTCGTACGCATTGATGGCGGCGCCGGCTCCAGCGAGGCCCTAGCGCGATCCGCCGTCCAAGGGCGCAATGGAATCACGATTCCCTTGGGAGAGGTCGCGGACGTTCGGCGCGGAGGCGCCTTGCGGCGTGGAGAAGCCAGCTTCAACGGTGCGCCGGCCGTCGTTCTGATGGTCAATAAACAACCCGATGTCGATACGCCAACGGTGACGCGGGCGGTGGAGCAACGCATTAACGCCATCAGTCAAACCTTGCCCAAAGACATCCAGGTTCAAACCACCTTCCGCCAAGCCAACTTCATCGACACAGCCATCCGAAATGTCAGCTCATCGTTGATCTCAGGAGTGGTGATCGTCGCCCTCATCATCACGCTGTTTCTGATGAACTGGCGTGCGGCAATCATCAGCCTGAGTGCAATTCCCCTCTCGCTGCTCATTGGTCTATTGCTGATGAAAGCCTTGGGATTGGGAATCAATACGATGACCTTGGGCGGCCTGGTTGTCGCGATCGGCTCCGTTGTCGATGACTCAATCGTCGACATGGAGAACTGCTATCGAGGCTTGCGACGTAATCAAACAAGAACCAAGCCCAAGAACCCCCTAGAGGTTGTCTACGAGACCTCTGTTGAAGTGCGTCAGCCGGTGATGCTCTCCACGCTGATCATCCTGGTCGTCTTTACACCCATCTTTTCTCTCTCCGGTGTGGAGGGACGAATCTTTGAACCGATGGGACTGGCCTATCTGCTCTCGATTGGCGCCTCGACGCTCGTGGCCGTAACGGTGTCACCGGCCCTTTGTGCGCTGCTCCTCGCTCCAAGAGCGCTGCCGCTCCCCAACACCTGGATCGTGGACCGAGCACAACGTCTATACCGACCGATTCTTGAGGCAGCCCTGAGGTCACCCCGTCGCATCCTGCTTGGCGCCCTGGCCTGTGTTGTGGCGACCGCTTTGATCCTGCCCAGCCTGGGACGGGTCTTCCTACCGGAATTCAGGGAGCAATCCCTCGTCAATTCCATGGTGCTCTACCCAGGGGGGTCCTTGGAGATGACGAGCCGGGCCGGAAATGCCTTGAGCCGCTCCCTGGCCGATGACCCGCGATTTGCCTGGGTACAGGTTCGAGCCGGACGGGCCCCGGGCGACGCCGATGGCGCTGGAGTGAACATGGCCCACGTGGATGTGGAGTTGAGCGATCAGGCCATGGCCGATCGCCCAGGAGCCATTCGCGCTCTGCGGGAGGCCTTCCTTCGGCTACCTGGCGTGGCACCCAATGTTGGAGGCTTCATCTCTCACCGCATGGATGAAGTGCTCTCAGGGGTGAGAAGCGCAATTGCCGTGAAGATTTATGGGCCAGATCTCAGCGAACTGAGGCGGATTGGAGAAGACGTCCGCGATGCCATCGCTCCCGTAGAGGGTGTTGTCGATCTGCAGCTGGAACCGCAACTCCCCATTCAGCAGATTCGTGTGCAGTTCAACCGCAGTGCGGTCTTGGCCAATGGAGCCACGGTGCAGGAGCTCACGACCCAAGCAGAAATCGCCCTCAACGGAAAGGTGGTC
>JBMTVN010000489.1:0-2956 GCA_049451415.1 Limisphaerales bacterium | reverse complement strand
CATGAAATTGTCCGCCGCGTAATACGTGTAACTCCCCTCCACATCCACGTCGTCACTGATCGCATAACCCACCACCCCGGTCCCCGTCCAATAATCGTTCTCAGCATCAATCAACGCCGTCGTGTAATCGGTCGCCGCAGAATCCGTCCGGTCCGTGATATAACTCCCCCGCCCCTGTAGATATAACCGCGAAACCGGAACCCAACTCACGCTCAGACTGCCAATGTGACTGGTCACATCCGCCGTGTCCGCCTCACCCAGCAAATCACCCTCGCTCTTCAACTCACCCAGCTGGACGTCATACCGCGCCACCACCGTCAGATTCAAACGCGGCCGCCATGTCGCCCTCACGTTCGCGTCGTGCATCGCATAGTGCTGTGCCACCAAATACGCCGGATACCGGTTCCCGCTCACCGGTAAATTCGAGGTGCTGTCCAAACCATGATCAAATTCGTTCTCCCGAATCTTGTAAAAATACCCGCCACCCAAGGAAAACCGACGGTGCGCATACCATGTCCCCCCAACGGAATACTTCTGCCAAAAGCGCTCATCGTCCGTAGACCGCGCCACCAGGTTTCCCCCAGTCGTGACATTCTCCCAAGTCTCATCCAAATCCCCCCGCCCCGTCAGCCAATCCCCCCTCGCATATAAAGTCACGTTCGTGATACCCCGATACCGCATCTCCAATCCCCCGGCCACATCCAGCAGGCCGCGATCACTCGATGCCCCATAATCCAACGCCGTAAACGGTGCCGCCGGAGCACCATAGGCCGACAACGCATCCCGGCTCTGTTGCTCAAACCGCAGCAACGGAATCACGTCCAGATTCTCCGCCGCATTCCAATACACGTTGACGTTCGCCACATGCTGCTGCACCTGACCCTCCCCACTCAGCCGCTCATACGTAAAAGGCGATGCCACCCGATCCGCCAAATCCGGATCATACCCCGCCCCGTAAACCCGATACCCCGAGCTGTCGCTCTGCAAATCAGTAAACGCATACCCCAAGGTCAACCAAAGCCGCTCGCTGAACTGCGTCCGGCTCGACCCATGCACGTTGAACAAATCCGAATCCACCCCGTCACGCTGCGTCACGTGATTGTCCAAACCCACACCCTCACCCGGCCCCGTCCGCATGTTCCGCGAATTGTCCACACTCGCATTCTCATACCGGAACCCCAAACCCAACTCCGTCGCCCCCACATAATGCTTCCCATCCAACATGACCAAGTCCCGACGCTCATCCACATCCAAGTAACTCGGGACAATCCCCCGCCTCACCCCGGGAGCCACCGTCGCCATCCCCCAGCTCGTCGATGCCTTCTCCCCATCCCGCTCCATGTGGGAATAACGCAAAGTAAGCTCCGGCACCTCCGGTTTCCTCAACCCCGCCTCAAACCAATACTCCCGCCGATCCAAAAAAAGCTCATCGTTAAATAGCCCCTCATACCACCTGTCCGCCGCAGGCCACCACCCCCCACTCCCGTCCGAATACGTCCGCATCTGACGGAAACCCGCCCGCACATAACCCAAATCCATCCGGTTCAAATCCAAACTCAACGAATAATCCCCATCCCCATAAATCCCCCGCGCATCGAGCTTGAATAACGTCTCATCATCCACGTCCGCCTCGTAATGCAACGAACTCACCCCGCCATACACACCCCCCGGCAAACCCACCCGCTGCCTCATCGCCGCCACATCCCCCTCCACCACCGTCCCCCCCACCATGAATTCCACCGAGTTCCGCAGGGACGACGGATCCACCTCCTCCTCAACTTCAGGTTCCTCCGCCTCCACCTCCTCGTCAGCCGCCCTTAACCCGGTAAAAGCCCCCAGGGCCCCCACCGATACCAAGGCTAACACCACCGCACGGCGAAGTTCACGTCGACGCTCAGGCAACAGTTCACGTTTCATGGCTGGCTCCAGTCAAAATTTAATACCGTAACGAAGAACTCACTTGCGACCCATGCACCGCCTCATGGCAACCAGCAGTCCAACAGCCACCCTGTGACAGGAAACTGCTGTGGTTCACCCCGCCAATAAAGACCTGACCAGCCGCACTCTGCTGCTGGAAATGACACTTCAAACACAAGGTCGCGTTCCGCTCCGTCAAGAGGTTCGCATTCACCGAACCATGCGCCCGATGACACGTCGTGCACCCCTCCCGCACCGCCTCATGCTCAAAGACATGCGGCCCGCGCTGCGAAGGATGACAATCCAAACACCCCTCGTTCAACGATACCAAAGCCAAACCACCCACCCGATGCGCCGAACCCTTGTGCGGATCATGGCAATCACCGCAATTCAAGCCCGCCTCCCCCAGCGGATGATGACTCGGCCCCATGAACTCCGCACGCGTGTTCAAGTGACACTCAAAACATAAACGCATGTCCTGCTTCGGATTCAAAATGTCCCGCGGCTCCGCCGAATCCGCATGCAAACTGCCAGGCCCATGACAAGACTCACAGCCCGTCTCAATCGCGTTGTCCCCCAACCCCACCAACCGCGCATGATCCGCATCCTTAAACCCCGTCACAATCCCATCATGGCAATCCGCACATACAGCGCTCCCCACATACTCGGCCCCGGGTATCCCCGGAGGCGCCATCACGGTCTTCGTCAGCGTCCCGCACGATACCACCACCAAACCCGCCGCTACCACCAGCCCGCCGGTCTTCCACCAGCCGCTCTTGGCTAAAATACCCGCCGGCAAAGATGCAGGTGGCCTTACTCTTGAAGAAGCTGAGTCGCTCATGGACATTTTCCTAAAGTCTCCGGGTCCAAATACAGCCGCCCTGACTATCCGCGGCGCCCCTACCAAACCCGAAAATCCCCCCCAAGGGCTGTACGATTTTTGCTCGATCCTTAACCAAAAAATGACCCCAAGCCAAAGGCCAGAGGTCAAAGACCGGGAGTCAGGAACCAACCGCCAACCGCCAACCGCCAGTCCGTG
>JBMTVN010000488.1:0-2957 GCA_049451415.1 Limisphaerales bacterium | reverse complement strand
CGAGCAATGAGCCGGTGGGGCCGGGGTCGTCGGTGGCGACGGAGCGGGATCCTGTGCGGTTATGTGCGGCGGCGGTGTTTGCTTATTTGGCGGGATTGCCGGGGTATGTGTTTCATTCGGGGGCCGGGGTGTATGCGCGGGAGCCGTTTGAGGAGATGCCGGGGATGGATGCGTTTGGATCGATCAGGAGGGTGCTTCCCGGGGACGTGGCGAACTGGGAGCGGTATGACGGGTTGGAAGTGGGGTCACCCTTCACGGTGTATTGTGGCGTGGAGGCGGGGCTGTATTGGACGGAGGCAGCGGGCGCGGAGGAGGGATGTCATCGTTATATTGGGATGCGGAAGGGGAAGCAGTTTGTCTCACTGGTGACGGGGGTGTTGTCGGGCGGGGTGGGATTGGAGGCGAAGCGGGAGATGCGGGTGGCGGTGATTGATCCGGTGACGGGGGAGTGTGCGGAGGCGAGGTCGTTAGGGGTGGGGGAGCGGTTGATGGTGCCGCAGGGCGGGGGTGCCTGGGTCGTGCGTGGGGAGTGAGGGGTTATGGGCGGGATAGGTGCAGGATAGAGAGGGAGTGTGGGGGCAGGGCGGTCGTGTTGTTGGTGAACTGGAACCGGGTGGTTTGCGGGGTGACGCGGTTTGGGTGGTCGGGGTCGTTATAGGCATCGGGGGAATCGCTGGTGAGAGTGACGGCAGGGTAGGCCCCCTGGAGTGGGGTGGTTCCGAGCTGCAGCGAGCAGGTGATACTTTTGGAGGGGTGACGATTGATGAGGGCGATGGACCATTGATTGCCGGATGGATTGACTGTGGCGATGGCGTCGAGGACCGGGATGCTTTGGCTGCCGATGCGGAGCAGGCCGGACTGGATATCCAGCGGGGCGACGCGGGATTGGAGGTGGTTGGCGTACATGGACAGCGTGTGGAAGTGGGTTCGGCGGAGGACGCCGTTGGGGTGGACAAAGAGGGGGCCGCGCGTGTTGACGATGGGGGCGATGTTGGCCATGCCGACATCCTCGGCGTGGCGGAGGCAGGCATTGAGGAAGGAGGCAGAGAAGAGGGCGTCTGCCATGGTGTATTGGGAGTGGATGGCGTTTTTATCGCGGGCCTGGATGAGTTGAATGACTTCGGGGTCGTTGTAGTCCTGGACCGATTTACGCGGGAATCCGGGGTGGTGCCATCCGCGAAGGTTCCATTCATCGAAGGCGATTTTGATGCGGCCGCGGTAGCCGGTTTCGTTGAGGATCTGGATAAAGCTGGTGATGGTGTTCTCGGGTTCCTGGGAGTGGCGGATGCAGGAGAGGTAATCGGGGGTATCGTTGGATTGCCACATGGGCAGCCAGTAGCCGTGGATCGAGATGTAATCGAGGAAGGGTCCCGCTTGTTCGAGGAGGGGTTGGGTCCATTCGCGGGTGGGGATGGCGGCAGCGCTCAGCTGTGTGGTGGGATCGGCTTCCTTGATGGCGATGGCGGCTTGCCGGACGAAGGGGGCCCATTCTTCGATGGGTTTATAGCCGATTTCGTGCTGGCCCCAGTTTTCGTTCCCGATGCTCCACAGCTTGACGTTGTGGGGTGAGGCGTGGCCGTTTTCCTGGCGCAATTGGGCATAGCGGCCTTGGGTGGTGTTGCAGTATTCCACCCAGTGTTGCATTTCCTCGATGGAGCCATTTCCGGCGTTGTTACAGATGTAGGGTTCCCAGCCAGCCTGGCGGCAGAGCGCAACGAACTCATCCGTCCCGAACGTGTTGGGTTCGATGACGCCCCAGGCCATGTCATCGACGGGTTGGCGATTGGGGCCTACGCCGGGTTCCCAGTGATAGCCGCTGACGAAGCAGCCGCCTGGCCAGCGGACGACGGGGACGTCAAGTTCTGCGAGTGCCTGGATGACATCGAGGCGGAAGCCCTGTTCATTCGACAGGGGGGATCCCGGGTCGAAGACGCCGCCGTAGATCTGGTGTTCGAAGTGTTCGAGGAAGCCGCCGAACAGCATGCGGGAGTAGGCTACGGTACTTTCCTCCGTGAGGATATTCACCGAGGCTTGCAGGTCATCCTTGGGGATCTGATCAGGGTCTGCGGGTTTGAGTGCGACATCGTCGAACCAAGCCTGACCGGTAGAGCTGCCCCAGCCGCCGAAGAGGCAGTTGATTTCGAGAGTTGGCGTATCGGCGAGGAAGATTACCTCGACACGTGTCCAGTCGTGGGTGCCGGTGATGGCGGGAGTACGGATTCCCTGCATGTTTTGGATATTGAACAGGGCGCCGACGGCACCCCGGACGTTGTCGGTTTTGATCCAGCCCGAGAGTTTGTAGTACTCATGGGGAGTAATGTTGACGGTGGTGGTCCATGCGGCATCGGCTCCTTGGTCCGAAGTGATGGAGACTGCGTTTGTGCCTGAGTGGCCGGGTTGGTGCGGGTGCCAGGTGCATTGGTTTTCGCCGGCCCAGGCGCGGGTGATCCAGTTGGAGGGCGCGGTTGCGGTGGATTGTTCGAAGGATGGGTTGGGGATAAGATTGGGTGCGGCGGCAAGCGGTGCGAGTAGGAGTGGAGAGAGGAGAGCGGCAAGGCGCAGGGAGGAAGCGTGAATGGAGGGTGGCATGGCTTGGAGTTGCAAGTTCGGGGGTTGTTGGTGAGGGGAGTATGGAGTGGAGCGATCCCGGATGGGAGATCGAAGATGGGAGATCGGATAGGGGATATGGGAGATGGGTGGTTGGTGGTGTTGTGAAGCGGGGGTTGGGGTGGTGGAATCGGGTCTGGCTTTGGGGTGAGGAGGCGTGGTGAATTGCTGAGCAAGGATTCTGATATGAGACAGGTACGATTTTTTTCCGGGACGTTGGGTTTACGGGTGGTGGTGGCGATGAGCGTGTTCAGCGGGTTTCCCTGCTCCGACATCGACCCGCGCAACCGCTATCGACTGCGGTTTGCCGAGACGCCGTGCGCGGCCCAGCCGCCCCCCAACGACGAATG
>JBMTVN010000487.1:0-2966 GCA_049451415.1 Limisphaerales bacterium | reverse complement strand
GTTCCAAGATTGCGATTGCCTCTGCTTCCCAACCTTCTACGCGGCCGAAAGCTTCCCCCTCGTTGTCCTCGAAGCCATGGCCCATGGCCTCGAAATCGTCGCCTCCTCCTGGAAAAACATCCCCGATATCCTCAACCCCAACTACCCCGGCCTCGTCCCCCCTCACTCCCCGCAGCACCTACTCGAAGCACTCCAAGCCAGTCTCACCAGCAACCTCGGAGATCAAAACCGACAACGCTTCACCCAACACCTCACGCTCCCCGCCCATATCCAACAACTGTCTCAAGCCATCCTCAGCACAACCCCATCACCAAAGACACAAAGCCCTTGAGGGTTGTCTTCCACGCCCACACCAGTAACTTCCAGTCGCATCGCATGACCAACGAAAATCCTCCAAGCCCCACAAAGCCATCCATCATGGACGACCTCAGGACCTGGTGGAGGCAAGCACAGCATAAACCGGCCATGCTCCTTCTGCTGGGGGCCTGGCTCGCCCTCTTCCATTTCCTCGGTAACTCCACCTTCGGCCAAACCTCCATCTTCACCTGGATGTACGCCGTCTTCACCGGCTTCGAAGACGATGCCCTCTGCCTCTATATCCCTCTCATCGTCATCGGACTCCTCATCTGGAAACGTCAAACCCTCATCGCCACCCCCACCCGAACCTGGTGGCCCGCCTTGGCCCTCATCCTCCCTGCCCTGCTCCTTCACGTCGCAGGCTACGCCATCCAGCAAACCCGGATCTCCATCCTGGCCTTCGTCATGGGTCTCTACGGCATCACCGGCCTCATCTGGGGCCCCGCCTGGCTCAGGAATACCTTCTTCCCCATGTTCCTCCTGCTCTTCCTCATCCCCATCTCCGCGATCTCCGAAGGCCTCACTCTCCCCCTCCGCCTCCTCGCCACAAAACTCGCCGTCGGCTTCTCCCATGGCATCCTAGGCATCCAGGTCTTCGAGAACGGCGCCCAAATCCTCGGCCCCGATAATGTCCCCTTGTATGAAGTCGTCGCCGCCTGCTCCGGAATCCGCAGCCTCACCGCCATGCTGCTCCTCATGCTCATCTACGCCTGGACCTCCTTCCATACCACCTGGAAACGCCTCACCCTCATCACCTCCGCCATCCCAGTCACCATCCTCGGGAATGTTCTCCGCCTCATCATCGTCATCATCTGCGGCGAAGCCTTCAGCCAACAAACCGCCCTCGCCGTCGAACAAAAACTCGGATTCCTCACCTTCGGCATCGGCCTCGCCGTCATGCTCTCCCTCGGTCACTGGTTGCAGGAACCCGAAAGAACCCCGGAAACCTCCCCCCCCACCAGCTCACCTCCCTCCCCATTCCCGATCCCCCAAACCATCATCACTCTCCTCCTCATCGGGATAACCAGCCTCGGCGTAGGCCGACTCCAAGGATCCATGCACCTCGGCACCCCCGGCCTCCGCATGACCAACGAGCCCGTCTACTCCACCGAAGGCGACCTCATCAGCACCAATACCATCCCCCTGCCCGCCGCCGTGCTCGACTTCACCTCGGAAGCCGGCGGCATCGCCCCCTCCGAAATTTCCTTCCTCCCCGAAGACACCACGTTCGCCCGACGATACTACAAAAACCCCCAAGGCGAAGAAGTCATGCTCAGCGTGGTACTCATGGGCACCAACCGGCGCAGCATCCACCGCCCCCAAGTCTGCCTCACCGGCCAAGGCTGGACCATCGAACGCTCCGAACTGCTCGAGATCGAAATGTCCCGGCCCTCGCCCTACAAACTCCCTGTCATGCGCCTCACCGCATCCCGCCCCTTCCGCCTCCCCTCAGGCGGCACCCAGGTCATGAAAGCCGTCTATGTCTACTGGTTCGTCGCCGACGGCCAACTCTCCGCCCGCCATGGCCAGCGCCAATGGTGGATGGCCCGCGACCTCCTCACCGAAGGCCTCCTCCAACGCTGGGCCTACGTCAGCTGCCTCGCCATCGGCCGCCCCGGAACCGAGGAAGCCATGTTCAACCGTATCGAAACCTTCCTCAAAGACAGCGTGCCCACCTTCCAAATCGCACCGGAACAATCCACCCCCTAATTCCCAGCAGCCTCCTTCGCCTCGCCCTGCTGCTGAAGCTTCAAAAGCCGCTCAGCTCGCTGGAAATACTTTCCACCAATGGGATTAGGCCAGTGCCGGATCTGCAAAGACCTGCGGAACCATCGGCTCGCCATCAGATAATTACCCTCCTGAAAATAATGCCACCCCTGCAATATGCATAAGTGGTGGTTCAAGGGGTCCAACTCCAGCGCCTCTTCATAGTGGGGAAGCGCGACGTCATGCTCCCCCAGCCAATCCAAACACATCCCTATCCGCACCCGGGCATAGGCATCCAATGGGTTGGCTTCCCGGCTTCTCTCAAACCAACCAATCGCCTGACGGGCCAGGGACTCATAATCATCATTCCCTTGGAAACTAAGCTGCCTAAACGCCTCCCCAAGCTCATACGCCGTCTCCGCATTCGCGGGATCCGCCTCAGCGGCCTTCGCCAAGGCCTCAATACGCTCCGGAGTCTGCTGCTTCTGACCCGCAGCAACCCCTAAATACAAGCCCGCTCGCAATGCTACCCCCGCCTCCAACACTAACCATCCAACCGCTCCAAGACTCACAACCGTCACCGCCAAACGCCCCAAAACACCCGGCCGCACCCAAACCTGCCCCGAGGAAAACCGCTGATGCGAATTCACCAGAGCCAGCAAAACCACAGCCAGCATGGCGTTCGCCGGCACCTGCATGTTGAAGTCAAACAGCGAATGAACCCCGATCGCCACCAAACCAGCAACCGCCCCCCCCAATAAAGCCATCCTGTCGCTCCGCGCCAAAGACTCCCCGCTCCGCCGCGCCACCGATCGCCTCATCGTTAAAGCCGCACCTCCAAGCGTCAAACCTACTCCAGCCAAGACCAATGCCCCGCCCACAGCCCCCCAGTCAGCCAAGGG
>JBMTVN010000486.1:0-2967 GCA_049451415.1 Limisphaerales bacterium | reverse complement strand
CACGCTCGACGACGCGCCAGAGCACCGCTCGCCCCCCACGCGCCGCCCCCCCTCAACCTCCGCACCCCACCGCATCGCCAACGGCATCCGCACCCCCAAATCATAGAGGTTCGCCTTGGCCCGCGGAAACGGCATGCCGTTGTCCCCCGTCATCACCACTAACGTGTTCTCCAGTTCCCCCACCCGTTCCAACAAGGCCAACGCCTTCCCCACATCCCCATCCCATCGCTCCACCTCCGCATAATAATCAGCCAAATCCCCCCGCACCTCCTCCGTGTCCGGCAGAAAACCAGGCACACGCACCTCACCCACCTCAACCCCGCCCCGCTCACCACTCCCCAACTCATAAGGCCGGTGCGGATCCGATGTCCCCAGCCAAAAACAAAACGGCCGACCCTCGACCCTCCGCGCCATAAACTCCTCAAAGGTGCTCCCCGGTCCACACGGATGCTCCCGGTAACCCCCAGCCTCAAAATCACCCGGCCCCCAAGCCTTCCGCCAATGCCCAATCTCATAACCCGCCTCCCGTAACAAAAACATGAAGCTCGGTATCCCTGCATCCAGTGTGCTGTGCAAATTCGCACCCTCCCCCAACCGGTAAAATTGCTGCCCCGTCAAAATCGAGTTCCGGCACGGAGTACAACTCGGACTCGATACATACGCCTGATCAAATAACACCCCCTCTCGCGCCAACCGGTCAAATGTGGGCGTCCGTACAACCCCATCCCCATACGCCCCCGCATGCGGCCACCCCCAGTCATCCGCCAACGCAAACAAGATGTTCGGCCGCTCCCCCGCCACCAACACCCCCACAGCCAATACCATTCCTCCAATCCAAGCCATCATCCTCATCATTCTCATGCTCCTGATCGCCCCCACCCTACCCCACCCCCACCGCACAGGTCGAGCCACCTCCCCCCATTTCCACACCCCCAATCCGGAATCCATCACCCGTAATCCACCCCCGCCCACTCCCCTCCCCAAGATCGACAAGCGCCCCCCAACCATTCAACATTCCCGACATCCGCTGCCATGCGCACCAACCTCCTAATCCTCACTCTCACGGCCAGCATCACGCTGACAGGATGCATCCACAAACCCGCCTCCTCCCTCCTTCACCAGCAAGGTGAATCCGTAGTGCTGATCAAGACCCAACCCGCCTCACTCGCCTACACGCCTTCGGCAACCGCCACCATCACGGTCCGCAATACATACCTGCCATCCACCAACTCCATCACGTTCCAGGAAGGAACCGATTACCTCATCGACCGACCTTCCGCCACCATCCGCCGCACCCCACATTCCCGCATCCCCGACTTCTCCACCAACTCGCTCTACGGCCAACAACACTTCGACCACTCACAGTTCCCCGGGTTCGGCAACACCGGGTTCTTCGCCTTCATCGACTACACCTACACCACCCACTCCCCCTGGCCCAACCAACCCCGCCAAAACCACCTCCTCCCCCATACGTTCCAAAAACTCGAAACCGGCGCCCCCCTCAAAGTCATCGCCTACGGCGATTCCATCACCGCCGGCGGCGACGCCACCCACCCATCCCTCATCTTCTGGCAACGCTGGGCCGAATCGCTCCAAGCCAAATACCCCCATAGCCCCATCACCATCATCAATGGCGCCACCGGCGGTGACTCCACCCGCCAAGGCCTCGAAAGACTCGATGCCAAAGTCCTCCACCAAAACCCCGACCTGGTCCTCATCGGCTTCGGCATGAATGACCACAACATCCACGGCGTCCCCCTGCCCGAGTTCACACACAACCTCGCCACCATCATCGAACGCATACGCCAGGAAACCAGCGCGGAAGTCCTCCTCTTCTCCGCATTCCCGCCCAACGACCAATGGAAGTTCGGCTCACATCAGATGCAACACTACGCCCAAGCCACCGCCAACGTCGCCGCCACCCTCAACTGCGCCTACGCCGATGTCTTCCATAATTGGCTGCAAATCTCGGACCGCAAAAAACCGGAAGACCTCCTCGGCAACAATATCAACCACCCCAACGACTTCGGTCACTGGATCTATTACCAGGTCCTCACCAAAGCCACATGCCACTAGCAACAGCGCAGAACAACCCATGCCCACCCCCCAAGCCGACATCTATAACCAACGCCTGCACCCCGCCGTCTTCCTCGTCCCCTTCGTCCTGCTCCTGGTCTCCGGCTTCGTCCTCCTCCCTCTCTCCACTCTCACCAGCTTCCTCCTCGCCGGACTCGCCCAGGCTCTCGGCTATTCCGCCGCAAAAGCCAAACACCTTCTCCTCCTCACCACTATCACGGTCATCACGCTCGTCTTCCTATCCTCCCTCCTCCTCGTCCTGCGTGGCTACGCCCACCACCGAATCCACATCTCTGACACCACCCTGATCCTCCACACCGGCTTCCTCACTCTCTCGGAACATACGCTCCCTATCGCCAACATCGCCCAAGTCCAAACCCAGCATCCACGCCTCGGTCGCCGCCTCAACTACGCCACAATCACGCTGACGGATAATACCGGCACCTCCTACTCGCTCCCCTTCGTGCAATACCCCAGCCTGCTCCTGACAGCCCTAAAGACACCCCACGCTCCCGCGTGACCGCGAATCATTGCACACAACCACGTCACGGCCGAGACGCATCCCGCCCGCTGGGCGGGACCTACCTGCAATGACTCTTGCAACAATCTCTTGGATCCAAATCGCTATCGGATCGGACCACGGGCTTGCCTCACGGCAAGGAGACCACAGTGGCGCCTGGCGTATGCCCTCTTGCAAACCAGCGCCACGACTCGCACGGTCCGTAGTCGCCCCGAGTCGGAGATCCTGAGCTCGCAGACCCTGAGCGAGAGGCCAGGCCTCGAGTCGAAGGGGACCGGCGTCCGCCGGGAGTCGAAGGACCTGTCGAGGGGCCGTAGTCAGCGACCCCGCGACCGCGGGGGAGCCTAAGTCAGGACACCGACAGGTGGCCC
>JBMTVN010000485.1:0-3002 GCA_049451415.1 Limisphaerales bacterium | reverse complement strand
CACGCCTCAGCGCTTCCCGCTTCGCTCGGCAGACAGAAGACCGTAGAGAGAAACCAGTGGCTCCTCTCTCCTCTCTCCCTGCGGTCCGCCACGCGGACCGCAATAGCCCTTCCGCCGCCGTCCTTCGGACTATGGCGGACAGGCGGCCCTCCGCCCTCTGTGCTTCCCGCTTACATCGTTCACAGCACTACCAAATCACCCCCATAGCCCTGGCTTTCATTAGAGCCCCTTCCCGGTCCGCCACCTGCAGCTTTTGATAGATCCGTTTCACGTGGGCATGAACAGTGTGAGGACTCACACCCAGCGTGTTCGCAACCGTCTTGTAAGTCTTCCCCCTCGAAGTCGCGCTCAGAATCTCAATCTCCCGTTCCGAAAGGATGGACTGAGAAGCAGGAGCCGACTCCTCGTGCATTTCCGACAAGACTCTGCGAGCAATCCGGGGACTCATGGGCGCCCCACCAGCATAAAGGATATGAAGTGATTCAATCAGTACTCGCGGAGAACTGCCCTTCAGCAGGTAGCCCAGGGCCCCTGCCTTGATGGCCGAAAACACGTTGCTGCGACTCTCTGAGATCGTGTGAACCAGGATCAGCAGGTCGGGAAACTTCCGATGCAGCTCTCGTGTCAGGTCCACCCCGGAACGACCGGGCAGGTCAATGTCCACCAGCAAGACCTCACAATCACTCCAGGACATACTCTCCATCGCAGCCTCAGCACTGCCGTAGGCACCCACGACATTCATGCCGACCTCTCCGCCAAGGAGAAGCCGCAGGTTGGCGCGGAGGTTCGAGTCATCCTCAATAATACAAATATTCATGGCAACGGCGCTGGAACGAATCCTAAGCCACCTCTGGGCTCCTTGTCTGTACCCTCCGTCAGGGTACAGTGCAGGATATTGCACCCGGGATCCGCCCGGCAGATCGCACCCGCAACAACCTCATCCCCGACCTCCATCCGGAAAGCATAACGGACAGCATCCCGGCTCACGCCTCCCCTGTTCCTAAGAGGTCAGGAATCGGCAGGGGCAGCTGGAAAAGCAGCTCCAGTCCCTCCTGGCTGTGGATACGCATCGTTCCACCCAGCTCCTCGATGCGCGACCGCATATTGCCCAAGCCCCTGCCCTCTTCCCGAACCTCTCCCATGCCTTGACCGTCATCCCGCACACGCAGCTCAACTTTCCCCGGGGAGAAGGCACAATCAACCAGTAGACGAGTGCAATGAGAATGCTTCACCGCATTGTTCAACGCCTCCCTGACCACCTTGAGTAAGGACAATCCTGCGAACACACCGGGATCAGCCTGCGTATCGTAGCCCGTCTCACGAAACTCAAAATCGATCCCGTGCGACTCCACCAGCACCTGCCCCAGCACATTGCAGTGCTCAAAAACATCCGGCCACCTCATCTGCCGAACCTCCAGAGAATTCATCAAACTACGAATCTCAACCCCCCCGGCAGCAGCGAGCTCCGATATCGCCTCAAACCGAAGCTCGTCCTCGCGGGACAAGGCCGAACGCCTCCCCACCTCAGCCAGAATCGCCACATTGGCCGTCAACCCGCCAATACCATCGTGCAGATCCCTGATAAGCAGCTTCTCCTGATGCAGCCGGGAGCGCAGTTCCCGGGTGACCTGCCGCTCCAGCTCCAGAACCTGGCCCTGGGCCTCAAACGATGCCAACCGAATCCCCCTGACACGATCCGCCATGGCCATCAGGAAAAGAGTCCCACTGCCGACCGCTCCGAGCATGACATAGACTACCGGAAGCCGGTGAACAGGCTGAAAAGAAATCCAAGGCAGCAGGCTCAAGCATTGAAAAACCCAAAATACCACCCAGGCAAGGGCGTAAAAACGTGCTCCCCGAACACCATGCCAGCAGGCCGCAAGGGAAAGCACCAGCAGTCCAGCCTGAATAATGACTACCTCCCAGATAAACAACGGAAATACAGTCCGATAAGGGAACCAGATAAGCAACGGAGTGACCACCGCTACAAAGCGCGCCAACCAGATAACCCAGCGGTCCAAGCGAGGCATGACCTGCTTCAAATCCAGGAGGTGCCGCACGTAAGCCAAGAGAAGGACAATTCCTATATGGCCGCTCAAAATCAACCCGGTCTTGGACATGAATGCGCCCGCCGGCAATGAAAACCACGCGTAATAGCCACTGCTGACCAGGAAAGCCAAAAAAACCGATCCCATGAATGCCGCATAAATCAAATATCCCCGGTCACCAGCGAGCACACTCGTGATCAGGGCTATGGCTATCAACGCCAGAAGATATCCAAAAACCAACGCGAAAAAAAAGTCGTCCCTGGACTCGCGCCGCGCAAACGACAAACTCCCTGAAAGAAACACGGGAAAGCGAATCTGCGTCTCAGAGCGGATGCACAAAAACAAATCCACCTTCTCCCCCGCCTCAAGTCTTAGGGGAAAAACCGGATACTTGTCATCCACCTCCAAAGTGGATCGCGCGCGCAAGTTACCTCCAGAAAAATGCTCCACACCCCCGGAGTTGTGGACCACATACGCGTCCACTTCATCCATCCTCGAGGTGTTCAGGATAGCATACCACAATCCGGCTCGATCCAATTGGTTCTCAACTTGAAAGCGACCCCAGATCGCGTCCGATGTCACGCCAAAGGAGGCCGCCTCCCAAGGATAGAATTCAACCCCCCTGATAGTCTCCAGTGTCATGGAACCGGAAGGATCACGGTAGAAAGTCATTCCAGAACGCAGCGATACCTCAGTGTCCACATCATGAACCATGAAAAGCTCAGCACCGGTGCAAGGCAAGGCGCACCTGAACAGGGTAATCACAGCTACAATCAGGAAGATACGTCGCATGACCTGATCTCAACAAAAAATGAACTGTCTTCCCTCCGATCCTTTCTCGGCAACGGCAAAATGCAGATCGATCACACCAATAACCCGCGCTAATGCCCTTACAGCTCGGTACAGGTTCAAGAGATAGGTAACGGAAATGGTTCAAGACATAGGTAACACTTT
>JBMTVN010000484.1:0-3009 GCA_049451415.1 Limisphaerales bacterium | reverse complement strand
GGTGATTCCATTGAGGTGATCCATCTCGTGCTGGAAACATCTGGCTGTCAATCCTGTGAGAGTCTCTTCACGAAATACCCCGTTACAGAGTTGATATCTCACTTTGACAGTGGCAGCTCTCTTGAGTGTACATGATTCCCCGGGAAAACTCAAACATCCCCCAACTCCTGAAATGCGCTTCATCATGCCACAAGAAATACCCGACCCCGCCAAATTGCTAGGGAAAATCCAACCCCGTGAAATTTCACTCGCCCCGCACCACGGCTTTCCCCAACATCCCCCCTGCCATCTCCGGGCACCCACGCAACCCAAGCCGGGGCCCCGTAACACATGAAAGCCAAAATCACCATCACGCCCAAAAAAGCCGTGGTCGACCCCCAGGGTATCACCGTCAAAAATGCCCTCGCCCACATGGGCTATAACCACGTGGCCGCCGTCCACGTCGGAAAATACCTCGAAATCGACCTCGCCGATGGCGCCGACCCCGACCAAGCCCGCAAAGCCCTCGACGAAGCCTGCCACCGCTTCCTCAGTAACCCCGTCATCGAGGACTACCACCTCACCATCGAATGAACCCCCACAAGTTCGCCGTCCTCCAGTTCCCCGCATCCAATTGCGACCAGGATGCCGTCCACGCCCTGCGCCAACTCGGCCAATACGCCAAATATATCTGGCACAAGGAAGATAGCCTCGGCGATGTCGATGCCGTCCTCGTCCCCGGCGGCTTCAGCTACGGAGACTACCTCCGCTGCGGCGCCATCGCCCGCTTCAGCCCCGTCATGCAGGCCGTCAGCCAGTTCGCTAATAACGGCGGCCTCGTCCTCGGTATCTGTAACGGCTTCCAAATCCTCTGCGAATCCGGCCTGCTCCCAGGTGCCCTCGTCCGTAACCGCGACCTCACCTTCCGCTGCGAACAAGTCTACCTCAAACCCGCCCACCAGAACTCCCCCTTCACCAACCAAACCCCCGCAAACCAGCCCATCCGCGTCCCCATCGCCCACGGCGAAGGCTGCTACTTCGCCGATGATACAACTCTCGCAAACCTCCAGCAAAACCACCAAATCCTGTTCCAATACTCCGACGCCGCCGGCAACCTCACGGAAGCCGCCAACCCCAATGGCTCCCTCCTCAATATTGCCGGCGTCTGTAACCAAAATGGTAACGTCGGAGGCATGATGCCCCACCCCGAACGAGCCACCGAACCCGTCCTCGGCAGCAGCGATGGCAAAACCATCCTCCAAAGCATGATCAGCGCGCTCCAGAGCCGTAAAACCTCCTCCGCCGCCTGACCCCCACCTTGCACCACCCCCAAACTCCTAAACCGACCATGAACGCGCCGGAACCCGCCATCACCCCCGAACTCGTCAAAAAGCATAACCTCACCCCCGAGGAATACGCCAAAATCGAGGAAATCCTCGGCCGCACCCCCTCCTATACCGAACTCGGCATCTTCTCGGTCATGTGGAGCGAACATTGCTCCTACAAAAATACTAAACCCCTCCTCCGCACTTTCCCAACCTCCTCCCCCAAAGTCCTCGTCGGTGCCGGTGAAGAAAATGCCGGGATCATCGATATCGGCGATAACCTCGCCATCGCCTTCAAAATCGAATCCCATAACCACCCCAGCGCCGTCGAACCCTTCCAAGGCGCTGCCACCGGCGTCGGCGGTATCATCCGCGATATCTTCACCATGGGCGCCCGCCCCGTCGCCGCCCTCAACTCCCTCCGCTTCGGTAACCTCTCCAACCCCGAAGTCCGACGCCTCTTCCGCGGCGTCGTCGCAGGTATCGCCCACTACGGCAATTGCTTCGGCATCCCCACCGTCGGCGGCGAAGTCTGCTTCGACCCCGTCTACGAAGGCAACCCCCTCGTCAATGCCTTCTGCCTCGGCGTCCTCCGCCATGACCAAATCGCCCGCGGCGCCGCCAAAGGCATCGGTAACCCCGTCTTCTACGTCGGCCCCGCCACCGGCCGCGACGGACTCGCCGGCGCAGCCTTCGCCAGCCAGGACCTCACCGAGGAATCCGCCGAACAACAACGCGGCGCCGTCCAAGTCGGGGATCCCTTCATGGAAAAACTCGTCTGCGAAGCCTGCCTCGAACTCCTCGCCACCGGCGCCGTAGCCGGTATCCAGGATATGGGCGCCGCCGGCCTCACCTGCTCCACCTGCGAAACCGCCGCACGCGCCTCCACCGGTATCGAAATCGAACTCGATAAGGTCCCCCAACGCGCCCCCAACATGAGCTCCTACGAAATCATGCTCAGTGAATCGCAGGAACGTATGCTCATCATCGTCGAAAAAGGCCGCGAAGAAGAAGTCAAACGCATCTTCGATAAATGGGACCTACCCTGGTCAGAAGTCGGCACGGTCACCGATACCGGCCGGATGGTCGTCCGCCACCACGGCAAAATCGTCGCCGATGTCCCCGCAAAACTCATCGCCAGCGAATCCCCCGTCTACGAACGCGAAGCCCGCGAACCCGCTTACCTCCAAAAAGTCCGGGACTTCCAACTCTCCCACATCCCGGATACCACCAACCCCACAGCCCAACTCGAACAACTCCTCAGCTGGCCCACCATCGCCTCCAAAAACTGGGTCTATCGCCAATACGATTACATGGTCCGTAACGGCACCGCCGTCGCCCCTGGCTCCGATGCCGCCGTCCTCCGCATCAAAACCGACAGCCTCCCCGATCAACCCGACTCCGAAAAGCCCGCCACCACCCCCGACAAATTCATCGCCATGGCCGTCGATGGCAACGGCTCCTATGTCTACCTCGACCCCTACGAAGGCGGAAAAATCGCCGTCGCCGAAGCCGCCCGTAACCTCGCCTGCTCCGGCGCCCACCCCCTCGGCGTCACCGATAACCTCAACTACGGTAACCCCCATAACCCTGAACTCTTCTGGCAACTCCGCGAAAGCGTCCGCGGCCTAAGCGATGCCTGCAAAGCCTTCAACGCCCCGGTCACCGGCGGCAATTGCCGCCTCTATAACCAAAACCCCAACCG
>JBMTVN010000483.1:0-3042 GCA_049451415.1 Limisphaerales bacterium | reverse complement strand
CAACCGACCATGATAGACCTCACCACCCACGACCAAACCCCCACCAACACCTCTCCCCATCGTCACGTACAAAACCGGAGCCCTGCCCCGCCCAGCCCCAAACACCGCCTCCCCCAAAGCCGCCGTGTTCGCATCATTATCCACCCGCACCGGAACCCCCACCAAACCCTGGACCCATCCACCCAAATCAAACTCCGACCAGCCCTCAATCTGATGCGAACAACAAACCCGCCCCGTCCGATAATCCACCGGCCCACCAAAACCCACCCCAACCGCCCGCACCCGAGGCATCGATGCATCACCCAATGCCGACTCAATCTGCGCCCGAATCCCCGACGCACCCGCCGCCTGATCCACCCGGAAAACCCGACGCTCCACAATCCGCTCCGGCGTCTCACCCCAGACAACCTGAATCTTCGTCCCGCCAATCTCAATCCCCGCCAGACAACCACTCATCGCCCCCCCCCCCCCACCCCACCCCCCCCGCCCAAGCACCACAAGCCCCCTCACGCAGCGCCTTCCCCGAACCCAGCGACGATCCCGCACCCACCGCAGCACAACCCGCCCGAATAAACTCCGCCGCGTTCTCCACCGTCACCCCGCCCGTCGGCACAATCCGTAAATGCGGCAACGGCGCCCTCAACGCCTTGATATATCCCACCCCCAACCCGTCCGCCGGAAATAACTTCACAAAATCCGCCCCCGCCTCATGCGCCCGCTGCGCCTCGGTCGGCGTATACGCCCCCAACATCACCGGACACCCCCGCCCATGACACACCTCCACCAACTCAGTCCGACAAACCGGCGTCACCACAAACCTCGCCCCCGCATCCATCGCCGCCTCCGCCGTCGCCCCATCCAACACCGTCCCCACACCCAATAAAACCCGATCACCAAACTCACCCGCCACCCGCCGAATCACCCCAATCGCATCCGGCGTCGTCATCGTAATCTCCACCGCACGGACACCCCCCGCCAATAAAGCCTCCGTCATCCTCGGAACCACATCCGCACCAGGCGCCCGCACCACCGCCACCACCCCAGGATCCATCAACTCCCCAACCACCCGCTCACGTTGCTCATTCATGCACATGCCTTCTGTTAATTCGCCCACCAAAAGGAACCCGCCAATGCTGCCGCCATCCCCGCACTCCCTCAACCCAAATCCCCCCCAGCGCTTCCCGCTTCGCTCAGCAGACAGAAGAGTGGAGAGAGGACACGCCAACATCCACCCTCAACACTACCGCGCCATCGCTATCGAAATCGGGATCGCTATCGGTATCGAACACCAAAGTTCACGGCAGGCCCTAGCCCGTGTGCCCCAATCTCCTTCCACCCCCATCCCCGATATCCGATCTCCCATATCCCATATCCCATATCCTACATGCGATATCCCATCCCCCAGTTCCCGACCCGACACCACACGCATTTCGGGATGGCACTTTCCCTCCTGCTCTGGCAAAAAAACTCATTCCTGTGACGCACGACGTTGGCCCAGGAACGCGCGGTCGCGCCGAAACAGTGAACACAATCTGACCGAAAACACTATGCCATCTGCATTCCCTAAGATCCCGAAGATCAAATTCGAAGGACCTGACTCCAAGAACCCGCTCGCGTTCAAACACTATAACCCCGACGAGATCGTCGAGGGCAAATCCATGAAAGACCACCTGCGCTTCTCGGTGGTCTACTGGCACACCATGAGGGGTGTGGGCGCCGACATGTTCGGCCCCGGCACCTGGAACCGCCCCTGGGAAGACGGCTCCAATTCCGTTTCCATGGCCGTCAAACGCGCCAGCGTCATGTTCGAGTTCTGCGAAAAACTCGGCGCCCCTTACTACGCCTTCCACGACCGCGACGTCGCCCCGGAAGGTCACTCCCTCGCGGAAAGCAACCGCAACCTCGACAAGGTGGTCAAGGAACTCAAAAAACTGCAGAACAACACCGGCATCAAACTGCTCTGGGGCACCGCCTGCCTCTTCGCCAACCCGCGCTTCATGCACGGCGCCGCCACCAGCTGTAACGCCGATGTCTTCGCCTACGCCGCCGCCCAAGTCAAAAAATGCCTCGAGGTCACCAAGGAACTCGACGGCGAAGGCTACGTCTTCTGGGGCGGACGCGAAGGCTATTCCACCCTCTGGAATACCAACATGAAACGGGAACTCGACCACCTGGCCGCGTTCCTCCACATGGCCGTCGCCTACAAGAAATCCATCAAGTTCAAGGGACAGTTCTACATCGAACCCAAACCCAAAGAACCCACCAAACACCAATACGACTCCGACGCAGCCGCCTGCCTCAACTTCCTCCGCGAATACAACCTCATGGGTCACCTCAAGCTCAACCTTGAGACCAACCATGCCACGCTCGCCGGACATACCATGCAGCATGAACTCGAAGTCGCCGGCGCCGCCGATGCCCTCGGCAGTATCGACGCCAATACCGGCGACCTCCTCCTTGGTTGGGATACCGACCAGTTCCCCACCGATATCTACCTCACCACCCAGGTCATGCTCTCGGTCCTCAAATACGGCGGCTTCACCACCGGAGGCACCAACTTCGATGCCAAATGCCGCCGTGAAAGCTTCGACCCCGTCGACCTCTTCCATGCCCACATCGGCGGCATGGACGCCTTCGCCCGTGGCCTCAAAATCGCCGCCGCCATCCGTAAAGACGGCCGCCTCGATGCCTTCCTCAACGACCGCTACAGCAGTTGGGATTCCGGCATCGGCGCCAAAATCGAAAATGGCAAGGTCGGCTTCAAACAGCTCGAACAATACGCCCTCAAGATGGGCGAGGTGAAAACCAACAAGAGCGGACGCCAGGAATACCTCGAAAACCTCATCAACGAGTTCATCTAACCCGTTGAACTAATTAACCCCAACCACCACGGCCCGCGGCCCCAAACCGCGGGCCGTTTTGCATACCCCACCCCTCCCACCAACAACTCCCCGAAGGTCCAATTGATCCAAGCCCAATACCTCCCCACCTCACCCCCCAACCAATAACCACCACGAGTTTCCCATCTCCCATCTCCCAACT
>JBMTVN010000482.1:0-3042 GCA_049451415.1 Limisphaerales bacterium | reverse complement strand
CTCCTGAATCCCCCCGAACTGCTCGATCAAGTTGATAATGTGATACGGCTCAATGGAATAACCCGCCGAGTAATCCAGGGCCATCGCCATGTCCATCGTCATGGCATGCTCACCCGCATTCCCGGTCTTGATGATCTCCGTCTCAAACCCCGTGTAATGCGATAGTAACCGGTTCAAAAACTGGTTGGTCTGCGCCGAAGTCCTCCCCCACTTCCGGAAAAACAGCCTCGACTCCACAATCTTCGGCTTACTGTGCCAAGCGATCCTCACCATGGTGTAAGGCGAATCGCTGGTCGCAAATACCGCCGAATACGCCCGCACATACTCCTCCACCGCTCCCGGGAAATAGTTGTCCGCATCAATGAAACCCAGGTATTTCTTGCCCGCCAGCTTTGCCAATACGGTCCCCAACAGCATGCCCTCCGCCTTGCCATCACGGATCACACCGTTCTCCAGCAAACCCTTGTAGCCCACACTCGCAAAAGCCTCCCCCATCACCGGATCCTTCTGGTGAACAATCACCGCCCGCTTCCCCGTAAAATGACAGAATTCCTGCAACGCATCCTCCTCCATGGAATACCGATCGACCGGACCACGCGGACTGTTGCTCACCAGGATCACCAGACAAGGATGCGGAATCCCACAAATCACCCCCTCAATCAGCTTCAACCGCTCCTCCTTCACCGGAACGATGATTGCCATCTGCTGCTGCACCTTCGCCAACGCCTCGTGCCCCACCCGCATCACCGCCGAGGTCACGGTCGGCGGCTCACCATAGTCCGGACCGGAATCCAACTCGAAAATCCGCTGCAAATCCCCAAACCGAATCGACCCAAAACGCTCAATTTCCTTCGGACGCTCCAAACGCATAACGATTCCCTTTCTTGGCTATAACGACACCCGCCCCTGCACCTCTCGCAACTGCTCCTCCGCCCCGGGCAACAAGACCTCCTGCTCGGCAGCCAAACCATCCAGGTAATACTGCACCACAGGCAACGGCTTCCATAAATGCTCCTCCCCATACCGGTAACCATACCGCGAGGAACTCCCCAGCTTCTCCCGCACCGAACGCCCCACCTCATAACCAGCCGCCGCCAACCGGCCCTCGTCCGGAACCCGCTTCTCCGCCAAGGCTGTGATGGTGTCATGCACGTTCGCCCCATGCTGCGCCGCCTCCTTCACCCGGTTCGAAATGTCATCCGGAATCCCAATCCACGAACAATACTCCCGATGCAATCGCTTCCCTAAAACATCCCGCCCCACATTCACCTTCCACTCGGGTCGCACCTGAAACGCAGCCTCAATCACCACCGGATCCAAATACGGCACCCTCAACTCCATGCTGTGCGCCATCGAAATCTTATCCTCACGCTCCAGGCACTCCTTGTACAGATAACAGGTGTCCTCCCACGACCGCTCCACAAAAGCATCGTAGCCATCCTGCTCCACCACTTTCGGATACCAGGAATATCCACCAAACAGCTCGTCAGCACCCTGCCCGGTCAGTAAAACCCGCTCCCCCGCCTCCTGCGCCATCCGGTTCGCCGCATACATCGGCACCGATACCTCAACCTGATTCAAACTGTGGTCCTCAATATCCCGTATCACCTCAGGCAACAAAGCCTCCACGTCCGCCTCCGATAACTCACGGGTCTCAATCGGGAAACCAAACTGCTTGGCCAACCTCACCGACCACTCAATGTCCGGTGAGTTCTCCCCACACCCCACCGTGTAACACCGAAAAGGAATCCCCATCTCACGCACCAAATAGGCAATCAACAAACTGTCGATCCCCCCGGAAAAAATGATCCCCACACGGTCCCGTCCAGCCAACCGCTTCTTCAAAGCCGCCCTCAACGACTGGTCATACGCCCTCAAGGCCTCGTCCCGCGACTCAAACATCGGCGCCTGACGCAGCACCACAGGATCCCAAAACCGCGCCTCTTCAACCCCGGATTCCCCAATCTTCAACAGGTTCCCCGGCCCCAGCCGGTGGATATCCGCATCCCGCCCCTTCAACTTCCATAAGGGCTTCCGCTCTGAAGCAAAAGCCACATGGCCATTCGACTTCACGTAGTATAATTGCTTCACCCCCACGCGGTCCCTCACCAATACGGTCTGACGCTGGTCCGTGATCGCCAAGGCATAAACGCCGTCCAACTTCGGCAACACCCGCTGCACGTCTTCAAACAAATCCCCCTGATACCCCCGCTCCAAATGCCGCATCAACACCTCACTGTCATTCCCCCGCGGAGGCTCTCCCTCAGCCACCGCCCTCCACAAATCCCGATAGTTGTAAATCTCACCATTGTGTAGCGCCGCCATCGAACCATCACCTGACCGGAACGGCTGCAAAGCTGAAGAATCTCCCGTGATGGCCAGTCGCACATGGCCAAATGCAGCCCTCCCCTTGCGCCCACCAAAATCCAGTTTGCTCAACGCCCCCTTGTGCTCCACATGGTCCCCAATCACATAACCTGCACCATCCGGACCCCGGTGATGCATGGTCTCTAACATGGTCCTCAAGGACCCTCCCAATTCCTCCTCACTGTTGCTGATAATTCCCGCAATTCCACACATGGCAATACTTCCGTCGTTAAAGCGTAAATGCACGCGCCACTCACAAGCTCGCGTGCACTCGTTTCTGTACGTTCTGCCCACATTCAACGCACACGCCCTCCCATGGCTCAAACATTTAATGCCCCAAAAAGCCCAACCATCTCCACAGCCCCCTCCACTTGAACAACTTGAAAAATGTAAAAAGTGCCACTCCCAACACCACCCGCACTTTCCTGTGTTGACTTCACCCCACCCTCAATAACTCTCTCCCCATGTCCCTGCACTTCCCCCGAAACCTCGCGACCTCTCTCCTCGCCATCCTCCTGCTCACCACTACCACCACTACCCAAGCCGAAATCCAAACTACCCCACCCCGCCTGCTCATCCTCACCGACATCGGCGGAGATCCCGATGACCAGCAATCCCTCATCCGCCTGCTCCTCCATTCCAACCAGCTCGAAATCCAAGGACTCATCGCCTCCG
>JBMTVN010000481.1:0-3047 GCA_049451415.1 Limisphaerales bacterium | reverse complement strand
CGTTCTCTTTTCTGGTTGGGGTGGCGATGGTGTTTTCGTTGTCGAACCGTCGTGCGCGAGGGGAGGCGGCCTCGGGCATGGTTTGGCATGCTGCGTGGCGTTCCGTGGCCTTGGTATCTTTGGGGATTTTTTTACGGTCGATGGGCCATGGGCAGACGTATTTCACCTTCGAGGACACCCTGACGCAGATTGGTTTGGGCTATTTCTTTTTGTTTTTGATTGGGCAGTTAGGGGAGAGGGGGAGGTGGTGGGTATTGGGGGTCCTGCTGGTGGGTTACTGGCTGGCGTTTGCCTTTTATCCCGTGCCGGGGCCTGCATTTGACTGGTCATCGGCGGGAGTGACGCCTGAGTGGGAGCACAATCTGGGGGGATTTGCGGCGCACTGGAACAAGAACACCAATCTGGCGTGGGCGTTTGACACGTGGTTCCTGAATATATTTCCCCGGGAGTCGGTGTTCACCCACAACGGAGGCGGGTATTCGACCCTGAGTTTTATTCCCACGTTGGGAACGATGGTGTTGGGTTTGATTGCCGGGGGGTGGTTGCGGTCGGAGATCTCTGGCGCGGCGAAAGTGAGGCGGCTGGTGGTGGCGGGTTGTGTTGGGCTGGTGGCGGGGTGGTTGTTGGGTGCCTTGGGGGTGTGTCCGGTGGTGAAGCGGATTTGGACTCCGGCGTGGACTTTATTCAGTGGGGGTTGGTGCATGCTGTTCCTGGCGTTTTTTTATGGAGTGATGGATGTGTTGGGGACGCGGGCGTGGGCATTCCCGTTGGTGGTTGTGGGGATGAATTCCATCGCGGCTTACTGCAGTGAGTGGTTTTTTGTGGGGTTTATTCGCGATGCGCTGCATCGGCATTTGCCTGGGGGTCTATTCGAGGTTTTCGGGGCTAGCTACGGTTCATTAGTTGAGGGGATTTTGATTCTGTTGGTGTTGTGGCTGATGCTGTTCTGGATGCAGAGGCGGAAGATCTTCCTGAAGATTTGATGTGGAGTTGCCGATTGGAGAGCTGTGAGAGAGAAATCGTGGTTCCGGTTGATCCGGGGGAGTACTTCTGCCTTGGTGGTTGGGGTTGTGGTTTTCTCTTTATTTAGTGCGCGCGGGATGGCGGTCGGGCTGGATCCTGAGGCGTGGCTGCAACCGGAGCATTTGGAGGCGATCGGCTGTGCGGAACCGCTCGATGGGGTGTAGTGGATGGATTTAGCCGGCCCGGGGGTATTGTTTTTCCGGGGGAGCCGGTTGCGGTAAGGGTTCGGTTTTCGGGGGGTGCTGGAGCGAGTGGGCGCTTCCCTTCGGTTGGAGGTGCAGAGGGTTAGTGGTGAGGGGCATGTTCCGTTGGCGCGGCGTAATCGTCTGGGATCGGCCTGGTTGCCATTGATTGAGCCGGTGGGGGTGATGGCGGTGCGGGATTATCCGTTGAAAGCGGGGGCTGGGGGCGAGGCTTCCAGCGTGGTTGAACTGGAGGATCTACCCGTTGGTGGAGCCTTTGGGACCTATGCCTTGACGGTGCAGTCGGGTGAGGGATCGCTTCATTTCGTGGGCACGGTTGCGCGGGTGATGCGACCGCACGTGCAGTCCGCGATATCGGGAGGCTTTCGGGTTGTTTGTCTATCGTTTCAGTCAGCGTTACTGGCAGGGGGGCAGGGGGCCGTTGTGGGTTTTGGAGAACTGGAGTGAGCCTTGGGAGGGAGTATCTGCTACCGGATGGCAGAGCGACCTCGGTCACTATTTGGGTTTGACCGAGTAATTGAGCCTGAATGCACGTCGGGTTGATCCGCGGATACGGACTGCGGGGGCCGGGTCGATTGTGAACACGGAGCTTAAGTTTTTGACGGGGC
Source organism: Limisphaerales bacterium (assembly GCA_049451415.1). Classification (GTDB taxonomy): domain Bacteria; phylum Verrucomicrobiota; class Verrucomicrobiia; order Limisphaerales; family JAHDYP01; genus JBMTVN01. The sequence continues at coordinate 1,213 of JBMTVN010000481.1, read as the reverse complement.
TGGATATCAAGCGGCAGGCGGAGTGGCTGGATGTTTTTAACGACCGGTTCATTAATCCGGCGAACAGTTATGGGCCGATGGTGGCGGCTTATTGGGGGAAGAGGAGCATGGACACGGCGGCGTGGGTGGGGAGTGATGAGGCCTCGCTGGGCCAGATGATGTTGCAGTGGTTAGCCTGTGGTCAGGGGCAGGTGATGCCTTGGCATGCGGGGATGGCGGGCTACGGTTTGGCTGGAGGGCGGCAGCGGCATGACATGCCGACTACTGTGGTGCCGGCTACAGCAGCGATGAACGCTTTTTTAAGCGGGCGTTCCTTTGAGCGGGTGCTGTTTAAGCTCCATTTTCCGTGGGCGTTTCAATTTGGGGAGGGGCGGGATGCTGTGGTGGCGGTTACGGGGCAGTTGTTTCCATTTGGGCGGGAGGGACGAGCGGGTTTGATGTGGCCGGAGGCGGAGGTGGAAAAGTCCGGGCAGATCCTGTTGGAGAATCCCGGTGATGAGCTGCTGGTTTTTGATGCGTGTGGGAATCGGTTGTTTGCTGGGGAGCGTTGGGTTCGATTGGATGCGTCGGGCCGGGTGTATTACCTGCGGTCGCCGACGGGTGGGGTGGATCTGATTCGCAAGTGTCTGGCCTCAGCGGAGCTGCGGGGTTTCACTCCGGTTGAACTAATCCCGCGCGACCCCGGTTATGGCGGGAAGCCGGAATTGCCTATGTGACGCTGCACAATCTGCTGAATCGAGGGATTCGGGGGCGGTTGACCGTTGAGGGAACTGGTGCTGGGCGGCTCTTGAGGACGGAGTTTCGGGTGAGCTTGGGGGCTGGTGAGACTTGCGACGTGCAAATCCCTTTGGAGAGTGGCTTTTTGGGGGGGATGAGGGCGTTGCCACTGGTGTTTGAGTTTGATACTGGGCAGCAGATTGTCCGGCATCAAGAGACTCTGGCGCCTGCGCTGGTGAGACGGCAACGTGTTGAGGTGGACGGGGATTTGGGGGAGTGGACGCGGGTTTCCGGGGTGGTCTTGGCGCGAGGCATTCCAGGGTATGCGGGGAGCTTTGAGGAGCTGTGTGCGGGGGGATACGAACCGTTATGGGGCGGAGCTCAAGCTAGCCTGGGATACCGCGGGGCTTTATCTGGCTGCGCGGGTACAGGATCCCACGACGGGGCCGTTGCATGTGCGTTTGGGGGAGTGGGACCAGGACCAGTATTTTTGGAG
>JBMTVN010000480.1:0-3066 GCA_049451415.1 Limisphaerales bacterium | reverse complement strand
CGGATTTATGGGTTTTGTCATTGTGCGGGGGTGGTGGAGACGCGGCCTTTGGCTTCGCTGCAGGCGGGGTCGATGGAGTCGGTTATGTCGGTGAACTTGAACGCTGCCATTGAGATGGCGCGGGTCTTGACGCGGAGAGATGTCATGACTGAGGGAGAGGGGGCGTTGCTGTTTATTTCCTCTGTATACGGATGGGTGGGTATGGCGGGGCAGGTGGGTTACAGTGCATCGAAGGGGGCGCTTATTTCGGCGGCGCGTGCCATGGCGGTCGAGTTAGCGCGGCGGGGTGTTCGGGTGAACACGCTTTCGCCGGGTATGGTGCATACGGCGATGACCGAGAAGGCTTTTAAGTTGTTGGCGCCGGCGCAGGTGGCTGAGCTGGAGTCGAATCATCCGCTGGGGCCGGGTTCTCCGGAGGATGTGGCGCGTGCGGCGGCGTTCTTATTGGCGCCGGAGAGTCGATGGATTACGGGGACGGACTTGACCGTTGACGGGGGTTATACCGCCAGATAAGAGCTAGCTTGTGGCTGAATTATCCTTCACGGGACAAGTCGAGGAGTTAGAAGTAGATTGACCAGGTTATGAATCAGGAAGAGGCACTCCGCTGGATTGCGGAATTATTTGAGGAAGCACCGGAGAACATTCGGCCGGATACGCCGAGGAGTGACATTGCGACGTGGGATTCGCTGGGGGTGCTCACCCTCATGGCGGATTTGAACGAGCGCTTTGACATTATCATGACGGCGGAACAGATCGGGGGAATGGCCTCGGTGGCGGATCTGCTGGAGGTGTTGAGGGCGAACGGGAAGCTGGTTTAAAGGGCGATCATCTGTGCGATTTATCCTGCTTGATCGGATTACTTCGATGGTGCCGGGGAAAGCCATTGAGGCGGAGAAGACGCTTCCATCCACGGAGGAGTTGTTCAGGGATCATTTTCCGGGGTTTCCGGTCGTGCCGGGGGTGTTGCTGACGGAGATGATGGCTCAGGCTTGCGGCAAGTGCCTGGATGCGGAGTTTCGTCCGCGCGGTCGGGCGATGCTGGCACAGATCAAGTCGGCCAAATTCAGGAAGTGGGTTCAGCCTGACCAGTTCTGTCGCATCACGGCTACGATTCGTTCGAACGAGGAGTCCTTTGCCACGGCGGTATGTTCCGTGGACGTGGGTGGGGCGAACGTGGCGGCGGCTGAGCTGATGTTTGCGTTTGTGCCAAGGGATCAGTTCGATGGTGATCACCGGGATGATGTGCTGATGGATTACCTGGATTCTCACGGGGGACAGGCTGGATCGAGGGGTAGCCAATAGAGATGTCGTTGTGGCTGAGGGGCGAGGGAGAGATCGAGAAACATCAAAGGCAATACGATCATGAATGAGAAGAGCGACCGGATGTTTTCAGTTCAGGGGCGATTTGCGGTAGTCATTGGAGGCACGCGTGGGATTGGCGGGGCGATCAGCCGTCGGTTGGCTGAGTCGGGTGCCACAGTCTTGGCGAACTACGTGCGGGATGAGGCTGCTGCGGTGGCGATGGTGGAGGGGGCGGAGAAGGCCGGGTGGAGTTTGGGGGTGGTGCGGGCTGATGTGACCTCGCCAAAAGGGATGGCTGCGCTGGACGAGGCGGTTGGAGCCCGGTCGATGCCGGTGTCCATGCTGGTTTTCGCTGCGGCATCGGGGGTGCATCGGCCGTTGGAGCAACTGACGTTGCGGCATTTCGACTGGACCTTTGGTTTAAACGTGAGGGCTTTCTTTGAGGTTGTCCGGCATCTGCTGCCGAGATTGGCGAATCCGTCGAGTGTAGTGGCAATTTCGTCTGAGGGGGCGGTGCATGCGGTGCAGGATTACACCTTGGTGGGGGCGAGCAAGGGAGCGATGGAGTCGATGGTGCGGCACATGGCGGTGGAGTTGGCGCCGAAGGGGGTGCGGGTGAATTGTCTATCGCCGGGGACGGTGGAGACGGATGCCTGGAAGGCGTTACCGGATGCGGAGCGGCGTTTGAGCGAGGCGGCCTCGCGTGATCCCCGGGGGCGTTTGACCACCTTGGAGGAAGTGGCGTTTGCGGCGCAGTTCTTGTGTTCTGACGCGTCGGGTGGGATGGCAGGGCACACCCTGGTGGTGGATGGTGGGGCCCGCATTCGCGAGTAGTGCCAGTGGTTTAGAAGTTCCATTTTTTGTAGGTATACGACCCATGTTAACTGGCAAATCCCGCTTTCCGGTTCGCGAGTTAGTCCTCTTTGGCTGGATGCCGTCCTTTTTGAAGAAGGTCGTGTATCGGTTGAGGGGATATCGGATTGGCAAGGGGGTGAGTCTTGGGTTTGGGGCGGTGATCGTGGGGAAGGATGTCGAAGTGGGGGATCATACCTCGATTGGCTTTTTGACGGTGATTCGGGGGAAGAGCATTCGGATTGGGCGGTATGTGGAGATTGGTTCGGCGACGATTTTTGATACGCCGCATTTGGAGTTGGGTGATGGAACGAAGGTGAACGAGCAGGTGTTTGTGGGGGGGTTACAATTTCCTGATTCGCGGCTGGTGGTCGGACGCAACTGCCAAATCATGCAGATGACGTTTATCAATCCGACGCGGTCAATCACGATTGGGGACGACACGGGGATTGGGGGCGATTGCTTGTTGTTCGGGCACACCTCGTGGTTGAGCCGATTTGAAGGGTATCCGGTGGAGTTTGAATCGATCGAGATTGGGAAGAGCGTATCCATTGCGTGGCGGGTGTTTTTGCTGGCCGGTTCGAAAGTGGGGGATGGTGCTGTGGTGGGGGCGAACTCGTTGGTGCGCGGTTCCATTCCAGAGCGTTGTTTGGCTTTGGGTTTTCCGGCCAGGGTCGTGAGTCGAGAGCCTGACTTTCCGAAACCTGTTCCGGATGAGGAGAAGGACAATTTGCTGGGGGGGATGATACTTGAGCTCATGCAGATGCTGCGGGATGAGGGTTATCGGTGTGAGTCCGATGGCGATTCCCATGTGGTGGAGGAGATCAAGGCATCTGGTTGGTTTGCGAAGCTGGGACGGTGGTGTTTGAAGGTGCATCGGGGGCCGAAGGCTGAGCAGACCCAAGCCGACGC
>JBMTVN010000479.1:0-3068 GCA_049451415.1 Limisphaerales bacterium | reverse complement strand
GTGCTCTTCCGATCTGAGGCTTTGGCGGTTATGTTCGAAGCCGCCGTGGTGTTGCATGAGAGTTTGGAGTGCGGTTTCTCCGTTATGGCCGAAGGGGGAGTGGCCGAGGTCGTGGGCGAGGGCGATGGATTCCGTGAGGTCCTGATTGAGGCGGAGGGCCTGGGCGATGTTTCTGGCGATGGCGGCGACTTCCATCGTGTGGGTGAGGCGGGTGCGGAGGTGGTCGCCGGCTCCGTTGAGGAAGACCTGGGTTTTGTATTCGAGTCGACGGAACGCGCGGGAGTGGATGATACGGTCGCGGTCGCGTTGGTATTGGGTGCGCCACTCCGGGGAGGCTTCCTTATGGGTGCGGCCGCGGGTTTGGCCGCTCAGTTGGGCGCAAGGTGCGAGCAGGAGGGATTCGTGGTTTTCGAGCTCTTGCCGCGTTTGGGGCATGGTGGTTTTGGGGTGTGGGAGATGGGGGGGGCGGATATCGGAGATGGGATATGGGAGATGGGAGTTCGGATATCGGAGATAGGAGAGGGGATATCGGAGATCGGGAGATCTATTATTGGTTATTGGGGTTGGGTAAGGATGGAGTTGATGGGGACGTTTTTGAGTTCGAAGAGGCGGTGGATGACGTCTTCGATGAGGTTATTGGGGCAGGAGGCGCCGGCGGTGATTCCGACGTTGGCGTGGCCGGCTGGGAGCCAGTTGTGGGAGGTGACTTCTTCGCGTTTATGTTGGTCGTAGTGATGGATGGTATCGGTGGACACCATTTTGGAGGCGTTTTTGATGAAGTAAGTGGGCAGGACGGATTCGCCCATTTCGGCGAGGTGCGAGGTATTGGAGGAGTTATAGCCTCCGATGACGAGGAGGAGGTCCATTTTGGAGGCGAGCAGGTGTTGGAGGGCGTCCTGCCGGTCCTGGGTTGCGCCGCAGATGGTATCGAAGAAGCGGAAGTGTTTTTGGAGGTTTTGGACGCCGTAGCGTTCGGCGATGGCTTGGCGGATGCGTCGTTGGACTTCTTCCGTTTCACCGCGGAGCATGGTGGTTTGGTTGGCGACGCCAACGGCCTGGAGGTGGGTATCGGGGTCGAAGCCTTCGGAGGTGGCGCCTTTGAACTTTTCGAGGAATTCCTGCTTATTGCCGCCGTTGACGATGTAGTTACAGACGTAGTCGGTTTCGTCGAGGGTGAACACGACGAGGTAATGACCGTTGGGGCCGTCGGTGGCGCGGGAACTGGTGGCTTTGGTTTCTTCGTGCCAGGCTTTGCCGTGGATGATGCTGGTGACGGATTCGTTGGCGTATTGGCGCACGCGTTTCCAGACGCTCATGACGTCGCCGCAGGTGGTATCGACGAACTTGCAGCCTTTTTCCTCCAGTCGGCGCATGACGCCGAGTTCGGCTCCGAAGGCGGGGATGATGACGACGTCGCCTTCGTGGAGGTCCTCGATATCGGCTTCCTTTTCCTTGCCGGCGAGGAGTTTGATTCCCATGGCGCGGATTTGGTCATTGACCTCGGGGTTATGGATAATTTCGCCGAGGATATAGATGGGTTGGTCGGGGAAGACCTTACGGGCGGCGTAGGCGAGGTCGATGGCGCGTTCGACGCCGTAGCAGAAGCCGAATTCCTTGGCGAGTTTGATGGTGAGGGCGTTGGGGGCGGTCAGTTCGTTGCCCGTGGCGCGGATCCGGTCGACGAGTTCGCTGCGATAGTGGGAGAGCACCTGGGCCTGGACGGCCTGCATGACGTCGGGGCGGCGCAGGTTGATCTTTTTGGGTGTGGGTTGGGTGGCTGGTGGTGTGGCCATGGCGGTTAGCTTAGCACGGGGGGTGCGGGCGTCTAGGGGTGATGAGGTTGGTGATTAGTGGGAGACCATCCAATCGAGGATGGCTTTTTGGACGTGGAGGCGATTTTCGGCCTGGTCGAAGATGGTCTTTTCGTTGGTCTCGAAGGTGGCGTCATCGATTTCGTTGCCGCGGTAGGCAGGGAGGCAATGCATGACGAGGGCATTCGGCTTGGCGAGCTTCAGGAGGTTCTGGTTGACCTGATACCCTTGGAGTTGGGTGAGGCGGTCTTGGGATTCCTGTTCTTTGCCCATGGAGACCCAGACATCGGTATAGAGGACATCGGCATCGCGGGCTGCGTCGGCTACATTTTCCGTGCAGATGACTTTTCCTCCGGCTTTTTGGCAGAAGTCTTGTGGTGGCTGGAAGGCTTTGGGGGCGGCGATACGGAGTTCGAAATTCATGCGGGCGGCGGCGAACATCCAGGAGCGGGCGACGTTGCAGTCACCATCGCCGACGAAGGTGATGGTTTTGCCGGCGATGTTTCCGAGTTTTTCCTCGATGGTGAAGATATCGGCGAGGATTTGGCAGGGGTGTTCTTCGTCGGTGAGGGCGTTGACGGTGGGGATGCCGGAGTATTGGGCGAACTCGACGACGTCTTGTTGGGCGTAGGTCCGGATGACGGCGCCGTGGGTCATGCGGCCGAGGACGCGGGCGGTATCTTTGACGGGTTCACCGCGGCCGAGCTGCATTTCGCTGGTATTGAGGAAGATGCCTGTGCCGCCGAGTTCGTGGATGCCGACGTTGAAGGAGACGCGGGTTCGGGTGGAGGATTTTGAGAAGATGAGGCTCCAGGTTTGGCCGGCGAGGGGTTGCCGGGCATGGTTGCCGCGCTCACGCTTCATGGGGGTGGATGCGTCGAGGATGTGGCGCATCGTCGCGTGGTCGAGTTCCTCAATACTCAGGAGATGTTTCATAGCCCGCTCATTCCCTTTTGGGAAACGGGTAGCTAAGCATCATTTTTTGGGGGTGCTCAAGTGAATATTCTGTGGCGCGGAGGTGTCGGGGTCTGGTTGGGCGGGGGTGTTAGGCGAGTTGTTGCAGGGTGGATTCGATGAGGTGGATGGCTTCGGCGGCGTGTTCCCGGGTGAGGTTGAGTGGGGGCAGGAGTCGGACGACCTGGGGTCCGGCAGGGATGGTGAGGAGGCCGGCTTGGTGGAGGCGGTTGACTAATTGGATGGCGGCGGGGGTGTCTGACTCGCTGAGGCTGGGGATTTCGTTTTTGGGGAGGAGTTCCA
>JBMTVN010000478.1:0-3074 GCA_049451415.1 Limisphaerales bacterium | reverse complement strand
ATTTAAGGAGTCGACGTGCATCAACCTGGTGGTGGGGGGGCAGGTTGTGCGGACCGCCTGTGGGCGGAACGAGGAGCGCTTACGGGCGCAGAACTGGAATGTGGAGGACTTGGCGGGGAGGAAGGCCAGGCTGGAGATTGTCGATCGTGAGGGTGGGCCTTGGGGACATATCAACGTGGACCAGATTGAGTTGCGGGATGAGCCGATGGGTGGAGGGGTGGCGGACGTGGCGGCGTTGCCGGATTTCGGGTCGATGGCTTTGGCGATAGTGGGGGAGGGAGAGGGGATGGTGAGTCGGGTTTTACCGGAGGGTGTGGTGGGGGAGGTGTTGTTTGACGGGCGTGGTGGTTTGGGGAAGGCGGGTGGAACAGTGAGTTCGATGGGGCGTGGTGTGAGGGGGGCGGTGGGTGTGGGTTATGAGTTGGAGCCGGGGGAGAGTCGAACTGTGAGCTTTGTGGTGAGCTGGTGTTTTCCGAACATGATGCGCGAGGGACGTCGGGTAGGGAACGCGTATGCGAAGCGGTTTGGGTCGGCCCAGGATGTGGTGGCTCATGTGGCCTTGAATCTGGACCGGTATGTGCGGGAGACGTGGTTATGGCACGACAGTTATTATGATTCCACGTTGCCGTGGTGGTTATTGGACAGGCTGCATTCCACCGTAGGGAACCTGGCGAGTGCGACGTGTCAGTGGTGGGAGAGCGGGCGGTTTTGGGCCTGGGAGGGGTGCGGGTGTTGTCATGGGACGTGCGGGCATGTGTGGAATTACGAGCATGCGATGGCGCGTTTGTTTCCGGATTTGGAGCGATCGGTGCGGGAGATGCAGGATTTTGCGCCAGGGATTGGGTTTAATGCCGAGACGGGGTCGATTGGGTTTCGGGGGGAGAGTTGGACATTATCGGCGGGGGATTCGCAGGGGGGTTATATTTTGAAGGCGTATCGGGAGCATTGTTGTTCTGTGGACGACAGTTTTCTGAGGCGCAACTGGGCGAACATTCGGAAGGCCGTGGAGTTCTTGATTGGGGAGGATGGGGATGGGGACGGGATGATTGAGGGGAGACAGCATCAGACGTATGACCAGGATTATTATGGGGCGAACACCTTTGTGGGTGCGTTGTATTTGGGGGCATTGAGGGCGGCGGCGGTGATGGCCCGTCACATGGGGGAGGGTGATTTTGCGGCGCGGTGTTTGCGATTGGCGGAGTTGGGGAGTCGGGAGAGTGTGAAGCGGTTGTGGAATGGGGAGTATTTCATTCAGGACGTCGATTTGGAGCAACATCCGGAGTGGCAATATGCGGACGGTTGTTTGGCGGACCAGATGTTTGGTCAGGGGTGGGCGCATCAGGTGGGGTTGGGTTATCTGTATCCGCCCAATGAGGTGCGGATGACCTTGGAATCGATCTGGCGGTATTGCTGGACGCCGGACGTGGGGGCGCAGAATGCGGCGCACAAGCCGGAGCGATGGTTTGCGCGGCCGGGTGAGGGCGGGTTGTTTACGTGCACTTGGCCGAGGTCGGCGCATTTGGGGGCGAAATCGACGAGGTATCGGAACGAGGTTTGGACGGGGATTGAGTATCAGGTGGCGGGGCACATGGCGTGGGAGGGGATGGTGACGGAGTGTCTGGCGATGTGCCGGGCGATTCACGAGCGGTATCATCCGGCGAAGCGGAATCCGTGGAACGAGATTGAGTGTGGGGATCATTATGCGAGGGCGCTGGCGTCGTGGGGGGTATTGACGGGGTTGTCGGGATTTGAGCTGGACGGGCCGGCGGGTCGGATGGGTTTTGCGCCACGGATCACGCCGGAGGATTTTAAGGCGGTTTTTACTGCGGCTGAGGGTTGGGGGAATTATGCGCAGTGGCGTGGGGAGGCGGGGCAGGTATCGGTGTTGGAGGTGAAGTGGGGAGAGGTGTTTTTGAGGGAGTTGAAGCTGGCGTTGCCGGCTGAGGCGAGGTTGGCGGGGGGGCGGGTGTTTTTGGGGAGTGAGGAGTTGGAGGTGGGGGTTGAGCAGCGTGGGGGTGGGGCGTTTGCGTATGTGGATTTTGGTGCGGGCGTGCGGGTGAGTGCGGGGCAGGTGTTGCGGGTGGTTTTGGAGAGTTGAGGTCGGGTTAGTGCAGGTTGTTGGGGTGCGAGAAACGAAACATGAATCAGGAGAGCAGCGTGATGAAGTTATCGAGGACGTTGGTGGCGGTGGTTGTGTTGGGCATGGGGGTGAGCTTTTTTCAGGCGGGGGAGCCGCGGGGGTTTGGTCGGCCGATTGTCTTGAATGACGACGACAAGGCGGCGTTTCCGGAGCCGCCTGAGGGAATTGTGGCGGAGCGGGAAGGGGTGGCGCGGGGCAAGTTGGAGATGGTGGAGTATGATTCCAAGACTGTGGGAGTGGTGCGGAAGATGCAGGTATATACGCCGCCGGGGTATTCTGAGGACGTGAAGTATCCGGTGTTGTATTTGCTGCATGGGATTGGCGGGGACGAGACCGAGTGGGTTCGGTTTGCGACGCCGGACCGGTTGTTTGACAATCTGATAGCGGATGGGAAGGCCGTGCCGATGATTGTGGTGATGCCGAATGGGCGGGCGCAGAAGAATGATCGGGCGGAGGGAAACGTGTTTGCGTCGGCCCCGGCGTTTGCGGTGTTTGAGCGGGATTTGTTGGATGACGTGATTCCGGCGATTGAGTCGCGGTATAGCACGCGGATGGATCGGGAGGGGCGGGCTTTGGCGGGGTTATCAATGGGTGGGGGGCAGTCGTTGAATTTCGGGTTGGGGCATCTGGATGTGTTTGCGTGGGTTGGCGGGTTTTCATCGGCCCCGAACACGAAGCCGGTGGCGGAGTTATTGCCCGATCCGGCGGCGGCGAAGGCCCAACTGAAGCTGCTTTGGCTTTCGTGTGGGAACCAGGATGGGTTGATCAACATTAGTCAGGGGGTGCATGCGTATTTGAAGGAGCATGGGGTGGAGCATGTGTGGCATGTGGATGGGCACGGGCATGATCCGGAGCATTGGCGGGCGGCGTTGTATTGGTTCGCGCAAAAGGCGTTTCGCTAAACGGCTGGGGCCGCATAGCGACGAGAGAGGAG
>JBMTVN010000477.1:0-3082 GCA_049451415.1 Limisphaerales bacterium | reverse complement strand
TGGAGATGGTGGTGCTGTTGGTGTTGAGGTGGTGATGGAGAGTGAAGGTGTTGGTTTTGCCAGGATAGATGGCGTGAGTGAGGTGGTTGGCGGAGTTCGTGTCGCCGAAGCCGGAGTAGGGGCGTGAGACTTGGAGAGGCAGGATGGAGCCTTCACGTATGAATGCGGGGTATTCATCGAGGGGGAAGGTCCGGGTGAGTTCCTTGGGGCCGGTATGGATTTCGGAGTCGTTGAAGAGGTAGCGCCACAGGCCCGGGGGCAGTTGGATCGTGTTCGTGGGGTTGTCGCGATAGATGGGGGCGATCAGGAGGTCATTTCCGAGGAAGTAATGGTAGCGGCCCCGGGTGGGCTGGATGAGCGGGGGTGCGCCGTGGTGGGCTTCGACGATGTGGGTGTAGAGGTAGGGGATGAGTTCTGTGTGGAGCCAGGCGAATTTGCGAATGATCTCGAGTTCTTGGGTGGAGCGCAGCCAGAGTCGTCGTTCTCCGTGGCCGCCGTTGAGGAAGAGGCCGGAGAAGCAGGCGAACTGTGCCCAGCGGATGTAGAGGCGAGGGGGGATGGGAGTTCCGCCGTGGTAACCGCCGATATCGGAGCCGACGACGGAGTAGCCGCGTTTGGCGCTGAGCAGGACATCGCGGATAGCGGCCTCGAAGCCGCGGCCGCGGAGGGATTTGAAGGCGAGGTCTTCCTGTGCGGAGGGGTCTTGTCCGAGGGTGTCTTCCGTTTGCCAGGTATGGGTACGGTCACCGATCCAGGTGACAGGGGCAGCGTCGAGCGGGGCGAAGCCTTCGGGGTGGGCGAGGGGGGTGTCGACGGCGCGGATGAGCGTGATGAAGTCCGGGTTTTGGGTGAGGCCGTGCTGGTATTCGTGGCGGGCGTAGAGGTCCATGTAGCCGCGGGTGGTCATCCATCCTTGATATGTTTTCTGGTAGGGGAGGGGGATTGTGTCAAAGAGTCTGGAGGAGAAGAAGGTGTCAGTGCCGTCCAGTTTCCATCCGTCGATGCCGAGGTTGAAGGCGGTTTGCTGCATGGAGTGCCACCAGGTGAGCGCCTTGGGGTTGGAGTAATCGAGGAGGGAGCCGTAGCCTTTCCACCATTTGAACTGGAAGCCTTGGCCGGCGAGGTAGCCGTTCGTGCGGGCATTTTCGAACCAGCCGGGGTCTGTGGGGATGGCGGTATCCTTGTTGGTAGAATTGACCATGCAGGTCATCCAGAGGACGACACGGTAGCCTTGGTCCTGGAGGTCGGGCAGGAAGTTTTGGGGGTAGCGGATGGTATCGAGCTGGAAATCGTTGTAGCGGGTGCTCCAGGGGCTATCGATGAGGATCGTGCGGACGGGGATATCGTGGGCTGCGTAGCCCTCGAGCAATTCCGTGACGGCATCGGCGGTATTGGTGTCATCTTCCCAGAGCCAGCATTCGAGGGCCCATGGTGGGGTGATGGGGGTCCGGGTGTGGCGTTGGGCGTTGAAGGGAATTCCCCAGAAGGGGAGTATCCAGAGGAAGAAGATGGCGAGGAAGAGGAGGAGGGAGCAGCTGAGTATGGTGAGGAGGAGCAGGCGAAGCAGTTTTCTTCGCGGGAGTTTCATGGGGAGGCTAGTCGAGGGCGGGTTGCTCTTGTGTTGGGGAGGCGGTTGTGTTGATGGCGGAGAGCAGGGTGGTGGGGATTTGGATATCCAGCTGCACATTGAGGCCGATGTGATCGGAGAGGTGGGTGAGGTTGCCTTGTGGGGTGAAGGGGTGGGTTTGGGCGGTGACCGAGAGTTGTTGGTGTTTCGTGTGGAGGAAGGCGTAATCGAGAGTGCAGGCGGGGTCGGAGGGGTGGTTGCTGCCGAGGTAGGTAATGATGTGGGGGTTGGGGTGGTTGGAGGTGAGATCCTCGCCGAAGTGTTGGACGAGCAGGGCGTAGGCTTGGCTATCGGGGGTGCAATTGAAGTCACCGGCGATGATGTCGGCGATTTGGTTATCTTCGCTTTGGCGGACCCATTGGGCGAGTTCCTGGATTTGGGCCAAGCGGGTGGGGTTGGGTGGTCCTGACTGGAGGTGGACGTTCCAGAGGTTGAGCGTGTGGCCGGACTGGAGGTCGATGGTAATTTTGAGGGCGCCTTTCTGCACCATGGAGTCGGGGAGTTGGACTTGTTGGAACGGGTAGAAAGTGGCGTTGAGGATGGGGTGGCGGGAGAGGCAGACCAATCCGCTACGTTGGAAGAAGCAGTCTGGCTGTTGGTATCCGGCGGCGGACCACGAGGGGTTTTGCGGTATGGCGGAGAGGGAGGAGGAGGACCAGGCTTCCTGGAGGAAGATGAAGTCGGTCTGCAGTTCATCGATTTGGGATGCGATGTTGGAGTAGCGGGAGGAGGGGGCGCCGTTCATCCAGCCGGGGAGTCCCCAGATATTATAGATGAGGAGTTGGAAGTTGGTGGAGGTTGTGGTGGGGGTGGTCTGGGTGAGTGCTGTGGGCGGGTTCCAGACTCGGACCGAATGAGGGTGTGGGTTGCGGCAAGCGGTGAGCAGGGTGAGTGCGAACAGCCAGAGCAGCAGGATGGCTCTGGGGGCATTGGCGGATGCGGACCGAATCCGCTGGGGCAGCAACGACATTCCCATACAACGGTTGGTGATTAAACCGTCTCAAGCAGGGAATGTATAGGTGAAGTCGTGATGGAGGCGGGGTGACTTTTGGGTGTCAGCTCAGCCGAGAGTTTTACTACGGTTCATTTCGCTGACCTGAGTATTGAGCGTCCAGTAGTCGTACAAGACACCGACGAGGAGCAGGCCTCCGGTGAGGAGGTAGATCAGGCCGGTGCCCCATTTGCCCATGTAGAGTCGGTGGACGCCGAACACGCCGAGGAAAGTGAGGAGGATCCAGGAGGCGGAGTAATCGATGGGGCCGGGGTTGAAGCGGTATTCGGCTGTGCGTTCCATCCAGGGGATGAGCAAGAGGTCGATGATCCAGCCGATACCGAAGAGGCCGAGAGTGAAGAACCAGATTGTGCCTGAGATGGGGCGGCCGAAGTAGAAGCGATGGGAGCCGGTGAACCCGAAGATCCACGTGAGGTAACCGATGGTTTTGCTGTGGGTATCGG
>JBMTVN010000476.1:0-3085 GCA_049451415.1 Limisphaerales bacterium | reverse complement strand
GGGCGGAAGTATCACGGACGGCGGTCTTGACCGGGCCAGTGAGGAAGTTGGGGATTAATTCGGACTATACGCCTTACGACCAGATCATTCTCGATCCGGATTTGATTGCGGACGCTCCGGTGAACCAGCGCTTTTACACGGCGATGGACTGCTACATTCACGGGGCGGAGTCGTTGCGGGGCACGTTCATTAATGAGTTCAGCCGGGCCTATGCGGAAAAGTCGATGGATCTGTGTCGGGAGGTCTTTTTGACTGAGATCAGCCGGGAGGTGGCGGATGAGAAGCTGATGATTGCGTCGTATTTCGGGGGGTTAAGCATTGCGTATTCGCAGGTGGGGGTGGCGCACGCCTTGAGCTACGGGTTGTCCTTTGTGTTGGGGACTCGGCATGGGGTGGGCAACTGCATCGTGTTTGACCAGCTGGATGACTATTATCCTCAGGAGGTGGCGGAGTTTCGTCGGATGGTGGAGCGGCATGGGGTGGAGATTCCGAGGGGGATTACGGCCGGTTTGGAGGAGAAGCAGGTAAATGAGATGGTGCGGGTCGCGTTGAGTTTGGCGCCATTATGGGAGAATGCATTGGGCAAGAACTGGCAGGAGCAGATGACGCCTGAGGTTGCGCGGGCGTTGTATGCGCGGATGTGAACATCCTGATCGTCAAGTTGAGCGCGTTGGGGGATGTGACGCACACGTTGCCTGCGTTGACGGCGCTTCGTCGGGCGTATCCTGAGGCTTGCATTGACTGGTTGGTGGAGGAGGTGTCGGCGCCGATTGTGGAGGGCCATGCGGCGCTGGACCGGCTGCTGGTTTGGTCGAGGCGCAGGTTTACTGGTGCGTTGAAGTCGGGTCGGTTATTGGAGGCTGGGCGCATTCTGTTTGGGTTTGTGCGGGATTTAAGGGGCAAGCGGTATGATTTGGTGTTGGATTTCCAGGCATTGATGAAGAGCGGTGTCTGGGTGTTTTTGGCTCGGGGTCGGCGGAAAGTGGGTTTTGGGCGTGGGATGGATCACATGGAGGGGTCGTGGGTTTTTCTCAACGAGCGGGTTCCGTCGGTATCAATGGAAGTGCATGCATTGGACCGTGGGTTGAAGTTGTTGGAGGGTGTGGGGATTGGCGATGGCAAGGTGGTTTATGATCTTGCGATTTCGTCCGGGGCGAGAGAGCGGGTTGATGACTTGGTGGGGAAGGAAGGTGAGGATAAGCGTCCTTTGGTGGCGATGCATCCGGTGACGCGGTGGCGGACGAAGCAGTGGACCGAGGAGGGGTTTGCTGAGGTGGCGAAGGGATTGTTGGCGCGCGGGTATCGGGTGGTGTTCAGCGGGGCCCCGCAGGATAAGGGGGTGTTAGATTTGATTGAGAAGCACGCGGGGATGCCTTTGAAGCGGACGGATGGGAAGCTGGATTTGAAGGGGTTGGCGGCGTTGTTTGAGCGGGCGGACGTGGTGGTGTCGACGGATACGGGGCCGATGCATATTGCGGTGGCGGTGGGGACGCCGGTGGTGGCTTTATTTGGGCCGACGTCGCCGAACCGAACCGGGCCGCATGGGGAGGGGAATATTGTGCTGCAGGGCGGTGTGGGGTGCAGTCCATGCTTTTCGAAGGTCTGTCGCACGCCGATGGGCGAGCCGATGGGGTGTATGGGGCGGATACGTCCGGGGGAGGTAGTGAAGGCAGTTGAGGCGCAGTTACGGCGGAGGGGGGTGGGAGTGTGAAGGAGACGTGGAGCCAGAGGTTTTCGTTCAGGGCGTATCAGGCAGCGATGCACGTGGGTCTGCCTACGGGGATTCTCCTGGGATTGCCATGGATGTTGTTCAAGGCGAAGCGAAGAAAGACGGTGTTTCGCCGGTTGGGTTTTCAGGGTCTTGAGATTCCCCGGGGAGGGAGACGTCCCCTGTGGGTGCATGCCTTGTCATTGGGTGAGACCTTGTCGTGCGTTTCATTGGTGAAGGAGTTGCGCAGGGTCTTGGAGGGCAGACCCCTGGTGATGTCCGTATCGACTTTATCGGCGAGGGAAATGGCGGAGGAGCGGTTGGGTGGTGTGGTGGATGGCATCTTCTATTTTCCTTTTGATTTGGTGCCGTCGATTGGACGGGTTTTGGGGGCGTTAGATCCTGCGATGGTGGTCCTGGTGGAGACGGACATTTGGCCGGGGTTTCAGCGGGCGATTCGGTTGCGGGGTATCACAGAGGTCTTGGTGAATGGACGATTATCGCCTGGTTCCTATCGGTCGTGTCGTCGGTTTGGTGCCTTATTCACGCCGGCGTTGAATAGTTTTGACCGGATATTTCCCCAGTCTCGGGGCGAGGCAGAGAGGTATGGGTCGGTCGGGGTGGAGGTTGGGCGGTTGGGTTCGGTGGGGAACCTCAAGTTTGATGTCGCTGGTGGGGTGATGGATGCGGATGCGTTGATACAGCTGCGTGGTGAGTGTGGTTTAGTGGAGAGCTCACGGGTTGTGATCGCCGGCAGCACCCATCCGGGGGAGGAGGAACAGGTGCTTGCAGCCTTGGGTCGATTACGGGAGCGGTGGAAGGATTTGCGTTTAGTGCTGGTGCCGAGACATCCGCGTCGGGGGGCTGAGTTGCAAGCAATGGCTGAGGGGCGATCACTCCGCGTTGCGCGATGGTCACGGGGCCCGGTTGGTTCCGGATGGGACGTGCTGGTGGTGGATGTCATGGGTAAGCTGGCGTCGCTTTATCAGGTGGCGGACGTGGCTTTTGTCGGAGGGAGTTTGGCCAACAAGGGGGGGCAGAATCCGATTGAGCCGGCTGCGACGGGGAAGCCGGTGCTGTTTGGCCCTGACATGTCGGACTTTCCGGATATTTCCCGTGAACTTCTGGAGCTCGGGGCAGCGTGTGAGGTGTCTGGTGCGGGGCAGCTTGCTGGAAAGTTGGAGGAGATCCTCTCGGACGCTGAGTTAGCGGAGCGGATGGGTGCTTCGGGTCGGGCCTTTGTGGAGTCTCATCGGGGGACAACGCAGCGTGTGGTTGAGTGGATTGGGGCGCGCCTGAGCGCCTAGCGCCTAGCGCATAGCGGGAAGGGGTAAGCGCATAGCGGGAAGCGCAGAGCGGCGCCGCAGGGAGGAGGGG
>JBMTVN010000475.1:0-3085 GCA_049451415.1 Limisphaerales bacterium | reverse complement strand
CCACAACCCCGCGAATCCCTCCAGCTGATACTCCACCCCTCCATGCTCCTTTGGCCCCAAGCCATCCGCGTAAGCCCCCACCACCCACCACCCGCCATCAGGCAAGGATAAGACAAACTGCCCGTCATCGTCGGTCCGCACGGAAAACGTCACCAGCGGCTCAGGTGGCATCTCGCCCTCCACCGGGGGCTCATCGTTCAGGTGTTCAAAGTAAACCTCTTCATTGGACACCGGCTTGCCGCGGTTGAGCAGCCGACCGCTGAAGACCATACCCGGCCTCAACCCATACGGCCTCGTCAGCGGAACAATCTCCAATGGATGCCGCGCAACCCGGGTCCAGCCACCCTGGCGCTCGTGATGCAGGCAGACTTTGACCCACTCCTGATAAATCACTTTCGATGCCTCATCCACCTCCGGCTCGGAAGCGACCAGAAACCACCCATCGCCCCGCACCCGCTGCAATGAGGCGCGCCAAGCCACCGCATTCGTCTTCCCGTGAAATGTCGTGTCCTCGAGCCGTTCGCCCAAATCCGTCACGCGCCCCTGTGGATCCATCCACTGAACCTCCGCCGGCCGCTTCGCCGGCACAAACTCCAGCTCAGACGGATGCCCCATCGCAAAGGTCACGGCAACATCCCCCGCCCCTCCCGCTAAACCGCCATCGTGAATCAGGATCGGGAAATGAGCCTGAACCGGCATGGCCGCCAGCAACCAGCCCACGCCGAGGGTCAGCAACAGGCGGCGACTCGAGAGAATTCTATGGGTGATGATGTGGGTGTTCATGGTGATGGTCATGGGAATGGTCATGGACATGCAGTGAAAATGGATCTTGGGTGAGTGCCCACTCTCGCTCCGCCTGCGAAATCGACCCCGGCACCTCCAAGCCGTGCTCCAGCATCAATGCCTCGTTCGCCAGCACGCTGCGCACGGGACCATCCGCACAGACCCGCCCCTCATCCAGCAGAACCACCCGGTCGCATGTCTCCAGAACAAAATCCAGGTTGTGACTCGAAACCAGCCGCGTCACAGGAATCCCGTTCAAAATGGCCTGCAATTCCCGCCGCCCGCGCGGATCCAAATCACTTGTCGGCTCATCCATCAAAACCACCTGCGGTTCCATCGCCACGACTCCAGCAATCGCCACCCGCCGTTTCTCTCCCGCCGACAAATGAAAAGGTATGCGCCCATAGAAACTCTCATCCATCCCTACCTGTTCCAAGGCCCCCCTCACCCGCCTCTCCACTTCCTCGCGTCCCAGCCCCAGGTTCAACGGCCCAAAGGCCACGTCATCATGCACCGTGGCGTTGATGATCTGGTCGTCCGCCGCCTGGAACACCACCCCCAGCTTGCGATGCACCGTCCGCCGTCCCTCGCGCGCTCCCAAATCACAACCGGCCACCGCAACCTCCCCCTCAAATCCATCCAGCAAACCCGCCAGCACGAGCAGCAGCGTGGTCTTCCCCGCCCCGTTCGGACCGATCAACCCAACACGTTCCCCGTGCCCGATATGCAGGGACACATCGCGCAAAACCGCCCCTCCACCCGGATAGGCGAATCGCAAATGCTCAACTTCAACCAAACAACTCATGTGTTCCTAGTCTTGTGCCGTCATCGACCTTGCCCCCGCTCCAGCCATAACAAGGCCGCTGCCCCCCCCAGACAAACCAACGCCTTCGCCACATCCGCCACCCCAGCTTCAAAACGCTGCATCGTCTGGAGCCTCCCCTGAAACCCACGACAAATCATCGCCTGCTGAATCCGCTCGGTCCGCTCCACACTGCGCACCAGGGTCACCCCCACAGCATTGGCCAAAGGCCGATACGACTGCACGGCACTGCGCGCCCCAAAACCCCGCGTCAGCAGGGCCCAACGCATCCGCGTCAGCTCCGCCGCCAAGGTGAACAAATACCGATAGGTGAGCAGCGCGATCTCCACCAGCACCCTCGGCACCCGTAAAGACTGCAGCGCCCGCAACAGCACCACCATCGGGGTCGAATACACCACCGCCAACCCCAGGACCAACACCGCCAAAGCCCGACAATAGAACAGCCCTGCCCACCTCACTCCCTCTACACTCACACTCCACCACCCCGAGCTCAACCGCTCACCCCCAAAGGAAAAAGGCAGGATCAACAGGCAGGGCAACAGGATGATCTGCGCCACCGCCAAACGCCTCCAGATCAGCTTCACCGGCAGTCGCGCCACACCCAACAGCACAAGCGCAAACAACAAGGCCATCCCCGCGGCAAATACACTGTCCATGGCGGCCGACACAAACGCCAATACCCCCAAGGCCACCAGCTTCCAACGCGCATCCCAGTCATGCATCGGCGACCGCCCCCTCGCATAAAGCTCGGCCTCAGCCTTCATGGCGACCTCCCCGGCAAACCATTCCGATCCCGGTTCCAACGCATCCAGCCCCCAGCCAACAGGAAAATCAAAGTCACCCCCAAAGCCGCCCGCCAACCCAACCCCGGCCCGGATTCGGTGCTGCCCTTCGTCGCAGCCACTTCCCCGGCATCCCCCCCATTCATCTCCGTCCCTGCCTGTCCTCTTCCCGCCTCCCCCCCGCCGGCGAGCACTTCGGCCGCCACATGAATACTCACGCTCCGCCGATGCCCCAATCCCGCATCCACCACAAGTGCATAGTCACCCGCCTGCTGAAGCCGACACGTCCAGCCACCCAAATCGTCCGACCTCCCCATCCCCACCAACTCACCCCCACCTGTTCTTAACTCCATGTCTGCCCCGCTCGCCGGCTCACCTTCCGACCCGGCCCGCACGACCAACTCGCCCGCGCGAACCTCCCAATCCACGCTCAACCGATGCCCCCAGACCGGCCCCGCAATCACGACCATCAGCACCATCCACAGCAAGCGCTCCCACCTCACGTTGCACCCCCTTCCAATAAAGCCGGCTTCACCCGACCCAAAAACTCCACCACGAAACCGGTAACGATTCCCTCCACCAACATCACCGGCACATGCGCCAATAGGGCATACTGCGCCACGACCACAAAACCCTCCCCCATCCACCAAAGGATCCCCGTCAACAGCACCCCCGACACCAACACCCCAACCGCAGC
>JBMTVN010000474.1:0-3085 GCA_049451415.1 Limisphaerales bacterium | reverse complement strand
CCCCCCCCCCCCCCCCCCCCCCCCCCCCCCCCCCCCCGACCTGGTTGCCATCGGGGCAGTCGAATGCGCCGAAGATGGCGTCTTGTTCCTGGCGGATTTTGAAGAGGTAGACCATGCGGCGGAATTCGGCGGGGCTGAATTCTTCCTTGGGGTGGTAGTGCATGACGTTTTCGACTTCGACCTCGTGGAGGTAGAAGCCCGGGCCGCCCATGGTGAGGTCGAGGTCACCGGAGACGGCGAGGATACTGTCGCGGATGGCTTCGGCTTCGAGGCGCCGCGGGGGGAAGCGCCAGAGCAGGGAGCTGGAGGCGTCGAGGGCGATGCCATTGGGGGTGGGGCGGCTGGACTGCCGGAACGTGTGGGAAGTGAGGATGAGTTTGAGGACATGTTTGATGGACCAATCATGATGGATGAATTCCGTGGCGAGCCAGTCGAGCAGTTCCGGGTGAGTGGGTGGGATACCATTGGCGCCCAGGTCACTGGGGGTGGGGACGATGCCGGTGCCGAAGGTGTAGTGCCAGAGGCGGTTGACGAGGACGCGGGCTGTGAGCGGGTTTTGGGGGTTGGCGATCCAGTTGGCGAGTTGGATACGGCGTTGTTGTTCGGGGGCGTTCATGGCGAGGTCGAGGGTGCCGAGGGCGGAGAGCGTGTCGGGGGCGACGGGTTCGCGTGGGGCGAGGGGGTCACCGCGGTAGAGGCGGCGGGTCGTTTCGGGTTGGGAGAAGGTGCCGGCCCAGACCATTTGGTCACCGCGGAGCTGGTTGATTTGGGTTTGGGTAGTGGCGATTTGCTCTTGGAGAGCTTTGGCTGCGTCGGCTTGTGCGGGGGACAGGCGGGTGAGGAAGGCGTTGGGGTCTGGTTCGTTGTTGTAGGGGAGGCGGGAATCGGAAGAAGCGATGGTGGTCCAGGTTTGGAGGTTCGTGGAGGTTTCGATGGTGTAGCGTGTGGCGAGGCGGTCCTTGAAGGCGTTGTTACGGTCGCGGCCCCAGCGGATTTCCGTGATGGTTTGGGTTTCGGGAAGCTCGATTTGTATCCAGCCAGTTCCGGGGGTGTTGGAGATCCAGCTGCGGTCGTTGCCGTAGCGGCCGTCGTTGATGTGTTCGAGTTTATGGGCTTCGTAGCCGGGCAGGGTGCCGGAGGCGGTGGCTATGGCGCCGTTGGTGGAGAGGGCGACATTCAGGTCGTTGGAACTGAGGATTTCGAGTTCATCGATGCAGGGTTCACTGGAGCCGGTGGTGGCGTGGATGGTGAAGCGGACGGCGCGTGCGGGGACTGGCGGGAAGGATTCGTGGTTGAGGTGGTGATTTACGGCTTCACGCAGGGGGGTATTGCCTTGGGGGAGCGGCTGTTTGCGGGCGAGGTTACGGTAGTGTTCGAGGGCGTTTTGCGTTTCGGAGAGGGATTGTTTGAGCGCTCCAAGTTCGGCGGCTTCAGCGGGGGAGAGTTTTTTACGGAGGGGGCGGTCTCCGTGTTGGACACCGGCGAAAACCGCTTGGAGAGCGTAGTAATCCTTTTGCGGGATGGGATCGAACTTGTGGTTGTGGCAGCGGGCGCAGCCGAGGGTGAGGCCAAGAAAGGCTGTGCCCGTGGTGTTGATCATGTCATCCAGCTCATTTTGACGTTGCGTGAGCGTGAGGTTCGGGTCGGGGCTTTTAACGATGTCATACGGACCGGCGACGAGGAATCCGGTTGCGGCGTCGATGTCGTAGGCATCTCCGGCGAGTTGTTCACGGATGAACTGATCGTAGGGCTTGTCCTCATTGAATGAGGCGATGACGTAGTCGCGGTAGGGGTAGGCGGTCTTGCGTTCCCGATTGGTTTCGAAGCCATTGGAGTCGGCATAGCGGACGACATCGAGCCAGTGTCGGGCCCAGCGTTCGCCATAGCGCGGGCTGGCGAGGATGCGGTCGACGAGGCGTTCGTAGGCATCGGGTTGGGTATCCTGGGTGAAGGCTTCCACTTCAGCGGGGGTGGGGGGGAGGCCATGCAGGATGAGGTAGAGTCGGCGGATGAGTGTGGTGGGATCGGCTGCGGGGGAGGGTTGGAGCTGGTGTTCGGACAGTTTGGCTTGGATGAAGGCGTCGATGGGGTTGGTGGCGGACGGGGTTTGGGGGTTGGGAGGCGTGGGGTGTTGGAGGGGTTGGAGGGACCAGTGATCCGTGGTGAGGGGGTGTGCCGTTTCCGTTTCGGTTTCCGGCATGGGTGCGCCGGCCGTGATCCAGTCCTGCAGGAGTTGGATTTGCTGGGCTGGGAGGGGTGGTCCGTTTGGCGGCATGGCGTCGGCGGGGTTGGCCGCCGTGACCAGTTGGATGATATGGCTTTGGCTGCTATTGCCGGGGATGAGGACGGGTTCCCCGGAGTCACCCCCTTGTTGGATGAACATTGGGGAGTCGAGGCGGAGGCCGCCCTTTTGTTTTTCGGGTCCGTGACAGCGGACGCAGTTTTCGGCGAGGAGGGGTTGGATATCGGTTTTGAAGTCGATGGCCTGGGAGGTGGGTTGCTGGAGCAGACAGGTGGCGAGCAGGAGGAGAATCCGGAGGGGCAGCGGTGTTTTTTTGGGTGAAGTGACCATGGGCTGAATGAACAGGCTTTATGGCATGTATTCGGGAGGCTGTTATGGGGAATGGTGCCTGAGGATATGGAAGCGTGCAAGGATTAGGCAGGGCTGCTGGGGGTATGCGGAGGGGGGCTAGGAGTTGTGGGGCTGTGCAGGCGGGGTTAGGAATGGCGCATGTTGTTCCGATTTTTGATTTTGGCCATGGTGCTGGCTTTTGGGGTGTGTGGGAGTGAGTTGCCTCGTGTGCAGCCGGTGGCGGTGGGTTTGTATGCGGAGGTGATGGAGCGGATTCGGCCGCGGATGGAATCGATCGTGGAGGATGGCAAAGTGGCGGGTGCGGTGACGATGGTGGCGAAGGATGGGAAGGTGGCGTATGCGGATTCCGTGGGGATGAGAGACCGTGAGCGTGGGGTGGTGATGACTGAGGACACGATTTTCCGGATTCACTCGATGTCCAAGCCGGTCACGGGGGTGGCGTTGATGGTGCTTTTTGATGAGGGGAAGTTTCGGTTGGAGGATGCGGTTTGC
>JBMTVN010000473.1:0-3087 GCA_049451415.1 Limisphaerales bacterium | reverse complement strand
CCGAGATCTACCCCCTCACCGGCTCCAAGGCCGGCCCCTGGCGCAGCTCCCTCACGCTCCTCGAAGCCGGATTCCCCCGCAAACAAGACGACCTCACCCGGCAATTCAATGTCCTCAAAGTCGAACCGGACGGCGACTCCTCCGTCATCCACCTCGAACCCAAAGCCGCCGAATCCCGCCGCTGGGTCACCAGTATCCAAGTCACGCTCCATACCAGCGACCTCAACCTCATCGCCACCGAACTCACATTCGCCGATGGCTCAAAACTCCGTAACGAATTCCACAACGCCCAGCCCAACACCGAAATCAATCCCGACCTCCTCAAAGCCGCCATCCCCGAAGGCTACGAAATCTCCAATCCCACCCAATAACCCCATGCATACCACCCCGCGCTCCAGCCGACGCCGCTTCCTGACCTCCACCAGCCTCGTCGCCGCCAGTTCCCCCGCCCTCCTCACGGGCGCCACCCGCCCCCTCGACGACCTCGCCTCTTTCCAGATCACCAAAGGCCGCATCCGCCAATCCATCATGGGCTGGACGTTTAATCCCATGCCCACCATGGAACTGGCCCGCCATTGCAAGGAGATCGGCCTCGTCGCCATGGAGGGCGTCGACTCGGAACACTACCCCGCCATCCGCCAACTCGGACTCGAAATCTCCCTCGGCAGCAGCCACGGCTTCGCCCAAGGCCCCCTCAACCCAGCCAACCACGACAGAGTCGAAACGGAACTCCGTAAAGGTATCCAGCTCGCCACCCAATACGGCTTCAATAAGGTCATCACGTTCACCGGCATGCGCGAACCCGGGATCTCCGACGAAGCCGCCACCCGCAATTGCGTCGAATGCTGGAAACGCGTCATCCCCGAAGCCGAAAAACAAGGCGTCACGCTCTGCCTCGAACACCTCAACTCGCGCGATAATTCACACCCCATGAAAGGCCACCCCGGCTACTTCGGCGATAATGTCGACCTCTGTGTCGACCTCATCCGCAAGGTCGATTCGCCCAACATGAAACTCCTCTTCGACATCTACCACGTCCAAATCATGCACGGAGATGTCATCCGCCGAATCCGCCAATATCACGATGTCATCGCTCACGTGCATACTGCCGGCAACCCCGGCCGCGCCGAACTCGATGACACCCAGGAAATCCACTACCCCGGTGTCCTCAAGGCCCTCCTCGATACCGGATACACCGGCTACGTCGCCCAGGAATTCATCCCCACCTGGCCCGACCCCATCCTCGCCCTCCGCCACGCCGCACGCACCTGCGATATCTAAACCCCCACATCAGCCGTTCCTCAGACCAATAAAGAAGAATCCCCCGGCAAGGACTCCATTCATGTAAGGCAGGTTCACGCGGATAATCTCAGAACCCTCACACCAGCACCATTCACGCTCCCATCCCCCCATTCACGCTCTACGGGAACCCAACTAAATCCCCATCTGCAACCACCACCGCAGGATCCCCGGACCCCAAAACATCCAAATCACCGCCGCCAACGCAATGTAGGGCCCATACGGCAACCGACTCGACCACTCCCGCTTCCCCACCGCAATTAGAGTGATTCCCACAAAAGCCCCGATAAACGCACTCGCCGTCAACGAAAACAGGGTCGCCTGCCATCCCAAAAACGCCCCTATCGCCCCCATGAACTTCACATCCCCAAACCCCATCGCCTCCCGCGGAATCGTCAGCTTGTCCGTCACCACCTGCAGCCACTCCACCGGCTCAGGATCATACTCGTCCTCCCCAATCCGCAGCAGATGCTTCGATACCGCCACGTCCACATCCCAATAACACCGGTCCACCATCTGAACCCGCTCCGCCCGAAACCGGATGGTGTCCGTCTTCCGATAAAAAAACTCGTCATACGGCACAGTCTCCTCCGGCAAGATCAACGCCTCGTCCGTAAACAACAGCCGCACCGGCTCCCCAAAATCCACCCGCTGCTTCCCAAACATCAGCTTGCCCAATCGCACAATCCCATACACCAAGCCAAACCCCACCAGCCCACCCACCAACGACGCCAGCACCCCCTCCAAAATACCCTTCGCCCCATGCAACGAAGGCAGTAAAGCCGAACACACCATCCCCGCCCACATCCCCCCAATCGTAAT
This sequence comes from Limisphaerales bacterium, assembly GCA_049451415.1. GTDB lineage: Bacteria > Verrucomicrobiota > Verrucomicrobiia > Limisphaerales > JAHDYP01 > JBMTVN01. The sequence continues at coordinate 966 of JBMTVN010000473.1, read as the reverse complement.
CTCATCAGGGATGATCATGTGCTCCAAATCAATGAATGTCGCAGCCACAAAAGCCGCCAACAAAAAGGCATAAATCAAGGCCTTCCACGCCGAATCCCCCCCAAATGCCATCCAACTGCTCAAGAACAAAAACGCCGTCAGCAACTCCACCAAAAAATACCTCACGGAAATCGGCGCCGCACAGTTCTTGCAACGCCCCCTCAACATCAACCACGTCACCAACGGCACATTCAAATACATCGGGATCGAATACCCGCAGTGCGGACAATGCGACGGCGGCGAAACCACACTCTCCCCCCTCGGCATGCGGTAAATGCACACGTTGAGGAAACTCCCCACCATGCTGCCGAACACAAAAAAGACCACCGCCCAAAAAGCATCCGGCACCGCTGCCCAAACCCGCGGATCAAAAACCGGCTCTAACACGCAGCCTCCTCTAAGTGCCGGCGCAAAGCCTCACGCATCACCTCCACCGGCCCCGGCCTCCCCGTCCATAACTCCAACGCCCTCACCCCCTGATACAACAACATCCCCATACCGTTGCACGCCGGCCTCCCCGCCACCCGCGCATCCCGTAACAACCTGGTCTCCGCCGGACGATAAATCATATCGTACACCGCACCCACCCGCCCCAAATCCAACCCACTCCCTTCCAGCGGACTCCCATCCCCCGCCTTCAACCCCAAGGAGGTCGCATTCAATACCAAATCCACCATCCCGGCCGGATACCCCACCTCCACCCGCACCCCGGGATGCCGCACCCCAATCTCCTCAGCCACCTCCCGTGCCTTGGATTCGGTCCGGTTTACCAAATACATCGACCGTACCCCTGCACTCGCCATCTTCAACGCCGCCGTCCTGCCTGCACCCCCGGCACCCAAAATCACCACCTCAGCCCCATCCATCTTTACCCCCAAATCCTCCTCCACCGACCGCACAATCGCATCCGCATCCGTATTAAAACCC
>JBMTVN010000472.1:0-3089 GCA_049451415.1 Limisphaerales bacterium | reverse complement strand
CCGGCCATTCTCCAAAATCGCGTCCTCACCCACAATCGCCAGCGGCAAAACCGCCGCCGTCACGCTCCCATCCGACCCCGTCTCAATCGAGGTCTTGGCCTCAATCAACGACTGCACCTTGTTATACTGATCCATGAACCCCGTGATCGCTGATTTGATCGTCTCCGTGTCCGTACCCACCGTCACCGTGGAACTCCCCCCCTCCTTCAACGCCGTCACCGATAAACCCACCAAACCGGAACTCACCTCGGTAATCGTGTTCGAATGACTCCGTAACGTCTCACCCCCATCAATCGTCTAAAGCAAATCCCTCCCCCGCTCCAAACTCCCGCCACTCAAACCCGTCGCCGCCAAAAAGTTCCCCGTCACATCCTCCAGCCCAATCCCCAAATCCCCCGTCACTCGGTTCGTCAAAACCATATGGTCGTTCAATGTGTCATACGAAGCCTGTACCCCTGCCGCCGAATCGTTGATCCGCTGTATCACCGCCGACATCGAGTCCGCCTCAGAAAAACTGATCTCAACCCCGTTAATCCGGAACATCCCCGCACCCGCACCACCATCCGTCACCGCCGTGCTCAAATTCGAGTCCGTCAACGCCGCCGATAACTTCACCCCCCCCAACCCCCACCTTCACTACTCCCGGCCTTCCGTCCTTGGAAATAGTCAGCGCCACGCCCGGCACCTGCCCCATACCACCTGAATTCGACCCGCCGAATTCAGCAGGCTTGCCCCCAATCCCCCAGTCGATACGATCCCACACCATGGCTATGTCATTGGCAGACAAAAAGGTACTCATCACAGGCGGCGGTAGCGGCATCGGATCCGGCATCGCCCGCGCCATGGCCCTTGAAGGCTGCCGCGTCGTTATCTGCGGCCGACGCGAAACCGCCCTCCAGCAAGTCGCCCAGTCCATCCAATCCCCACACCCGGTCCTCACCCACCCCTGCGACGTCGCCAGCCGCAAACAAGTCCAGGAACTCTTCGACTGGCTCAAACAACAGGACCTCCAACCCGACATCCTCGTCAATTGCGCCGGTACCAACGTGCCCAAACGCGCCTTCAACGACCTCTCACCCGAAGACTTCGACCGCGTCCTCGCCATCAATACCACCGGCACCTTCAATCTCTTCCACGCCGCACTCCCAGCCATGCGGCAACGCAAGGACGGCCTCATCATCAATGTCGTCTCCGTCGCCGGTCGCCGCGTCTTCCCCCTCGCCGGCGTCCCCTACTCCGCCTCCAAGTTCGCCCACGCCGCCATCGGAGCCTTCGCCAATTTCGAGGTCGCCGCCGAAGGCGTCCGCATCACCAATATCTACCCCGGCGAAGTCAATACCCCCATCCTCGACCAACGCCCCCAAGTCCCCCCTCCCGAACTGCGCGCACGTATGCTCCAGCCCGAAGACTTCGGCGACCTCGCCCTCACCATAGCCCGCCTCCCCGCCCGCGCTCTCATCTCGGAAATCGTCATCACCCCCAGCTATATGCCCCAACCCTGAAATCATCCCCCATGCCCTACCTCAGCCTCCAAACCAATGCCTCGCTCTCCCAGGAGGAACTCAGAACGCTCGCCCCAAAACTCGCGGACATCGTCAGTAATGAACTCGGCAAATCCCTGAACTACGTCCAAATCCATATCCAGCCCAACGCCTTCCTCACATTCTCCAACTCAACCGACCCCACCGCCTTCATCGACCTCCGCAGCCTCGGCTTCCCCAAGGAAAAAGCACCCACCCTTAGCGAAACCCTCTGCGAACTCCTCCATCACGAACTCGGTATCCCAGCCGACCGCATCTTCCTCAACTTCCAAAATATCCCCCGCTCCCACTGGGGCTGGAATAGCCGCACCTTCGCCTGAAAACGGCACTCTCTACTCGCTCCTCTCTCCCTGCGGTCCGCCGCGTGGACCGCAAATCATTGCACCCACCCCATACAGCTGCAGTCGGTCTCGCCACAAGCGAGACCCGTAGTCAGTAGTCGTCCTGAGTCGAAGGATTGGTCGAAGAACAGTAGTCCGCCAACCGCCCTTACCGCTTACCCCTTAGCGCTTGCCGCTTGCCGCTCCACATAAACCACCCAGTCCTCACCCTGCTCGCCCGGGGGAAAACCCAAGGACACCACTCCCCCCCCTGCATCGCCAGCCCGTCATGCCCCGCATATCCAGGATCCGGCGGCACCCCCATGTCCGCCGGATTCTGTTCATCATTCGTCACCACCCAAGGCTTCCCCGCCTGAACCGACGCCTCCACCCCGCGCCATGTCCTCTCATGCGCTTCCCGCCAGCTGTTCTGTAACGAGGCCCCCGTCAACGCAGACGCCTCCCCCAACAACTGAGGATACACCCGCTCCTGCCAATCAGGATACGTGTGCACCACGATCATATGGTCATACGGATCAACCGCCCGTAAATACGCCGCCATCTCCCGCTGCTGCTCCGCACTCTGGGTATTCTCCTCCCCCAAATTCCACTGCAACGCCAGCGCATGCCCAAACCGCGCCACCAACTCCCGGCAATACAACTTCCGCTCCACCCCCAAATCCCCCCATCCAAAGCCTCCGGCACCTCAGCCCCCGTGCCCCGTCCGTTTGTCATCCATCTCCGTCTCCTGCAGCTTGAAATGCAGGTTCAATACCCTCACCTGCGCATGGTCAAACACCCTCTGCCACTGATCCAGCTTCGAACAGTCATACTGCAGCTTCTCGTCCCGCCCCACAAACGGCCAGACGTCATCGCCATCCCCACCAGCGTTATACGGTAAAAACGGTTGCACCCCTTGCCCGACCAATAATTCAGCGCCCCTATCAATCCCCTGCCCCGCCCCCCAGCCCACGTGGCATCCCCCTCACGCTAATCCCTCACATGTGCCGCCCATGTCTTCAAACCCAAGGGCGTCGCCTCACCCGGCCTCACATCCCCCAAACGTTTGTGCGAATACGTCCCGTCAAAATCCGCATACGCCAGTAAATTCTCCGGCGCATCCGCCCCGGCCTTCAGGAAATACTCCCCCGAACCCACAAAGCGAAGATACCGCCCCCCCACGTAATCCAACCGACCCTTCCCCCTCAAATCCCGCCCGCTCTTGTCA
>JBMTVN010000471.1:0-3110 GCA_049451415.1 Limisphaerales bacterium | reverse complement strand
ATATGGAGCAGCATCCTGAGCGGGAGGCTTTTGTGGCGGGTTTGCCTGTGACGGTGATTCACACGGCGGAGAGCGAGTTGGAGGTGCGGGCCAAGTCGGGCACGATGTCAGACATCTATGCTTTGGCGGGGTACGCGCAGCCGTATGGGGGGAGTAAGATGGCTTTTTCAGTGATGTTGAACGGGTTTCGGCCGGGTGAATCTGCGGAGGGGCGGCGGGTGGTGTTGGAGAGCGTTCGGCTGGCGACAAAAGTGGCCGGGGAGCGTGGCGAGCAGGGGGAGGATGCAGGAGATTAGAAGTCGAGGCTGATACCGGCGATGAGGCGGATGTCGTTCTTTTCCGGGACGGTGCCATCGTCGCGTTGCTGGGGGGATTGGATATGGTCCCATACGACGGAGAGGTCGAGGTCGAGGATATCGGTGAGTTCGATTTCGAGTCCGGTTTGGAAGTGGTGGGTATAGGTGCCTGATCGTTGGTTGGCTATGGTGAGGTCGTATTTGGAGTAGAGGTCGATCCAGGAGTTGAGCTCGGTATCGTAGACCGAACCGGCGATGAATGCGGGGGTTTTGGCTTCGGAGCTATCGCCGGTGATGACGCTGGCGAATTTGGTGTATTGGAAGGCGGGGCCGCCGTAGAGGTTCCATTCGCTGCGCGGAGTATCGATGAGCGTGTAACCTGCGCCGGCGCCGAGAGTGATTCGGTGGGCCACGTTCTGAAAACGGTCGCGGTAGTATTCCGTAAAGATGGGGCGGACGAAGAATCTGCGGCTGGCGAAGACGTCGAAGAACGAGTTGGCGCGGTGGTTGTTGGCCGTTTCGGCGTTGTCGATGACGGTAGATTGCCCCATGTAGTCGAGACTGAAGCGGTTGGCGGCTGTGCGGCGTCGGATGCGGGCTGAGATATTGACGTCGGTTTGTTCGGTGTTGCCGCGTTGAAAGGTAGCGCCGAGGCCGAGTTTGAAGGACCAGTAGTCCCATTCCTTGGGGCTGCCTTCGACGATGCTGACGAGGTCGTCGCGGTGGAATTTGCGGCTGGTGCCGTTGACGTCGATGACTTCCACTTCGTCGTTATTGATGCGGAGGCCGCCGAAGTATTGGACACGGTCTTCCGTGAGCATCATATGGGGTCGGTGGGTGATGACCTGGCGGATGTCTTCCCAATCGAGGCTGAGGAGGTCGAGTTTATCGCTATCGAACTCGAGCTTACGGTTGTAGAGAGCTTTGAGGTCTCCCTTGAGCCATTCGCCGGAGGTGAGTTCGATCCAGTCGAAGCCGTCGGTGAGGGTGATCTTTTGGGTGGCTTGGGGGTTTGGGGGTTGTTGGGCGAGGCTGGTTGGGGTGATGCCTAACAAGAGGAGTAAGGTGGTGAGCACTTGGGCCAGAGCTTTGGGTATGCGGCTGCGGGATTGTGGCATGGTGGTGGGTTGCACTGATGCTGGTTGTGGGGGCTGGGGCAACGAGCTCAGCATTCTTGTTGTTGAGCAGGGACGTTTTCCCGCTGGTCAAGGTTGATTGCAAGCCCTTAACTTTGCCGGCTATGCCAGGATTTGAATGGTTTGGAGCAGAAGAGCGGGCGGAAGTTTCCGAGGTTTTGGAGACTGGGGTCTTGATGCGTTACGGTTTTGATCCGATGCGGAAGGGTCGTTGGAAGGCGAACGAGCTGGAGTCGGCCTTGGCGCAGCGGATGGGGGTGGCGCATGCCCATGTTTGTTCGAGTGGTACGGCGGCGGTTTTTACGGCTTTGGCGGCGTGCGGGGTGGGGGCGGGAGATGAGGTGATTGTTCCGCCGTTTACCTTTGTGGCGGACATTGAGGCGGTGTTGTGGTTGGGGGCGATTCCGGTGTTTGCGGAGATTGACGAGACCTTGTGTTTATCGCCGGCGTCGGTGGAGGCGAAATTGACGGAGCGGACCAAGGCGGTTTTGGTGGTACACATGTGCGGGTCGATGGCGCGGATTGGGGAGCTGGCGGCCTTGTGTGAGCGTCGGGGAGTGGTGTTGGTGGAGGATGCGGCGCAGGCGGTGGGAGCTAGTTTTGAGGGGCGGGCTTTGGGGAGCATTGGGAGGGTGGGCGCGTATTCGTTTGATTATGTAAAGACCATGACCTGTGGGGAGGGGGGTGCGGTGGTGACGCAAGATGCGGGGATACATGACTTGGTGCAGGCGTTTACTGATCACGGCCATGATCATCGGGGGAAGGATCGGGGGGCGGATTTGCATCCGATCATGGGGTTGAATTTCCGGATCAGCGAGTTGCATGCGGCGGTGGGGTTGGCGCAGTTGCGGAAGCTGGATTTGATCTTGGAGCGGCAGCGGAAAGTGAAGGGGGTTTTGAAGGAGGGCTTGCGTGGGGTGGAAGGGCTGAGTTTTCGGGAGGTGCCGGATCCGGCGGGCGATTCGGGCACGTTTCTGAGTTTCTTTTTACCGACGGAGGGGGAGGCCCGGGAGGCATCGAAGGCATTGGGGGCGGCGGGGGTGGACGGTTGTTTTTACTGGTACGACAACAACTGGCATTACCATCGGAGGTGGGAGCATTTTAAGCGGCTGGTGAGTCCGGCGGCGTTGGCGGTGCAGAAGGCCGGGTGGTTGGAGAGTTTGGAGGGGATTGAGGTGCCGGAGTCGGATGCGTTGATGGGGCGGACCATTTGTATGCTGATCAAGCTGGGGTGGACGGATGAGCAGGTGGAGGAGCGATTGGGCAAGATGCGTTCCGTGCTTGGGGGGCGGTGAGTTCAGGAGCGGGAGGACTAGAGAATTTGGAGAGAGAACCATGAAGACTGCGATTATTGTTCCTGCGCGGGTGGCTTCCACCCGGTTTCCCCAGAAGCTCTTGCACGAGGTGAGGGGGAAGCCGGTGATATTATGGACGGCGGAGAGGATTCGGAGTGAGGCGCCGGAGTTTCCGTTATGGTTTGCCGTGGACAATGACAGGTTACTGGACTTGTTGAAGGGGGCGGGGTTTGAGGCGGTGATGACGGACGTGGGGCACAGTTGCGGGACGGACCGCATCGCCGAGGCAAACCGGACCATTGGGGCAGAGTATGTGATCAACGTGCAGGCGGACGAGCCGATGGTGACGGCCGTCCACCAGACCTCTGCCCCGGCATTGTCGG
>JBMTVN010000470.1:0-3119 GCA_049451415.1 Limisphaerales bacterium | reverse complement strand
CAGGGATCTGTCAGGGGCGGATTTTACGGGGGCCGACCTGAGTGATGGGGCGTTGTCCGGGGCGAACCTTACCGGGGCATTGCTGGTGGGGACGGATTGTTCCGGTTCGGATCTTTCCGGGGATCAACTTGCGAGTGCGGCTGACAGGAGAGGTGCCAATCTTAGCGGGCTGGATTTGTCCGGAGCTGATCTGAGCCGGGTGGATTTTACCGGTTGTGATCTCCGTGGTGCGGATCTTTCGGGGACTGGGGGGAGCGCATCCCAGTTGTCGGGCACGCTTTTCACGGCGGGGGCGATCTTGGCGGGGCTCGACTTTTCCGGGGCTGATGTGAGCGGTCTCGATTTCACTGGGACTGACCTGACTGGCACTGAGCTGTCTGGTTCCAATCTGAGTTTGGCGCAGTTACGCAGTATGGGGGTAACCCGGGAGATTAAACTGAGAGGGTATGACTTTTCCGGGATGGATTTGTCGGGTATCGACCTATCGACGGCTGACCTGGCTGCGGCGGTGGTGCAGACGGCCTTTGTGGTGGTGACCACTTTGGAGGATGAACTGGACATCCCTTCGGGGGAGGGTTCGGGGATTTCACTTCGGGAGGCTTTGCGGGATGCGGCCGGGGGGATTACCGTGCGGTTTGATGGCGGGTTGGAGGGTGGGAGAGTGGTGTTGATTTCGGGAGAAATTGTGCTGGAACGGAGCGTAGAGGTTGACGGACGTTCCCTGGCTCGCGGTTTGACCTTGGATGGGGGGCATGCGGGAAGAATATTTTATATTGGAGCCGAGCAGGTGGAGGTCGGGCTTTACGGGCTTAGTCTGACGGGGGGCACTGGTGAGGGGCTGGAGCCGGGGTGGGGTGGTGCGGTTTACAGTGCCGGTAGCCTGAGAGTTTCTGAGTGCACCCTGGCTGGGAATTCGGCGGGCTTGGGAGGGGGCGGTATTGCCAGCATCGGGGTGCTTCATGTGGAGCAGAGCACGTTTTCCGGGAATGCAGCGATTCAGGAGGGCGGGGGCATTCTCAGCTCAGGGGAGGTGGAGCTTGTGCATTGCACGGTAGCGGGCAACGAAGCGGCGAGTGGTGGTGGAGTGCGAGCTGGGAGTGGGGTGATTCAATTGGAGAACACCATTGTTGCGCAGAATTCCGGCGGAGCGGGTTTTGTTGATCTGAGCGTGGCTGACGGGGTCGCGATGGCCACGGTGGGTGTGAATTTTGTGGGTGAGCTGGCGGGGTCGGGTTTGGTGACTGGGGTGGGGGTATTGACGGGGCCGGCAATGCTCGCTCCGTTGGGTCATTATGGTGGTCGTTCTCTGACGATGCGTCCGTTGTTGGGGAGTCCGGTGATTGATGCGGGTGGTGAGGCTACGGACTTGGAGTCTGACCAGAGAGGTTTGGGGTTTGAGAGGTTATTGAACGGTGCGTTGGATTTGGGGGCAGTGGAGTCGGCGGTGCTGGCCAATTCGGCCACGCAGTTGGAATTTCGGGCTAACTTCAGCACCAACCAGCTGGACAGTTTGATTCAGTGGGAGATAGCGACGAATCCAGATTTCGCTTCCACGGCCTCGGTGGACACTTTGTTTCAGGTTGGGGCTGGGGGATTTCCGGCAGGTGTGACCAGTGATCGGTCGGGGAATATTTACTACGTTGATCAGGGTGACAACTCCGTGCGGATGGTGGATTTCCAGGGGCGTGGGAGGCTGGTGGCGGGCGGGACGGGATTCGGTTTTGTGAATGGGGACGGTGAGGTGGCGCAGTTTGCGCAGCCGTCGGGTCTGGCGGTTGGTCGAGACGGCACCTTGTATGTGGCGGACACGTATAACCATTGCGTCCGGGTGATTAGTCCGGGCGGGGTGGTGTCGACCCTGGCGGGGTATGGGCAGGCGGGGTATCGGGACGGGCGGGGTTCTGCTGCGTGGTTTCACACTCCTGCTGCTATCGCGCTGGCGCCCGACGGCGCCTTGTACGTGGCGGACACTTACAACCATCGTATTCGGCGGGTTACCCTGGAGGGGGTGGTCACGACTGTGGCGGGGTCGGGTGTCATGGGGTTGGATGAGAGTGGTGAGGCGGTTGGGGCGCTGGTGGCGAGTTTTAATCGGCCGGCAGGGGTTGCGGTGAGTGCGGCTGGGGACATTTACATTGCAGATACAGGGAACAACCGTATTCGGATGGTATCCTCGGACTCCGGGGCAGTAGTGACGTATGCTGAGGAGCATCTGAACGCTCCTGGCGGGCTTGCCCTGGATCCGACGGGCATTCTGTATGTGGCGAATCGCGGGGGTAACGAGATACTTCGGGTTGAGGGGGGTGTTGTTTCGCGGCTGGCGGGCGGGGGTGGTGCGGGATTTGGGGATGATGCTGATCCGTTGATGGCAAGGTTTAACTCTCCGAGTGATGTGGCCATCAACAACGTGAACGGGCAGTTGATGGTGGCGGATGGGGAGAACCACCGTTTGCGGCGGGTGGTTTTCTCCAAGACGACCGTTCCGGGGGGTGAGTTAGACGGGATTGGTCTGGTGGTGGGACTGCCTCCGGGGGCTACAAATTATTTCCGTTGGCTTACACTGACTGAGTTTGGTCCTACGCACGGGTTCTCGGTTCCGAAACCGACGCTTGGGTTGAGGGATGTGACGGCGGGCGGGCTATTCGTTTTGGATGATCAGACCACGCGGGTGGAGATTCGCGATGGAGGGGAGGAATTTGCCATCAGAAACGACGGCAACTATCCGCTGACCATATCGGAGATACGGCTTTCCCCCGGGTATACGTTGATTGAGTCGCCTTCTGCGAACAAGCCCTGGGTGGTTTATCCTGACACGGACCGTAGTTTTAAGGTGATGCCTCTGGTTGGGGCCCGGCCGGGTAGCATTTCTATTCGCAGTGACGAGCTGGAAAGCAGCCAGGGGTCGTATGATTTTCCGGTGCACCGTGCTTTACCGGCATCCGTGTTGAATGTTGGGACGTCCGGGTTGAGTGATGGGTCTGCCAGCTTTATCGGTGCGATTGATCCGAATGGCTGGGTCGTGACGGAGGTTGCGTTTGAAGTGTCGACGGATGGGCGGATGCGGGATTCATGGAGTTTACAGGCGCTACTTACTGCGGGGGTGGAGGTTCGGGATGTGG
>JBMTVN010000469.1:0-3121 GCA_049451415.1 Limisphaerales bacterium | reverse complement strand
CGCCGGCAAACTCCGCCTGCCTCAGTTCTGATTCCACTGAAAATAGCGAGGAACCATCTCGCAGCACCCCCTAACCCCAAGCCCATCTCACTGAGAACACAGCAAAATCCCCCCCGCTGAAGCCCAAGCGCTCACCTCCCCCCCAATTCCATCTTGCAAAGATGGCCGGTCATAATATCGTCTTAGCCAGCTCATACGTTGATTGAATTCAGAGCCGAGTGGCTCAATGAAATGGCGTAACCAAAACCTACTATGAAAATCCAAGCCTACTCCTTAGTCGCCGTCGCCGCGCTCGCAATCGGGGCCGCCAACGTCTCCGCTGAAGACAAAGCCGTCTGCACGGACGCTGAAAAAACCTGCTGCGCCGAAGGCGCCGAAAAGGCCTGCTGCACCGACAAACAAGCCAAGCTCACGAAAGTCCAATATGAAGTGAAGGACATGAGCTGCGCCGCCTGCGAAGATAAAGTGTCCAAATCCCTCGCCAGTGTCGCCGGCGTCGGTGAAGCCTCAGCCTGCTCCAAGGAGAAATACGTCAAGGTCGCCTACGACTCCTCCAAGGTCAAAGACAAGGACCTCATGGCCGCCATCAAGAAAGCCGGATTCACCGTCAGTTCCGAAACTGTCGAAGTCGGCGTCGAAGGCATGCACTGCGGCGGCTGCTCCGGTAAAGTCAGCGAGGCTCTCGCCAAAATCAAAGGCGTCCAAAAGCAGGATGTCTGCCACGAAAGCGGCAAGGCAGTGGTCAAATTTGACCCCAGCCAGACCAGCCAGGAAAAGGTCCTCGCCGCCATCAACGGCACCGGTTTCAAGGCTCTCCAGTAACGCTTCCCAGTTCCCAGCGTACTGGATCCGAAAAGCCGCACCGCAAGGTGCGGCTTTTCCATGCATCCGTGCCCCCTTAATCCCGCCTCAGGAACTTTGCTACCGCCTCGGTCCGCGTCCGCACCTGAAGCTTCTCATAAATCCTCCGGATATAGGTGTGCACCGTTTCGTAACTGATGCCCAGCTTCTCCGCGATCTCCTTGTAAAGGAAACCCTGACTCAGGAAATCCAGCACCTCCTGCTCGCGCTGCGATAAGGACATCGTCTCACTGGGAGCGACCGCCTGGGGAGCGGCAACAGGCCGTTGAAAAGACTGCACCACCTTCCGGGCAATGTGGGCTGTCATTGGAGATCCCCCCTTCACCACATCCTGTATCGCCTCCAACAACTCGTTGCGCGGGGTGCGCTTCAAAAGGTAACCCATCGCCCCCGCAGCCAGGGAGTTGAAGATGTTCTCCGTGTCCTCATACGCCGTGAGCATGATCACCTGCACGGTTGGCAGCTTCTGCTTCAACTGGCGAACACATTCCACCCCGTTCATCCCCGGCAAATTGATGTCCATCAACACCACCTGAGGATTGTCCCCAACCAGTGCATCCAGCGCCTCTTCCGCCGTCCCGTAATCGCTGACAAACTCAAAACCGTCCGATCGGGCAATCACGCGGGAAAGCGTGCCCCTGAGCTGTTCGTTGTCCTCAACAATGGAAACCGTAATCGCCATATACAGTTGGAAATGTGCCTGATCAGACGAATCGATGCCACCCCCAATCAGGATCCACCCCTAATTGCCCGGACTTCTGCTTGCCCCGCCCAACATCTTCCCGCCGACACTCCTTGGCACAGTCAGCCGGACCACCGCCCCCCCGCTTTCCGCATCCCCAAGCTCGAACTCTCCCCCCACATCCTGCATCCGCTTCCGCATGTTCTTCAGCCCATTCCGGCGCGCCGCACGCTCTGGATCCATCCCTCCCAGGCCACTGCCGTTGTCCTGCACCTCCAGCACAATCCTCGCTTCACCCACCTGCAAACGAATCCGTGCCTCGGTCGCCCGGGCATGCCGCACCACATTCGTCACTGCCTCCTTGGCCGCCAAAAAGAAATTGTGTCGAACGTCCGGAGGCAGAACAACCTCAGGTAACTGTGTCGGGACTTCCAACCGCACCCGAACTCCTGCAACCGCCAGATACTCCTGCGCGTTCTTGCAGAAATAGGTCATCAACCCGTCCAAGGTGTCGTTACTCGGGTTCACTGCCCATACGATCTCATCCAGCACCTTGGCAGTCTCACGCGAGGTCTGGGTAATCTGCCTGGCATATCCCGAAACCTCCTCGGGCAAATCCCGGTCCGCATCCGCCATCTCTCCCAAAAGCGAGATCTGGGTCAAACTCGCCCCCAGCTGGTCGTGCAAGTCACGGGCAATCCTCGCTCTTTCGCGCTCCAGGGCCTGCTGCTGACGCAGCCGCCCCACCTGACGACGCATCCGTTGCGTGGCGGTATACCAGACAATGCCTGCGCCTATCGCCAAGACCAAGGTCGTCATCCCGCCCAAAAACCACCACGTCCTCCAAAAAGGTGGCAAAACCACAAAGGAAAGCCGCGCCCCCTCCTCATTCCAAACACCATCCTCGTTGCTCGCCTGCAAATGAAAACCATACTCTCCCGGCGGAAGTTTCGTGTATCGCGCCACTAGTGCATCCCCAGCCTCCGTCCACCTGGATTCATACCCGTCCATCCGATAGCGAAACTGTGCACGGTCAGGCGATCGAAGATTCAGGCTCGTGTAGTGCACCTCCACTCTCTCCCGCCCCGGAGGCACTACCACGGTCTCCGGCCAGCGCATCTCCAAAAGATTCGTCCGTAACGCCACATCCTCTATTTCCACTGACTCAATCACCACCGCGGGAGGCACAGGGTTCACCTCCAGGTTGGCCGGATCAACCCCAACCAGCCCCTCCACGGTGGTAAACCAAAGCCGCCCATCCTTCCCGAGGCACAAACCCGGCTGCGATCCCTCAGTACACTCGGGCGTAGGCAGACCGTCCGGCAACCGGTAGACCCGCATGGGGAGTTTGCCTTGATTCCCCGATACACTCCCTGACAGCTGCTCAAGCCCCAGCCTCATCATGCCGGTATTGGACCCAACCCAAAGACCACCCCGTCCATCCCCACCCAAATAGCTTAGACTCCGGCTCTTCAAGCCCTCCCGCAGGGAGTAAACTGACCACACTTCGCCCTCAAGACACGCCAACCGTCCCCCGGCCGGCGCCACCCCTAAACCGCCATCCTCCGCCCCCCAGAA
>JBMTVN010000468.1:0-3123 GCA_049451415.1 Limisphaerales bacterium | reverse complement strand
CCCCCCCCCCCCCCCCCCCCCCCCCCCCCCCCCCCCCCCCCCCCCCCCGAGGTCAGGCACCCTGCTGGCTTTGTCCGCCAGCATGGAAGTGGGTTTTTTTTGAGTGGTTCAAGAGACATGACAGTGACTCGCTCGCGCGTGCCGCGTGGACGTGTGCGCCGAGGACGGCGCCGCACGAAGACCTCGTCAGCAGAAGTGGAACGGTCGCCTTTGCCGGCGAGCGGTAAGACTTCTATTTCAGCGAAGGTTTTGGAGGCGGTGCGGTTCTTTTTTGCGTTTTTGAAGGAGCCGGCGACGGTGGGGGCATTGATACCGAGTTCGCGGATCTTGGCGCGTGCGATGTTGGATTTGGTGGATTTGAAGTCAGCGCGGACCGTGGTGGAGCTGGGGCCTGGGACGGGGGCGATTACGGGGCCGATATTGGACCGGATGGATTCGTCGGGTTTGCTCTTGGCGATGGAGTTGAACCAGCAACATGTGGAGCAGTTGAGGAGGCAGTATCCGCGGGCAAAGGTGTTTTCTGACTCGGCTCAGCAGTTGCCGAAGTATTTGAGGCGGCATCGGGTGAGTTCGGCTGACATTATCATCAGTGGGTTACCGTGGACGAACATGCCGCTGGCCGTGCAGGAGGAGATTTTGGACGCGGTGGTTGCGTCGATGAATGAGACGAGTGTGTTTATGACCTTTGGCTATACGCATGTGCAATGGATGCCGGGTGCGCGGCGTTTTCAGGGGTTGTTGCGGAAGCGGTTTGGTCAGATTGAGCGGACCCGGACGATTTGGCGCAATGTGCCTCCAGCGCTGGTGCATGTTTGTCGGGCTCCGATTGTTCAGGTACAGGGGGAGGCGTAGCGTTCCACTAGATCGCGGGGCGCCGTGTTGCGGTGTTTCTGAGTTCTGGCACGGTGAGGCGTGGTGGTTGCCGCGCAAAGCGTGCCTTTTGCTTCCTGTTGCTGACCGCGAATGCGCGCCAATGAACGTCGATTACAGGCGTTCACGCTTCATCCTGACCCCTGTCCGTGTGTAGGGGATCCTTCTCCCGGGGTGGGATTATTTGAGGCGGAGTTCGGTATTGGCGGGGAAGTGGGGGCCGGGGATGATTTCTGCGGGGGTTCCCTGATGCCAGACTGTGAGGCGGCCTTTATTCCATTCCCAGCTGGTTTTGCCCAGGCGGGTTAGGAGGTTTTTGGCGCTTAGTTTTTGATTCATCCAGTCGGGTTGGAGGCCCAGGCCGATGAGCAGTTTGGGTGTGGGGGAGGTTTCGTCGACGGCGACGAGCATATCGAGTTGGAGCAGGGCCATTTGAGCGGCGGTCCAGTAGTGTGGGGTGACGTGAGGCGGTTGGGTCCAGCCCATGGCTTGGGGCCATTTATTGAAGGTATTTTCTTCGCCTTCGCCTTCCCACCAGGTGTAGAGGCCGGGGGATGCCTGGTGGGATTGGAACCAGAGGAGGTCGTTCCAGACCTGACGGGTTTGGCCGAGGAAGAGGTGTTGGTGGGCAGCGGCGAGCTCGAAGTAGGTCCAGAGCGGTTTGGAGGTGAACTGGTCAGCGGGGGTATGATTCTCGGCCCGGCGTTGGTTTAGGACTTGGGAGTAGGCGGACGGGTTTTGGACGATCCCTGCGGGGTAGAGGCCGCAGATGGCGGTGCGGTCGTTGTGGGCATCGGGTTCGTTGAGCTTTTGGTTCCAGAGCGTCTGGAGGTTTTTGGCTTGGGCAGTCCAGGACTTGGCGAGGGAGGTGAAGCCGCGGCGTTCGGCGAGGCGGCTGGCGCTGAGCAGGCCGCGGTAGCTGACGGCATTGATGAAGAGGTTGGGGTGGTGCCAATCCATGCGGCCGTTGATCCACCCGTTGGTTGCAGGCAGGCAGACGAGGTTGAGGTCGGGATTATCCTGGTGGGCGGGGACGACCGGACCGGCGAAGGGAAGGCGCAGGGGTTGGGTGGTGGACTGCATACGCTCGATGAGGCGGGCTTTTCTTTCGATATGAGGCCAGAGCCAGTCATTGAATGCGGGGTCATTGAGGATGGTGGCGACTTCCTCAAGGGCCCAGAGGGCCAGGCCGGGTGCATCGGCTTCGGCGCCGAAGCCGCCGAAGAAATCCTTTTCGGCGAACGGGCGGCTGAGTTCCTGGGCGGTGGAGGCGTGGCCGGAGCGGGCGAGCGCCACGAGCGTGTAGGAGCCATCGCGGAGCCAGTCTAGGGGGTAGTTATTGGGGTCGCCGGGGCGGGTTTCATTGCCGCTCAGGCTCATGGTGAGGAGGGCGATTTGGGCGTCGAGGCAGGTTTGGAACTGGGGGTCGGGCAACTGGGTTTCGATTAGCGATCGGCCGGCGGGCTGGGTGAACGGAGGTGCGGGGGGAATGCGGGTGGGGCGGACGATGAGCCAGGAGTCCTGCGTGGGCATGAGTTGGAGGCGGGCATAGCCCCAGTGTTGTTCGGCGGGCCAGAAGAGGTCGGGTTGGGCGGGTTGGCGCGGGTCAGCGATCTCCGTGCGGATACCCGGGCCTTTGGGTTCGAGGATCCACTGGCTGTTGAGGAAGATGCTGTTGCCGGAACGTTGGAGTGCGTGGATGGGGCCGCCGGAGGGGCCCGGGCGTCGAATCATGATGCTGACGCGGGTGTTGGAGTTGGGGCGGATATGGAGTTGGTAATGGGCGGCGTCGAGGATGGTCCAGGTGCAGGAGTAGTAGGGGGTGGTGGTTTGGATCGCAGGGAGGTCGGGTCGGGCTGGCCAGCCACGGTTTTTGGTCCATTCCCACGACTGCTGGATTTGGTTCAGGGGGATAGAGTCGCTGGTGGCGATGAGCCGGTCTTTTGCATCGAAGACCCAGAGGGAGATCCCAAAGGAGGCGAAGGCGGGGCTGAAGCTACCGCCGGGTTCGTGGTAGGCTTTCCAGTCATCGGGCAGGCCGGGTAGGCCGAGGGGTATGTGGCCGGCGTTTCTGGGCCAGGGGTCGGCGGGGCGGGAGGCGATCTCAGCGAGGAGGTCGGCGCGTCCGTGGGGGACGGAGGTGGGCTGAGCGTGGAGTGTGAGCGAGGTGAGGAGGAGTGCTTTGAGGAGGAGGGAGGAGGTCGTCATAGTGCTGGCGGGTCCCGAATGGACTCAATGAGCGGGAGGGGGTGT
>JBMTVN010000467.1:0-3129 GCA_049451415.1 Limisphaerales bacterium | reverse complement strand
GGGGACCCGACATGCACAACAGAATCGGCAACGTCGCACTCGCCGATGGCAGCGTGCAAACCATCACCTCATCCCACCTTCAACTGATCCTCGTGCCACCTCCCGGAAGAACAAACTGGCTCGCGGTTCCATGACATCCAGCCCATGCTGCCGCCTGGCCGCAATCAGGACCGCAGACATCCATGGATCTGGATCCACTTAAAGACTGGGTTAAGGCACAGGCCCGACGCGAAGCCTTGGCTTGCGGCCTCTATGGCGCCGGCTGCCTCCTCTTTGGCAGTGCTGCGCTGGGTATCACCTCCATCCCGGTCGTCTTTCTGGCCTCAGCCCTCGGCCAACCCATCGCAACCGTCACCCTGCCCATCACCTTCATCATCGCCCTCTTCTTAATCAACGCCCGCACCCGGCGTTACTATGAACAAGCCGCCATTAAACAGGAACAGCAACTGCATCCCGCTGCCCGCACCTCACGCCTGCCCGCAACTCTCCTCTCCTATCCCGGGTTCGAGTCCGGCAACCCCCTCCATTACCTGCTCCTCGGCCCCCGACTCTCCCATATAGGTTACGCCCACCTCCAACAAGCCCTCGCGCTCCACCAACTCAACCTCCACGACGCCGCACTCACGCTCCACACTCTCCTCGCCGCCGGAAAGCGCCTCCCCATCGAACACCTCCTCGAACACCTCAACCTCAATAATCCTGCACCGCTCCTGCTAAATCTCCGCCAAATCCCCGGCATCCTCCTCCTCACCCAACCACCCGCCGCCATGACGCTCGCCTCCGAACTCCGACGAGAACTCCATGCCCTGGTCGGCCCCCTCCCACCACTGCCCCGGCTCACTTCCAACAACGAACGAGCCGCCGCAGCCCTTCAAGCCGTCCATAACGCCATCGGCATCCTCCCCCAAGGACCAGCCACTCCCCCCGCCCCCAAGCCGGCCCCGAGACGAAAACTCCGCATCGCCCCAAGCCATCCGGAACCCTCCCCTCCTACCTCTACTCAAAAAGAACCTCCCCCCAATCCCGCAGACATCTGGCAGCAACACCGCCCACGAAAACCCTGAAGCCACACTCCCACCCCAAACAAAACGATCTTTCTGCCCCTCAATGCGATGGCTGACCCGCCGGCACCCACACAGCCCCCCGGGGCACCCATCCACGTCGCTGCGCTGCATCCTCCACCTGCACCCAATCCCCTTGCTTCCCCAGCGCCAGCAACTCCGTACCTTCCGAGACCACATAAAAGCGACGCGACTCCTCCACGGGCCCATAACGCACATCAACCCCGTCCTGCAGCACCACCGCAAGCGGTGCGCCTTTGACGGTTCTCACCAGCAGCAGCAAAACGACGGCGACAGCCGCCAACCCTGTTGCACTCCCCCAGATCCAGGGTTTTAACCGTCCACGCCAACCGGGCCGCCACGCAGCGACGCTGAGCAAACCGAACACCACCCACGTCAATCCAACCAACACCCCCATCCACTCACCAAAGCTCAGCCGGGTCGCCGCACGCACCCAGCCGGCTCTCCTCACGGAGGATGCGCCCGAGACCCGATCCCGTGCAAACTGCAGGTTGGCCTGGATATCGGGATCACGCGGATCCAAATCGAGTGCCTGACGATAGGCCACGATGGCCTTCCCAAGGTGTCCGCCCTTGAAATGCGCGTTCCCCAAGTTGAAAGCCACTCCAGCGGAACCGACACCCTCCTGCAGAATCCCCTCATAAAGCTCAATCGCCGAAGCATAGTCCCCTTGCTCATAAAACCGGTTGGCCTCAGTGAACCGGTCTTCCACCGACGCCCCCTGTGCCGACTGAACCAGCAGCACAAGCAGCAGTTCGATGGCGCAGACAAACCGTGCAGCCCGTTTAAACGTCACGACGCACCTCCATCTTCTGCAGATCCTCCAACACGCTCCGCACTTCTCCCAATTCCTCAGCCAGCTTGCCCCCAAGCCCGCCCGGTGCATACCGCGCCTGATCACACTCCCGAAACAAACGCTCCACCCGGTCGACCAAGGCCTCCTCCATGCCAGGCCGGCGCAACCAGCCTTCCACCACGTCTCCCGTGATCGAGGCCGCAGGCATGTCTAACCTCTCCCCCAGCACCTCCTGCAGCAACCGGAACAACTCCGAATGGAAGCCCGCCGCATCCCCCTCCCGCACCTTGGCTTCCAGCTCAGCCAGCCCCGTTCTCACACGACGTTGCACCTCGCGCTTTCGCATCGCTCGCGGATCAGACGCCAGACGTTCCTTCTGCCACCGCCACCCCCTCGCCATCCCCCATAACACCCCCGGAAAAAGCCCACCCAACACCATCCACGGCCTCAACGCCATCGGCGCCGCCAAAACACCCACCACACCCGGCCGACTCTTAATGTGCACAATATCCTGCACCTGCTTGTCGGTATCCGCGCTCTCCGCCCGCCGCGTCACGGTCGCCACCGCCTGCCCCGCCAGCGACTCCCGCACGTCCAAACCGAACCCGGGATGATCCACCACCTCATACGCCTCCTTCCACGGATCGAAATAGGCAAACCGTATCGACGGTATCGCACCCACCCCACTCGACTGTGGCACCAGCACCTGCTCCACCGTCCTGACCCCGACCTGACCAAACCGATCCGACACCTCCAGGTTACTGGTCGGCTCATACGCCCGCCACCCCGGCCAGTTCGTCGGCGCCGCCCACCGCATCGATTCCAGGTTCCCGGATCCGGATAACCGCACGCTCAACGTCACCGGATCCCCCACCCCAACGTTCGTCGACGACACACTTGCCTCCAATTGGAACCGCCCCACCGCCCCGGCAAACCCTTCCGGCCGTCCCTCCCGCGGCAACGGATTCACCCGCACCTTCAACTGGCCGCTAGCCAGGGTAAAACGCCGCACTTCCACATCCCCAAATAAACTGGGGAACCCAAAGGGATCACGCTGCCTCTGCGTGCGAAACTGCACCGCCAGCTGACATTCCTCAGCCCGCACTCCCAATTCACCCGCCTTCATAAAGGTCACCGGCACCCGCCAACCACCACGCTGGTAAACCACGCCATTCGTGGAAATCGGCTGCGGATTCTCCAACCCCACCAACTCACCCACCACCGCACCCTCAACCAACAACTTCGGTGGAC
>JBMTVN010000466.1:0-3130 GCA_049451415.1 Limisphaerales bacterium | reverse complement strand
GGACGGGGTGGAGGGTTTTGCGACCGTGGTGTGGTTTCACGGGGGTGGATTGACTGGGGGTGAGAAGCACGTGCCCGAGGGGCTGAAGGGTCAGGGGTTAGGGGTGGTGGCGGTGAATTATCGGCTCTATCCGAGGGCGAAATGTCCGGCTTATGTGGAGGATGCGGCGGCTGCGGTGGCTTGGGTGCTGGAGCACATTGGCGAGTATGGAGGTGATGTGGGGAAGGTATATGTGTCGGGTCATTCGGCTGGGGGTTATTTGACGAGCATGGTGGGGTTGGACGCGCGTTGGTTGAAGGCGTATGGGGCGAGTACGGATCAGTTGGCGGGATTGATTCCGTTGAGTGGGCATACGATTACGCATTTTACGGTGCGGGAGGAGCGGGGGATTCCGGGGACGCAGGCGGTGGTGGATGACATGGCGCCGTTGTTTCATTGTCGGGCGGATGCGCCGCGGATGTTGCTGATCACAGGGGATCGGGAGTTGGAGATGTTGGGTCGGTATGAGGAGAACGCGTATTTTTATCGGATGCTGAGAGTGAACGGGCATGAGGATGTGGTTTTGCATGAGTTACAGGGGTATGGGCACAACATGGTGGAGCCGGCGTTGCCGGTGGCGGTGAGGTGGATTCGTGCGAAGCGCTGAGGGCTGAGGGCTGAGGGCTGAGCGGTAAGCGCCAAGGGGTAAGCGGCAAGGGCGGAGCGGTAAGGGGTAAGCGCAGGGCGCGGACTACGGGTGTCGCTGGGGACGTAGAACGTCCCAAGCGCGGCGCGTAGCTGTTCCGAAACACCGAAACACGGGTTATGGGCGGATGGTGACGGTGGTATTGGGTTTGGGGGTGTAGGTGGTTTGGAGGTTGGGAGCGATTAGGGGGATGGGGGTGGGCGAGGCATTGGGTCCGGCGTGGATGGTGACGGAGGAGAGGAGGCCGTGGGTCCAATTGAGATCGAGGGTGAGGTCACCGCGGGCGCGGAGGCCGTGGGCGAATCCGGTGGGCCAGGCTTGGGGGAGGGCGGGGAGGAGTTTGAGTTCGTGGTTATGGCTATGGAGGAGCATTTCGGCGATGGCGGCGGTGGAGCCGAAGTTACCGTCGATTTGGAAGGGGGGGTGGTTATCCCAGAGGTTATTGAGGGTGGAGCGTTGGAGGATGGCGACGAGGTTTTCGTAGGCGCGAGTGGGGTCGGAGAGGCGGGCGAACATACCGATGGTCCAGGCGCGGCTCCAGCCGGTGCCGGCGCCGCCTTTGGCGAGTCGGCCTTCGATGGTTTTCATGACGGCGGAGCGCATGGCGGGGTTTTCGTCGAGGTTGATTTGGTTGCCTGGGTAGGCACCGATGACGTGGGAGATATGGCGGTGACCGGGTTCTTGTTCCTTGAAGGGGAGGCGCCATTCCATGAGGCGTCCGTCATCGGCGATTTGGGGCTGGTGGACTTTGGGGAGGGTGGCCTGGATTTCCTGGACGAAGGGGTCATGGAGTTGGTTGAGGGCGGTGGCGGCTTCGAGGTAGTCATGAAAGACTTGGAGGACCATCCATTGGTCGAAGGTATTTCCGGCGGAGAGGGCGGCGCGGGTTTCTTTGCCTTCGGCGTTGTTATAGAGGAAGGAGTTTTCGGGTGAGCAGGAGGGGCGGGCGATGAGTTGTCCGGTTTCGGGGGAGGGGATGAGCCAGGAGAGCGTGAAGCGGGTGGAGTCGGTGAGGACGTCCCAGTTTTTGGCGAGGAAGGCTTTGTCCTGGTTGAATCGGTAGTGTTCGAGGATGTGGAGGGTCATCCATTGGCCGCCGAAGAAGGAGCCGCCCCAGAAGGCGGTGCGGCTCATGATTTGGGCGTTGCCCCAGATATCGGAGCAGTGGCCCATGCACCAGCCTTGCATGCCGAGTCGGGCGGCCATGTCTTTCCCGGTGGGTTGGTAGTAGCGGATGAGGTCGAAGAGGGGTTGGTGGGTATCGCCGAGGTGGGTGGTTTCGGCGGGCCAGTAATTCATTTGGATATTGATATTGAGGTGGTAATCGGAGCCCCAGGGGGCGGAGGCATGGGGGTTCCAGATTCCTTGGAGGTTGGCGGGGAAGGTGCCGGGTCGGGAGGAGGCGATGAGGAGGTAGCGACCGAACTGGAAGTAGGTTTCCATGAGGTCGGGGTCGTTGGTATGTCCGTCCTTGATGCGTTGGAGGCGTTCGCGGGTGGGGAGGTTTTGGAGTTCGGCGGGGGAGGGGCCGAAGTCGACCTTGAGGCGGTTGAAGTAGTTGGCGTGGTCGTTGACGGCGGCGGTTTCGATGCGGGCGGGGGATTGTTTGGCGAGGGCGTTGAGGTCGTTTTGGGCTTTGGCCTGCCAGCCATCGGGCAGCATGGTCTGGCTGTTGGTGCGGTCGAAGTTGGTGGCGGCGGCGAGGTAGAGTGTGATGGAGGAGGTGTTACGGATCTCGAGCGTGTTGTTGGTGATGAACGTGTGGTTGGCGGGGTTGGCTTGGAGGATGGCGTGGTAGCGGGTGGCGTTGGTGCCATCGGCCTGGCCGGTGAGCACGAGTGTGTTGCGGGAGGGAGTGGCTTTATCGAGAGCGACGCGGACGGAGATTTCGCGGGAGGCGTTGATATGAACCGCGATGATGTCGTGGGGATGGGAAGCGAAGGTGGATTGGGTGATCGTGGTGCCATCGGCGAGCGAGTAGGTATTTTTGGCGATACCGGTGGCGAGGTTGAGTTCGCGTTGGGATGAGGAGAGGGGAGAAGCGTCGAGGTATTCGAGGTGGAGCCAGCCGAGCAGCTGGTAGCCATCGGGATCACGGGCGTTCTGGAGGTGTTTTTCGAAGAGCTGATCGGCTTCGGTGTAGTGGCCTTGGGCTTCGAGCTGGCGCACTTGTTCGAGGTAATCGAGGCTGTTGGTGGGCATGTGGAAGGGGGTGGTGCGGGCCCAGATCGTTTCCTCGTTGAGCAGGATTTTTTCGTTGGGATAGAGGCCCCAAGGCATGGCGCCGAGCCGGCCGTTACCGACGGGGTAGGCAGTGTCCCACGAGGTGGCGGGTGTGGTGTCCATGATCACGGGGTCGGCGGTCCCCGCGATCATGAGGAGAGGGGAGAGCGTCGAGAGGAGGAGGGCGGCAAGGGCGAAGTGGTAAGGGCGAAGCGCTGAGGG
>JBMTVN010000465.1:0-3136 GCA_049451415.1 Limisphaerales bacterium | reverse complement strand
TCCCCGACGAGGCGCTGGCGCACGCCGACGCGGGCGTGGTGGGGGAGGTCGAGGCGGGGTCGGGGGAGTGTGGGGGTTGGGCTGGTGGTGGTGCCGCCGCATCGGCGGGCGAAGGATCGTTTGCAGGGGGCGTTGGATTCCCTGCATGACGCCAAGTTGTTCATCACTTTGGTGTCGGGTGCATTGCGGGTTTATCTTGAGGAGCGGTTTGAGTTGCGGGCGCCGGAGCGGACTACGGAGGAGTTTCTGGAGGAGCTACAGGGGAGTGCGGTGTTATCGGGTCGGCAGAAGGAGTTGCTGGCGGATTTTCTGGGGCGGAGTGACCTGGTGAAATTTGCGGGTTTTGAGCCGAGCGAGGAGGAGTTGCGGGGGTTATGGGATGTGGCGATGGATCTGGTGGAGGAGACGGCGCAGGCGGCGGGTGAGGCAGGAGGGGAGGGGAGGGAGTGATGATGCTGGCGTATCCCTGGATGTTGTTCCTTTTGTTGCTGCTGCCGCTGATGGTGTTTTGTCGTCGGCGATGGGGGAGGGCGCCGGCCTTTTTATACAGCTCGACGCAGATGGTGCGGCCGGTGAGCGGGTTGGGTCGGTCGCCGGCTCAGATTGTATTGCCCTGGATGCGGTGGGGTGCGTTGGTCTTGCTGGTGGTGGCGTTGTCTCGTCCGCGGGTGGACGAGGGGGAGTCGGTGGTGAAGGCGAGCGGGGTGGATATTGTGGTGGCGTTTGATTTGTCCACGAGCATGAAGTCGGAGGATTTTGAGTTGGAGGGGGGGCGGGTGAACCGGCTGGAGGTTGCGCGTCGGGTTTTGCGGGAGTTTGTGGACAGGCGGGCGAGTGACCGGATTGGTTTGGTGGCCTTTGCGAGGAATCCGTATATCGCGGCGCCGTTGACGTTGGACCATGACTTTTTGCTGGCGAACCTGGATCGGTTGACCTTTGCGACCCGGGAGGAGGACGGGACGGCGATTGGGTCGGCGTTGGCGGCGGCGGTGAACCGGTTGCGGGATGTGGAGTCGAAGAGCAAGATTGTGATCCTGATGACTGACGGGCAGAACAATGCGGGCAAGGTGCCGCCGTTGACGGCGGCCGAGGCGGCATTGGCGTTGAGGGTGAAGGTTTACACCATTGGGGTGGGGACGCGGGGGCAGGCACCGATTCCGTATGAGGATGCGTTTGGTCGCAAGCGGGTGGCGTATCAGCAGGTGGACATTGACGAGGACACTTTGCGGGAGATTGCGGACAAGACGGGCGGGGCGTATTACCGGGCGGACCGGACGGAAACCTTGCGGTCGATTTATGACGAGATTGACCGGTTTGAGAAGACCGAGGTTTCCATGACGCGGTATGAGAATTACCGGGAACTTTTCCCGTGGTTTGTGATGGCGGGGGCGGCGTTGTTGTTATTGGAGCTGGTGTTGTCGAACACGGTGTGGAGGACGTTGCCATGAGTTGGAGTGGTGGGTGTTGAGAGTGAAGGGTATGCGATTTGAGCATCCAGAATTGCTTTGGTTGGCTGGGCTGGTGGTGGCCTTGCTGGGTTGGTTTTTGATTTGGAGCTGGCGGGTGCGTCAGCGGTTGATGACGCAGTTTATTCAGTCGCGGTTATTGGCGGGATTGACCGTGCGTTTGGCACCGGGGCGGGAGCGTCGCCGTCGGGTTGTGTTGGTTGGAGTGGTGCTGTTGTTGTTTTTGGCAATGGCGCGGCCGCAGTGGGGTTTTCAATGGGAGGAGGCGCATCGGCGAGGTTTGGACGTGGTGGTGGCGGTGGATACCTCGAGGAGTATGTTGGCGACGGATTTGCCGCCGAACCGGCTGGAGCGGGCGAAGCTGGCGGCACGGGACTTGATGCGGATGAACGAGGGGGACCGGATGGGGCTGGTGGCATTTGCGGGGACGGCATTTTTGCAATGTCCCTTGACCTTGGACGAGCAGGCGTTCCGGCAGAGTTTGGCGGCGGTGGACACGCGAATCATTCCGCAGGGGGGGACGGCATTGGCGCAGGCGATTCGGGTGGCGCGGGATGCGTTCAAGGATGAGGACAACTTTCGGGTGTTGGTGTTGATTTCTGACGGGGAGGATCACGACGAGGGGGCGTTGGAGGAGGCGACCAAGGCGGCGGAGGCGGGCATGCGGATTTTCACCCTGGGTGTGGGGACCCTTGGGGGTGAGGTCTTGCAGGTGGTGAACGAAGCCGGGGAGAGGGAGTATATCAAGGATGATCGGGGGAACGTGGTGAAGTCGCGGTTGAACGAGGGTTTATTACGGGAGGTGGCGACCGTTGGGCAGGGGTTTTATTTGCCGTTGGCAGCGCCGAACGCGATGGAGGTTTTATATGAGGAAGGTTTGGCACCGTTGCCGAGGTCCGAGGTGTCGTCGAGACTGACCCGGCGGTATCATGAGCGGTTTTACTGGCCGTTGGGTTTGGCGATTCTGTTGCTGGTTGTGGAGACCATGCTGCCGCGGGCGGCGAGGCCGAAGAAGGCTGCCGGGGTGATGCAGGTTGCGTTGTTGTCCCTGGTTGTGGGCGGGTCAGCGATGGCGGGGGGGAGTGCGGGGGAGGCGATGCGGGCGTATGAGGAGGGGCGGTATGGGGAAGCGATGGAGCAGTATCGTGAGCTGGCGGAGAAGGACCCGAAGGACTTGAGGCTGGCGTATAACCTGGGGACGGCGGCTTATCGGGCGGGGGATTACGGGGTGGCGGCTGGGGCGTTTACGAATGCTTTGAGCGGGGCTGACCTGCAGCTCCAGCAGAAGAGCTTTTACAACCTGGGGAACACATTGTTCCAGATGGGTGAGGGGTCGACTGACTTTGTGGAGAAGAGCGCTTTGTGGACGCAGGCGACGAACAATTACAGTGCGGCGATGCAGTTGGATCCGGCGGACACGGCCGCGAGGGACAACCTGCTGTATGTGAGTCGGAAGCTGGAGGAATTGCAGCAGCAGCAACAGCAACAGCAACAGCAACAGCAGCAGCAGGGTGGAGATCAGGGTGAGCAGCAGGAGCAACAGGACCAGAACCAGCAGGATCAACAACAGCAGCAGGGGCAGGATTCATCGGGACAGCAGGGGCAGGAGCAGCACCAAGAACAAGGACAGCAGGAGCAGCAGGGCGATTCAGGTGAGCAGCGACAAGACC
>JBMTVN010000464.1:0-3155 GCA_049451415.1 Limisphaerales bacterium | reverse complement strand
GGGCCCGTTGCGGGACGCGTTTTCCCTACCCCACCCCAGCACCGAATGCTACATTCACCCCACCCCAAGATGAGAACGCCCAGCCTCTTTACAGCCTTCCTGTTTACCTCCCTCCTCCACTCCGCCACCCTCCCCGATCGACTCAACCCCGAAATCACCAGCCGTAACCGCATCCCACCACACGCCTCGTTCATTACCTACCCCACCGCGGAAAACGCCCTCTCCCACGCCTCACCCCTCATCCCCCTCGCCAACCGCCGCGCCGCCTCCCCCTGGCACGTCTCGCTCAACGGTAACTGGCGCTTCCATTGGGCCCCCAATGTAAACTCCCGCTCGCTCGACTTCGCCTCGCCCTCACTCAACGATTCCTCCTGGCCCACCATCCCCGTCCCCTCCTGCTGGCAAATGCACGGCTACGACATCCCCATCTACGTCAACTTCATGAACGTCGACGCCAAATGCCCCTGGGGCAAAGTCAACCCACCCCTCATCCCCGATGACAAAAACCCCGTCGGTTCCTACCGACGCGTATTTGAACTCCCAGACACCTGGAACAATCGCACCACTCACGTGGTCTTCGACGGAGTCGAATCCTACTTCGAACTCTACCTCAACGGACACTTCATCGGCTCCGCCAAGGACAGCAAAACCCCCGCAGAATTCGACCTCACCCCCCACCTCCAACCCGGCTCCAACCTCATCGCCGTCCAAGTCTACCGCTTCTCCGACGCCTCCTACCTCGAAGACCAGGACAAATGGCGCCTCAGCGGTATCCATCGCGATGTCACACTCGTCTCCCGCCCCACAACCCATGTACACGACCTCTTCTACCATCCCACCCTCAACACCGACAGCCACACCGGCCACCTCCAGCTCGACATCTCCCTCAACACTCCCACCACCACACCGCTCTCAGCTCAACTCGATCTCTTCGACCAAGACAACCAGAAGATCGCATCGCTCTCTCACCACCCCATCCCCCCCTCCACCTCCGCCCCCACCCAGACCACTCTCCACCTCACCGTCCCCAACCCCAAACCCTGGACCGCCGAAACCCCCAACCTCTACTCCGCCATCCTCACGCTCCAATCCGATCAAGGCGAAACCATCGAAGCCATCCCCACCACCATCGGCTTCCGCAACATCACCATCGAAAATGCCCAGCTCCTTCTCAACGGCCAGCCCATCATCATCCGCGGCGTCAACCGCCACGAAATGGACCCCGACTCCGGCTACTCGGTCTCCCGTGCCTCCATGCTCCAGGACGTCCTCCTCATGAAGCGCAACAACATCAACGCAGTCCGCACCAGCCACTACCCCGACCATCCGGAATGGTACGACCTCTGCAACGCCTACGGACTCTACCTCATCGATGAAGCCAATATCGAAAGCCATGGCATCGGCTATGACCCGCGCAAAACTCTCGCCAATAAGCCGGAATGGAAAGCCGCCCACCTCGACCGCATCGCCAACCTCGTGGAACGCGATAAAAACCACCCCTCCATCCTCATCTGGTCCATGGGCAATGAAGCCGGCGACGGCCCCAACTTCGAAGCCGCCTACGCCTGGATGAAACAACGCGACCCCTCCCGCCCCATTCACTACGAACGCGCCCGCCTCCACCCTCACACGGATATCTACTGCCCCATGTACTCCCACCCCGACGAAATGAAGCGCTACGCAGAGTCAAACCCATCCAAACCTATGATCCTCTGCGAATACTCCCACGCCATGGGCAATAGCGGCGGCGGCCTCAAGGAATACTGGGAAACCATCTACGCCTACCCCTCCCTCCAAGGCGGCTTCGTCTGGGATTGGGTCGACCAGGCCCTCCGTAAAACCACCCCCTCCGGCCAGGAGTTCTGGGCCTACGGCGGTGACTACGGCCCCCAAGGCACCCCATCAGACGGCAACTTCAACTGCAACGGCCTAGTCCAACCTGACCGCTCCCCAAACCCTTCCCTCCACGAAATCAAGGCCGCCTACCAACCTATCCTCATCACCGCCATCGACGCCGCCCAAGGCCTCCTCAAGGTCAGTAACCGCCATTCGTTCACCTCGCTCGACAACTACGAGGCTCACTTCGTGATCACAGCCAATGGATCCATGGCTGCAGGCGACTCCATCCTCCTCCCCGACATCCCACCCGGTAAATCCCGTGATATCCAAATCAACCTCCCCAACCTCAACCACCTTGCCGACAAGGAATGCTTCCTCAATATCCACTTCAGCCTGGCCAAAGAAACCCGCTGGGCACACCAGAACCACGAAGTCGCCAAGGCCCAGTTCCCCATCAACCAACCCGCCCCCAAAGACACGAGTGCCGGAACTCTAGCCCGGAATAACCTCACGCTCTCATCCACCCCCGAAACCTTTAAGGTCACCAGCCCTTCCCTCTCGCTCACAATCAGCCGCCAAACCGGCTCGCTCTCCTCCTTCCAATACCAAAACCAGGAACTCATCGCCCACCCGCTCGAACCCAATTTCTGGCGACCCGAAACCGACAACGACAGCGCCGGCAACCACTGGATGCTCACTAACCTCGGCCTCTGGCGACTCGCCGCCAAGGAACGTGTGGTCGCCTCCACCAAAGCAGAACAGCTCCCGGATAGCATCCGCATCGCGGTCCACGGCAACATGGCCCAAGGCCACGTCGACTGGATACAACTCTACACGATCACCCCGGATGCCCACGTCCACGTGGAAACCTCCTTCATCACGGAAACCGACATGCCCGAAATCCCGCGGCTCGGCCAGCAGTTCGCCATCCCCAACCGCTACAGCCAAATCACCTGGTACGGACGTGGCCCCCACGAAAACTACGCCGACCGTAAACTCTCCGCATGGGTCGGTTTATACTCCCTGCCCATCTCGGACTTCACCCACACTTACAGCCGCCCCCAGGAAAACGCCAACCGAACCGACGTCCGCTGGATTGCCTTCACCAATACCGATGGCCAGGGCCTCCTCGCCGTCCACGGCCAGCACCCGCTCCAGGCCAGCGCCTGGCCCTACTCCCAAATCGACCTCGAAGCCGCCACCCATATCCACGAATTACCCAAACGTGACTACATCACGGTCAACCTCGACTACCTCCAGCGCGGCGTCGGCGGCATCAATAGCTGGGGCGCTCAACCCCTCCCCCAATACACCAT
>JBMTVN010000463.1:0-3163 GCA_049451415.1 Limisphaerales bacterium | reverse complement strand
GTGGACGTGGCTATCATTGTGACACTGCTGGTGGCTGGGGCGCTTCTCTTGATGTTGGAGACCTTGTTGCCCGGCTTGGTGGCGGGTATCGCGGGGGTGGTATGTCTGGTTGCTGCGGTTTATCTGGGGTATGCCGAGCAGGGGGTTTTTGTGGGGAACGTGGTTTTGGCGTTGGTGCTTTCCGGTTTGGTGGCGGGGACCTTTGCCTGGATCAAGTGGTTTCCGGACAGCCGGATAGCGCAGCGTTTTATTTCGAAGGGGCAGATAGGATTACAGAACAACGAGCGGACGGATCTGTTGCATCAGGCGGGGACGGCCTTGACGAACCTGCGTCCATCGGGGGCGGCCTTGATCAACGGGCAGCGGGTGGACGTGGTGACGGAGGGGCAGATGGTGGAGAAGGGGATGGAGGTGCGGGTGGTGGCGATTGAGGGATTACGGGTGGTGGTGAGGGCTGAGGCTTGAACCTGAGGAACAACTGAACAACATTGGAGAGCATGACCATGAACGCGAGCAGTTTGACGGAGTCCGTGATGTTGGGGGCGGCCCTGAGTGGGACCGCATTCGAGACCATACTCTATGGTGTGGGTGCGTTGATCCTGCTGGTCCTTGCGATCATCGTCTTGAATTTCGGGATGATTTGGGTTCGGGCGTGGACATCGGGGGCTAAGGTGACCTTTACCGAGCTGATCGCTTTACGGTTGAGGAACGTGCCGGTGGGAGTGGTGGTGGACACGCGGATTACGGCGATTAAGTCGGGTCTGGCGGTGACGATTGATGATTTGTCGACGCACTTTCTGGCTGGCGGGACGATTGAGATGGTTGTGCAGGCTTTGATTGCGGCGCAGAAAGCGGGCATTCGTCTGGATTTCGACCGGGCGTGTGCGATTGATTTGGCGACCAAGGGCACGGGCAAGACGGTGTTGGAGGCGGTGAAGACGTCGGTGAACCCGAAGGTGATTGATTGTCCCAATCCTACGTCTGGCAAGTCGACGGTGGATGCGGTGGCGAAGGACGGCATTGTGATCAAGGCGAAGGCACGGGTGACTGTGCGGACTAACCTGGATCGGTTTGTGGGTGGTGCTACCGAGGAGACGATTGTGGCGCGGGTGGGCGAAGGGATCGTGACGACGATTGGTTCCGCTACCAGTTACAAGGACGTGTTGGAGAATCCGGATCGGATTTCGAAGAACGTTTTGGACAAGGCGTTGGATTCGAACACGGCGTTTGAGATTTTGTCGATCGACATTGCGGATGTGGATGTGGGGGAGAACGTGGGGGCGAAGCTGCAGGCGGAGCAGGCGGAGGCGAACAAGTTAATTGCGCAGGCGCAGGCTGAGGTGCGGCGAGCGGCCGCCGTGGCACTGGAGCAGGAAATGACGGCACGAGTGTCGGAGATGCGGGCGCGGGTGGTGGAGGCCGAGGCGCAGGTTCCCTTGGCGATGGCGGATGCTTTCCGGAGCGGGAATCTTGGGGTCATGGATTATTACCGTATGCGGAACATTGCTGCGGACACGACGATGCGTGAAAGCATTGGTGGGGCGGACGACGGGGGTGCGGGTGATTCATCGAACAAGTAAGTGTTGCGACGGGCTGTGGCGCTGACGGCGTCACGGCCCGCGTTTGTGCAGGTTGCGATGCCAATGTTTGCTGCCAAGTTAGACGGTTTGGAGAATCTGTTGATTTTCCTGGTTTTCATTGTGATTTCCGGAATTTCGACCTGGTTGCAGAAGAAGCGTGCGGCGGAGGAGGAGGGTGGCGATTGGACGCCGCGTGATGGGTCGGAGGGTAGTGGGCAGACTTCAGCTCCGCGGCGTGCGGTGCCTCCTGCGCTGAAGAACTGGGAGGAGGAGTTGCGGCGTTTACTGGAGGGGGAGCGTTATCAGGAACCTGTGGCTGAGCCACCGAAGTTGGAGAGGCGTTTGCCGACCCCGCCGCCCTTAGTGGTGCCCGAGGCGGTGAGTTCTGAGGGGCCGGGTGTATCGCGGCTTGAGGAGTCGGACCAGGCCTATCGGCGTGCCCAGCAACTGCAGCGCGAGGCGGCTGCCAGGCTGAAGGCGGCGCAGGCCAAGACGGCGCAAAATCAGGCCAAGCTGCCCTATTCCTTGCGGGCGCGAGGGCTTGGTGGCCGGGGGGCGATTTCACGGGCACGGGAGCTGGTTTCGAACCCGGTCTCTGCGCGGCAGGCGATTATTGCATCGGTGGTTTTGGGATCGCCGAAGGCGTTGGAGTAGGGGGGAGGGATTTGGCTGCGCCAAATCCCGGTATCCTACCTTCATGGGATAGGTGCAGTGAGTTGAGCGCTCTGTTCCGAAACACCGAAGCCCCGAAACACTGGTGGGGTCTGTGGGGGTTGGTGTTTGGGCTCGGCAGGTGGCGGGGTGAGGTGTATGGAGGTGGGCATGCGAATGATGACGAGGCTTTTGGTTGGCGTGGGTTGTTTGTGGATGGCGGCGGGAGTGAGTGGTGCAGAGGTGGAGACATCGGGCAATCCGGTTTTTGAGGGGTGGTATGCGGATCCGGAGGGAGTGGTGTTGCGGGGGGAGTATTGGGTTTTTCCGACGTATTCAGCGGCTTATCGGGACCAGGTGTTCATGGATGCATTTTCTTCGCCGGATCTGGTGCATTGGACGAAGCATTCCCGGGTGATTGATACGAACGTCATTTCCTGGGCGAAGCAGGCGATGTGGGCTCCGTCGGTGATTGAGAAGGGGGGGAAGGTTTACCTGTTTTTTTCGGCGAACGACATCCAGCGGAAAGGCGGGCCCATGTGGGATCCGAACAACCCGATCAACCATGACGGCGGGATTGGGGTGGCGGTGGCGGATGCGCCGGGTGGTCCGTATCGGGATTATTTGGGAAAGCCGCTGGTGAACGGCTTTTACAATGATGCGCAGCCGATTGACCAGTTCGTGTATCGGGATATCGATGGGACCATTTACATTTTCTATGGGGGTTGGAGGCATTGCAACCTCGGTGTTTTGAATGAGGATTTTACGGGTTTTGTCCCTTGGGAGGATGGGGAGTTGTTTCGGGAGATTACCCCGGAGGGGTATGTGGAGGGGCCGATGTTGTTTCGCAGGGGGGGCAAATATTACTTCATGTGGTCGGAGGGGGGATGGGGGAATGAGGGCGCAAAAAAAGCCCCCGGGATACGGGGGCT
>JBMTVN010000462.1:0-3192 GCA_049451415.1 Limisphaerales bacterium | reverse complement strand
GGCGACGCATTTGATGGGTGTGAGTGCGTTTTTATTGGCGATGAAGCTACAGCCGAAGGAGACCCATGCGTTACTGCGGGTGACTGCGACCCTGGTTAGGACCTGGCTGGAGGCGCAGGCGGAGGTATTACCAGAGGTTGGCGGGGTGGTGGTTTTGGATGACATTGCGGGTTTTATTTCGCCAAGGGACTACCTGGAGTTTGCCCATCCGTATTTGGCGGAGGTGCTTGGGGCTTTTCCCGGGGCTTTGAAGATATTTCACAACGACACGAACAATCCGGTGTTGTTTGGGCATGTGGGTGAGCTTGGCGTGCAGATTTTTAACTTCACGCATTTGCAACCTATTGCTGAGGTGCGGCGGCGTGCGGGGCCTGGGGTGTGCTTAATGGGGAACGTGCCACCCTTGGAGGTGTTGGTGCAGGGGGATGCGGAAAGGGTGCGGGAGAGTGGCAGAAGGTGTGTGAGGGAGCACGTTGGGGCGGCGGGGTTGCTGTTATCGGCCGGTGGAGGAGTTTCACCGGGGACACCGGGGGAGAATATTGAGGCGTTATTGGCGGCGGTATTGGAGGAGAGTGATGATGCATAGAGTGTTGATTGTGGGGGCGGGGGCGATTGCGGACGCGCACATTTCCGCGTATGCGAGTTTTGGGGATCGGTGTTGCGTGGTTGGGCTAGTGGATTTATTTCCGGACAAGGCGCGTGAGAAGCTGGCGAAGCATGGTTTGAACGGGCGGGTTTACGGGGATTTGGCGGAGGCCTTGGCGGCGGACGACTTTGACATGGCGTCGATTTGTTTGCCGCCGTTTGTGCATGCGGAGGCGGCGATTCAGGTCTTGCGGGCGGGGAAGCATGTTTTGGTGGAGAAGCCGATGGCGACGTGTTTGGAGGAGTGTGATGCGATGCTGGCGGCGGAGCGTGAGGGTGGGGGTGTTTTGTCGGTCGTGGCGCAGAACCGTTTCAAGACGCCGATGATGCGCTTGAAGGCGGTGTTGGAGTCGGGTTTGGCGGGGGCGATTCGGCATGCACAGGTGGATTCGTTCTGGTGGCGTGGCGGCCGGTATTATGATTTGTGGTGGCGGGGGACTTGGGAGAAGGAGGGGGGCGGGTGCACGATGAACCATGCGGTGCATCACATTGACATTTTCCAGTGGCTGATGGGGATGCCGGAGGAGGTGCGGGCCGTATCGATGAACCTTTCGCATGAGAACTCCGAGGTGGAGGATTTTTCCACGGCTGTGCTGCGGTATGGGGAGGGGTGTGTGGGGCAGATCACGGCTTCTTTGGTCCATCATGGGGAGGAGCAGCGTTTTACTTTTCAGGGGGACCGGGCGCGGGTTTCCGTGCCTTGGGGTGTGGCGGCGTCGAGGCAGCTTGAGAATGGTTTTCCTGAGGTTGATGCGGAGCTGGAGCGGGAGTTGCGCGGGGTTTTTGAGGGGGTGGGGGAACTGCGGAATGAGGGGCATGTGGGGCAGGTGGAAAACTTTTTGGACGCGGTTGACGGCCGGGGAGAGCTGCTGGTTGACGGGGTGGCGGGCAGGAGGACCTTGGAGTTGATTACAGCGATTTATCAGGCGAGTCATCTGGGCGGGGTCGTGAAGCTGCCACTGGGGGAGGATGCGCCGTTTTATCGTCGGGACGGGATCTTGGCCGGGGCCCGGCATTTTCACGAGAAGACGCGGAGTGTGGAGAACTTTCAGAGCAACGAGATTACCTTGGGAGGGAAGTATGGCTGAGCATCAAAAGGCTGACGGGATGAACTATGCGCCGAAGGGGAAGGCGGAGCGCGTGTGCGGGCCGGGGGAGTTCCGGTTTGCGGCGGTGGGTTTGGACCACGGGCACATCTACGGGCAGTGCAATGGGCTGTTGGAGGCGGGTGGTGAGCTGGTGTGGGTCTATGATCCGGATCCGGCGAAGGTGGCGGATTTTCAGCGTCGGTATCCCGGGGTGAAGGTGGCTCGCGGGGAGGCGGAAGTCCTGGAGGATGGGAGTGTTCAGTTGGTGGCGAGTGCTCCGGTGCCGTGTGAGCGGGGGCCGTTGGGGTTAAGGGTGATGGATCACGGGAAGGACTATTTCACAGACAAACCGCCGATGACGACTTTGGGTCAGCTGGGGGAGGCCAGGGCCAAGGTCAGTGAGCCGGGGCGGATTTTTGCGGTGTATTATGCGGAGCGGCTTCATGTGGAGGCGGCGGTGTATGCGGGTGAGCTGATTGAGCGTGGGGCGATTGGGCGGGTGCTGCAGGTTCTGGGGCTGGGGCCGCACCGGATTAATGCGGGGTCGCGTCCGGGTTGGTTTTGGGATCCGCGCAAGTATGGGGGCATTCTGGTGGATATCGGGAGTCATCAAATTGAGCAGTTTCTGCACTATGCGGGGGTTCGGGAGGCGGAGGTGGTTCACAGCAAGGTGGCGAACTACCATTGGGCCGATCATCCGGAGTTTGAGGATTTTGGGGATGCGACCCTGGTGGGGGACAACGGGGCCACGCAATATTTCCGGGTGGACTGGTTTACGCCGGACGGGTTGGGGGCGTGGGGGGATGGGCGGACGGTGATTCTGGGGACTGAGGGGACGATTGAATTAAGGAAGTATCTGGATGTGGCGAGGGAGCGGCAGGGGGACCATGTGTATCTGGTGGATGCGAAGGGCGAGCATCACTATCCGGTGCATGGAAAAGTTGGCTTTCCGTATTTCGGGCGATTGATCCGGGATTGCCTGGACCGGACTGAGACGGCGATGACGCAGCGGCACACCTTTCTGGCGATTGAGCTGGCGTTACGGGCTCAGCTGCAGGCGGTGCGGGTAACCTGTCGGGCTTAGGCCGGGGGTGCTGGGTTTAGCCTTTGGGCGTGGGGTGGTGGGGCTTGGGGCGGAATCGGTTGCCGAGGTCGGAGAAGAGGGTATAGACGACGGGGATGACGAAGAGGGTGAGCAGGGTGCTGGTGAGGGTTTTGATGCCTTCGATATTATTGACGGCTTCCTTGAGGCGTTCCGTGACTTCGGTTTCCACGACTTGGGCATTGGCGACGGGGTAGACAGTGGAGACGTTTACGATTGGGGGTCGACATTGGGGAGTTCGCGGACGGGGAGGCGGCTGAGGCTGATGATTCCAAACAGGACGAGCGCGAGGCTCATCATGGACGTGAACACGGGCCTACGGATGCTGACATCTGGGAGCATCATGGCGGGGCTTTA
>JBMTVN010000461.1:0-3192 GCA_049451415.1 Limisphaerales bacterium | reverse complement strand
ACGGTAAAACGGGCCGTTTTCATTGGATTAATGCTTCTTCTTGGCATGGGCAGGATGGTGGGGGGTGAGCTATTGAGTGCGGGGCCTCTGGCGCAGGATTTTGAGTTAACTTTGGAGGAGGGGTGGCGTCGGGAGGTAGCGGGGCCGTTGTTCTCTGCGGAGTCGGGGCGTGACTGGGAGCGGTGGGCATTTTCGCCGTTTCTGAGGTATTCGGCGGACCGCACCCTGGACACGAGTGAGTTTGACATTTTGTATCCGTTTTTTACGGCGGACAGGGCCGGGGACGAGACGAAGTATAAGTTGATGTTTCTGCATTCGGTAGCGGGGGGGAAGGATCAGGAGGAGGATTTGGCGAAGCGGTATACCGTGTTTCCCTTGTTTTTCATGCAGCGGTCACCGGTGCCGGAGGACAACTACACAGCGATTTTGCCTTTTTATGGTCGGCTGAAGAACCGGTTGCAGCGGGACAGCATGGAGTGGGTGATGTGGCCGGCGTATGTGGAGACCGAGAAGAAGGGGGTTCGGACGAGGAACTATGCATTTCCATTGGTGCATGTGCGTGACGGGGGTGGGGTCGAGGGCTGGCAGTTTTGGCCGTTTTATGGGGAGGAGACCAAGTCATCCTGGACCTTTACGAATGACTACGGCGGTTTGGAGGTGAGTCCGGGGCATGACAAGCAGTTTGTGCTGTGGCCGTTTTATTTCCGGCAGGATTTGGGTTTGGGGACGACGAACGAGCTGACGCACCGCGTTCTTTTGCCGTGGTATAGCTACAGTTTATCTCCGGCCAAGGATTCCCGGACGTGGTTATGGCCATTTTTCAGTGTGATTGAGGATCGGGAGCGTGGGTTTAAAGAGTGGCAGATGCCGTGGCCGTTTTTGGTTTTTGCGCGGGGCGAGGGGGAGAATACCGATCGCGTATTTCCATTCTACAGTCGTTCCGTGAGCAGGAATGTTCAGAGCGGATTTCTGCTATGGCCTTTGTATAAGGTAAACCGGGTGACGGCGCCTCCGTTGGAGCGGGAGCGGGAGCGGATCCTGTTCTTTTTGTATTCCAACGTGCGTGAGACGAACACGTTGCGGCAGACGGTGGCGAAGAGGGTGGATTTGTGGCCGTTGTATGCATATCGGGAGGACCACGAGGGAAACCGGCGGTGGCAGGCTTTGGCGGTATTGGAGCCGATTGTGCCGTTGAACCATGCGGTGGACCATGTGTATTCGCCGCTTTGGTCGGTGTGGCGTCGGGAGGAGAATGCGAGGGAGGAGGCATCCAGCACGTCAATTCTATGGAACTTGTATCGGCATGAGAGGAGGCGGGAGCGGACAAAAGCCTCGCTCTTATTCGGATTGTTTCAGTATGAATCCGGAGGTTCCGGGAAGCGTCTGAAGATATTTTACATTCCCTTTGGTGGTGGGGGCAGCGGGGAGCATCCATAGCGTTATGTTTCAGGACATTGGCGAGCTGGTAGTTTTGTTTTGGCGATCCGTGCGATCGTTGCCATTGGCGTGGCGGCATCGGCGCAAGGTGGCTGAGCAGCTATTTGAGATTGGGAACGCGAGTTTATTGATGACCTGCGTGTTGTCCTTGTTCATTGGAGGGGTGATTACTTTGCAGGTGGGGCCGATCATGGCGGAGCGGGGTTTGGGGGGGTATATCGGGCGGATGGTGGGGATTGCGATGAGCAAGGAGTTGGCGCCGGTGATGGTGGCGATCCTGATTGCGGGACGGATTGGGTCTGCGATGGCGGCTGAGATTGGTTCGATGCAGGTGTATCAGGAGATAGACGCTTTACGGACGATGAACATCCAGCCGGTGCACTATCTGGTATTGCCACGGGTGGTGGCGATTTGTGTGGCGATGCCGATTTTGACTTTGTTTTCCGTATTGGTGGGGTGGACCGGGGGTGCGTTTGTATCGGTTTTCAATGGGGATATCGGGATTAGTTTTGCGACGTTTTTTGGGGATTTGGGAGGGTATGTGGATTTTGAGGCGATTCTGAATGGCATCACGAAGAGCTGGGTATTTGCGTTGGTGGTTGGTGTGATTTCGTGTCATCAGGGTTTTCACACGATGGGTGGGCCGAGGGGGATTGGGAGGTCGGTGACGAAGGCGGTGGTGAACTCGATCGTTTTGATTTTGATATTGGACTACGTGATGACGCGGGCGTTGATGCTGGTGGACTGAAGAGATGAGCATGGAAGCCGAGAGATTGGGTGGTGGCATTGGACTGCAGGTTCGCGGGTTGAGGCGTGCATTGGGTGGGCGCGAGGTATTGAAGGGGTTGGATTTCGAGGTGAGACCTGGGGAGATTTTTGTGGTGATGGGGCCGAGCGGGAGTGGGAAGAGTGTATTATTGCGTCATTTGATTGGGTTGGAGCGTCCGGATGCGGGGGAGATTTTGCTGAATGGGCGATCGATCATGGACGAGGGGGTTTTGGGGGAGTATCGGGCGGCGATGGTGTTTCAGTCTGGAGCGTTATTGAATTCGCTGACTGTGGCGGAGAACGTAGGTTTATATTTGAGTGAGCATCGGTTGAAGTCGCGGGAAGAGATTCAGCGGATTGTGACGGAGAAGCTGGAGTTGTTGGGTTTATCTGGGGAGGAGGGGCGTTCTCCCGGGGAGTTGAGTGGTGGGATGCGCAAGAGGGTGGCGATTGCGCGGGCGCTGGTGATAGAGCCGCAGTTGATTTTGTATGACGAGCCGACGAGCGAACTGGATCCGTTGATGGCGAAAGTGATTGCGCAGCAGATATTGCGTTTGCGGGAGCAGGTGGGGGTGACGTCACTGGTGGTGACGCACGATCGGGATTTGGCGTTTGGGATTGCGGACCGGATGGCGTTTTTGCATCAGGGCGAGATTTTGGCGATGGGGACTCCGGAGGAGGTGCGGTCCGGGGGGCATGCATTGGCGCAGCGGT
Source organism: Limisphaerales bacterium (assembly GCA_049451415.1). Taxonomy (GTDB): domain Bacteria; phylum Verrucomicrobiota; class Verrucomicrobiia; order Limisphaerales; family JAHDYP01; genus JBMTVN01. The sequence goes on along the minus strand of JBMTVN010000461.1, from coordinate 273 downwards.
TTTTGACGGTTGAGATGAACGAAGGAGACTTGAGCGAGTTATGAGGAACACCCTTGAGACGCGGTTAGGCTTGTTTTTTGCGCTGGCATTTATGGCGGCATTTTTGGTGTTGGAGATGGTTGGGAGTTTTGATTTTTTGACGCCGGGGGTTCGGGTGCGGGCGCGTTTTGACAACGTGAAGGAGTTGATGGAGGGGGATCCGGTGAAGATGGGGGGCAAGTCGATTGGGCGGGTGGAGAGCATTGTTCTGACGAACCAGCTGGTGGAGGTGAC
>JBMTVN010000460.1:0-3194 GCA_049451415.1 Limisphaerales bacterium | reverse complement strand
CGCTCTTCCGATCTCCCTCCAACCAGACAGCTTGATCAACCTTTAAACCCAAGATGCCCGAAATGTACTGCACCACGCCAAAATCCAAACGGCCGTTGTGCAGCGGAGTCTCCCCGTTGTTGCTGGCAGCATTGACGTCGGCCCCGCGCTTGAGCAGCAGTCGCACGATGTCCGGATACCCCATGAACGCAGCCCCATGAAGTGCAGTGTGTCCGTCCCCTCCCCGTCCATCAATCGGCGCACCCCGTTCAAGCAGCAGGACAACTGCACCCTCCTGGCCATTCAGGGCGGCCCACTGCAACGGAAGAGTCCGGAAGATCGGATGCCCATCCCTCACGCTCTGTCCTTCATTCAGGAAATCCTCGATGGCCTCAAGGCTGCCGACCTGGATCGCTCGCCAGAAATCCTGCCCTCCCGCTTCTTCTGCCACCGGACCAGCCTGCGACACTTCCTGCTTTTCCTCGGCAGCATGGCGCATAGCGAAATCGACCGACCACATCATCGCCGGCACGACTGTGACCAAACCAGCGAGACACGGAAACAAGACCCTCCGACACCGGTGCCATAATAGGGCCGCCAGCCCGCGTTTCCTCCAGAGCATGGCGGTAAAAAAGCCACTCACCAACATGAAGAGCTGCATACGGAATCCATGCACCCACGCTTGGAAGACATACGCCCACTGGGCCTGCGAAACGTCGTGGACCATCCACGGAAAGTCAGCGGCAAAGGACAAGGCAGCATGATACACAATACCAATCAACATCGCCGCCGCCCTAAGGGCATCCAGGTCGTGCAACCGCTGATGACTACTCGCTTGGGTCATGATAACAAAATGGCGCTCCAAGGCCGGCACACGCCGGTCTCCTCAATTGATTCTGCTTGCCTGGGCTACTTCCAAACGCGAGTCCCACTGTCGGCGGGCCTTTCCCGGATTGGAAACACGAGAGGAACGTAACAACTCCCCCAGACTCCCCAGAAGCCGAATCGTTTCAGTAGAATCTCGTCCTTCGGGGCTCCTGTGGAAAAGACAACCCCATGGCTCCGGGCCACACACCAGCATGCACACGAGCGATGCTACCCTCCAGATCGGCCAAGGTTGACATCACGGCAATCCACGCTACATCCCTAATGTCCATGCCACCTGCAACACGCTTCCCTCAACCGTTCATTCGCCTTGGCCTGCCCCTTGTCCTCTCGCTGCTCAGCCCTTGGCTCATGGCAGCCGACTGGCCACAGTTTCTCGGCCCCGACCGAAACGGCACTTCACCCGAAACCAATCTCATTCACCATTGGCCCGCCAGCGGCCCGATCCAGCTCTGGATCAAACCGGTCGGGACCGGCTATAGCGCCCCTTCCGTCCGCAACAACCGCCTCGTCCTGCACCACCGCAAGGCGAACCAGGAAATTGTGGAGTGCTTCGACGCCACCACCGGCCAGTCCCTCTGGTCCCACGCCTACAAGACCACCTTCGTCGACCCCTACGGCTATAATAATGGCCCGCGCTCAACCCCTGCACTGTCCGAAACCCATGCCTACACGCTTGGGGCCGATGGCACCCTGCTATGCCTCACTCTCAGCGAAGGAACACCCGTCTGGTCCCACGAAACCAGTAAGGAATGGCAAGTCCCCGAAGCCTTCTTCGGTGTAGGCAGCTCGCCGCTCCTGGACAACGGCCGCCTGTTTGTCATGGTTGGTGGCCAGCCCAACTCAGGCATCGTTGCCTTCAATGCCATCACTGGCGAAATCCTCTGGGAAAACGTCGGCCAACAAACGTGGGAAGGACAACCCATGCTCGGCTGGCCCGGCGAACGCACAGTCCAATGGCGCACCTCCGAGAAGCAAGCCAGCTACGCAACCCCCGTGCTGGCCACTGTCCATGGAGAGCAACGCCTGTTCTGCCTGATGCGACAAGGCCTCACCGCCTTGGATCCCAACACCGGATCCCACCTGTTTAGCCGCTGGTTCCGCGCCAGGGTCAATGAATCCGTCAACGCCGCGAACCCCATCGTCCACGAGAACCAGATCTTCATCTCGGCCGCCTACTACAAAGTGGGATCCGTCCTGCTTCAGCTCGATTCCAACCCCTCCCGCTTCACGGAAACCTGGGCCAACACCAACCTTGAAGCCCACTGGACTACCCCCATCCTCCATGACGGATACCTCTACGCCTTCAGCGGACGCAACGAACCCGATGCCCGCTTCCGCTGTATCAACCTGAACTCAGGAGAACTCATGTGGGACCGGGACGAAAGCTGGAGCCGTGGCTCCCGTCAACCCGACGCCTACGGCCGGGGCTCCGCGATTTTGGCTAACGACCAGCTCATCGTCCTCGGCGAAGGCGGACTCCTCGGCCTCTTTGAACCCACCCCCACCCAGCCCGTCGAACTCGCCCGCCACCAAATCCCCGAACTCTCCTACCCCTGCTGGACAGCGCCAGTCCTCAGCAACACCAAGCTTTACCTCCGCAACGAGAAGTTCCTTGTCTGCCTGTCCCTGGAACCCTAACCCTCTGTGCCGACGTGATGGCGCAACGCGCCTCGAAGCGCTTGGCACTGCAACCACTCTCTCCCCTCTTCTCTCTCCGCTCTCCCTGCGGTCCGCCGCGCGGACCGCAATAGCCCTCAGCCCTTGCCGCTTCCCGCTCTGCGCTTACCGCGCTTCGCTCTGCGGCTTGTTCCGCTCAAACCAGCCATACAAAACCGGCAATACCACGAGGGTCAAAAAGGTCGAACTCAAGATCCCACCTATAACCACCGTCACCAACTGGCGCGCCCGGTAAATGTCCGTGCCATCCGCAAAGCTCAGCGTCAACTGGGATAAACCAAACTTGGTCAGGGATCGCATCTCCTCCACCCCCGGGCAACCCAGCCAATTCACGCTCAATCACCTGCGTCACCAAGCGCTCGGATTCCACCTCCACCACCCGACGCTCCACGTCCCACTGCATCACCTGCAAAGATGTCGCCGCCTGCTGTCGACGCGCCCCAGCCACATCCACCCTCGCCCGATGCCCCACCCATAAGGGCAACGGCATGGATAAACTGATCAAAGGCAGCCCAACCGAGGTTTATAACCGATTTCCATGCTCCACGTAAGCTACCCTTTCCCGCCGACGCAGCCCTCGCACAGGCCCTGGCATCGCAATGTTTTTGCCTCCAACCGACGGTGAACTCAACTCGCACAAGCGATGCCCC
>JBMTVN010000459.1:0-3166 GCA_049451415.1 Limisphaerales bacterium | reverse complement strand
CGTCTTCATCCACCTCATGCGCAACAACCCCAAAAGTGCGCCATGATCCCAGCCTCGTTCAGCCCCCAACGCTTCCTCGCCATGGTGCTGAAGGAGTTCATCCAAATGCGCCGCGACCGACTCACCTTCGGCATGATGGTCGGTATCCCCATGCTCCAACTCCTGGTGTTCGGATTCGCCATTAATCTCAATCCCAGACACCTCCCGGCCGCCATCCTCGCCAAGGATAATTCCCCCTTCGTCCGCACTCTCGTCTGGGGACTCAAAAACACCGGCTACTTCGATATCCGCCATGTCGCCCAATCTCCCGATGAAGCCACCCGGCTCCTGCGGGAAGGGGACGTCCAGTTCGTCTTGACGATACCCGAGGATTTCTCGCGCCAACTCCTGCGAGGCCACCATCCCGCCATCCTGCTCGAAGCCGATGCCACGGACCCCGCCGCGACCGGACCCGCAGTCGCCGCCGTGGAAACGCTCGCCTCCCGAATCTTCCAGCGCGACCTGAAGGGCCTGCCCATCGCCCAACCTCACACCCCGCCAGCGGTCCGCCTGCTCATCCACCGGAATTATAACCCCGAGATCATGACCCAGTACAATATCGTCCCCGGACTGCTCGGGGTGGTCCTCACGATGACCATGGTCATGATCACTGCCCTCGCCATCACCCGCGAACGGGAACGAGGCACCATGGAAAACCTCCTCGCCACTCCCATCCGCCCCCTGGAAGTCATGGCCGGAAAAATCCTTCCCTATATCCTCGTCGGCTATGTCCAAACCACCCTCATCCTCCTCGCCGCAGTGCTCCTCTTCAAGGTTCCCTTCCTCGGCAGCCTCCCGCTGCTGCTCAGCATCATGCTCCTGTTCATCGTCGCCAACCTCGCCGTCGGCATCACGTTCTCCACCGTCGCACGCAACCAGCTCCAGGCCGTGCAGATGTCCTTCTTCTTCTTCCTGCCCTCCATCCTCCTCTCCGGCTTCATGTTTCCCTTCCGCGGCATGCCCCTCTGGGCCCAAACCCTCGGGGAACTGCTCCCGCTCACGCACTTCCTCCGGATCGTGCGCGGCATCCTCCTCAAGGGAAATGGCTGGACCGAACTGCGCCTCGAAGTCGCCGCCATCCTCGCCTTCCTCTTCACCGTCATCACCATCGCATTCAAACGCTACCGCCAAACGCTCGACTAACCCTCCAAGCCCAACGGACACACCAGCCTCAGTGGTCCCAACCGTCGTTCTGCTTTGACCAGGCAGCAGACACTGCCTAGGCTGCAACCCATGAAATTCCCCGCAACTCTCGCGCTGCTCCTCGGCCTCACCACCAGCATCAGCCAACCCTCCGCCGCCGATGACAACACACCCGAGGTCACGGCCGCTCTCATCAATGGCGAAGGCCAGGGCTGGCGAACGCTAGGCGAAGCGGACTTCGCCCGCGTCAATTGTGACGAGAAAACCTGGACCTGGAACGGCGACCACGTCCACTGCACCGGACAACCCATCGGCGTCCTCCGCACCGCCAAGGTCTACAAAAACTTCGAGATGGTCCTCTACTGGCGCCATCTCCAGTCCGGCGGCAACTCCGGCGTCTTCGTCTGGGCCTCCCCCGAAGCTCTGAAAGACCTCCCCCCGGGCAAACTCCCCCCGGGCGGTATCGAAGTCCAGGTGCTCGACCACGGCTACACGGAACAATACGAGAAAAGCAGCGGCAAAAAGGCCGATTGGTTCACCACCAACGGCGATGTGTTCCCCGTCGGCAAATCATCCATGAAACCCTTCCCACCCCTTTCACCCAACGGTGTCCGCAGCTTCCCCAACAAAAACCTCAGCAAAGGGGTAGGGGAGTGGAACCACTACTACGTGCGCGGTATCAATGGCGAAGTACGCCTCTGGGTCAACGGCGAGGAGGTGTCCGGCGGTTCCGATTGCCAGCCCGATCAAGGCTACCTCTGCCTCGAATCGGAAGGGGCCCCCGTCGAATTCCGCAATCTCCGCATTCGCGAACTCCCCTGAACCGTCCACCAGGCAAAGCATCGCAAGTCCACTCCCTACCACAACCCGCCAATCAGCCGGCCCGCCATCAGCCTCGGATCCGTAATCCGAATCGGATTGCTGTAAACCCACGGCACCCACTCTCCCGCCACCCGTAACCGGGCCTCAACCCGGTAATTCCCCGGCCGCTCCGGATGCCACTCCAGTTCCCGCCCTTCCACCTCAACAACCGGCTCCCCATCCCTCATCACAACAAACCGACACTCGTTCGGCGCATAAGCCCGAAGCCGTAATGCCTCACTCCACCCCAGGCTCTCCCCCATCACAACCTGCTCCTCCCCCGACTCCGCCAGCCACATAAAACCCCGACTGTCCGCCAGGCTGTCAAAGGCCACAAACGCCCGTCCCGCCCCCAATGCCTCCATGATCTCAGGCTCAGTCAACCCCCCCGCCAAAACATGCGTCCCCACATGCCTCACCATCCGCTCATACGGATCCAGCTGCACATGCAGTAATACCCGGCCCGGCTCCAACTCACCAAAAACCCCGCGCACCAAAAGCCGCGTGAACCCGTTCAATTCCCATTCCTTCAATACTTCAGGGCTCGTGTCCTCCAAACGCAAATGGCTCTCATCCACACTCACCAGCCTGAGGCCGGTGTTCTGATGACAGTCGTTGCCCCCAATCCCCGTCAACGACCGCTCCCGATTCATCTCATCCCACCGCGCCAGATTCACCAACGGCTCGTCAAAGAAACTCCGGAACACCTGCTCGGGATACCGACGCTGATTCACCAGAAGGTCCGGAAGCAAAGAGAACAAACCTCCCTTCTCGTCCTTCAAGTCCGCATGGGTGTTGTAGATCTCCAGCCCCGATAAAGCCTCCTCACTCCAGGCTCTGGGCTCCTCAATATGCACAAAGAACAACAAGCCTCCCCCCTCCACAATGCCGCGCGATAACTCCACATGGTCCATCCGGTTGGATAAAACGGAACCCGATGCCAACCCCAACGGCATCCAGCCTTCCCGCATCTCAAAACCCGGAATGAAAAGCTTCCCCCCATGGAATCCCCGCCACTGAACCCCGTAGTCCCCCACCCCCTCGTTCGCATGATAGCTCAACGCAATGAAATACGTCCCCCTCTCCTGCAAAACAGCCAATCACCATCGCCCGCTTCGACGAG
>JBMTVN010000458.1:0-3211 GCA_049451415.1 Limisphaerales bacterium | reverse complement strand
CCAGAGCCGCCTCAACATCCGTACACCCGGCATCAGGATCCCCTTCAACGTCATCCTCCACTCCACCGATCTCACCCAGTTCCGCCTCCACAGGAACCCCACGCCGCAAACACATCCCCATAACCTTACGCGTAATCCGCACGTTCTCTGCAAACGCACAGGATGAGCCATCAAACATGATAGAGGTGAAACCCAATCCAAGCGCCCGCTTCACCGTCTCGAGGTCCTTGCCGTGATCCAGATGCAAAGACACTCTCACCGAGGATCGAGCCGCCAAAGTCAGGGCAATGCCCGCAAGTGTCTCCCACCCGCCATGCGACGCAGCCCCAGAGTTGACCTGTATGATCACTGGCGCATTGCACTTCTCAGCCGCCCAAACCACAGCCTGCGCCGACTCCAGGTTGAAGATATTGAACGCGGCCACCGCACACCCCCTGCGGCGGGCCATCCGGAACTGCGGCTCTGTCGTAGTCAGCATAACTGCAAGAATGCCTCCACCACCTATGCGGAAAAATGTGCACGCGCCGCAGCCAAATCCTCCGGCGTGTCTATCTCCCTCCAGAAATGACCCGAGATATCAATCAGCTCTACAGGCCCCCTCCCCTCATCCACCAGACGCTGGATCGCGACTTCAAAAAAACCCTGAAATCTCTGCGCAGCCAGTTCGGCGTCCACCGCCTCTTTCACCTGCTCCAAAAAACCCCCGTCGATCGTGCATATCCCCAAAAACTCACCCTCCGCAACCGCAGGATCCATCGTCTTGTTGATTTCCACTAACCGCCCCCCCTCCAAACGGACTTTCATCTCCTCATCCGCGCATGGATGACCATCATACGGTAACAACATCGGTGCCCGCTTCGCCAACAGTGCCTCCATGATCGGTCGCTCCACCAAGGTGTCCCCATGTAGATAAACCATCGAGTCAGATATCGCCCGCAGTCCAAACCAGGCGGAACCAATCACGTTGGTCAGCGACCAAAAAGGATTGTGCACCAACCGGATTCCCTCAAAACCCGCAGCAACCCGCTCAACGTCAGACCTCCGATACCCCGTCACAATCACGGTGTCGCGTATCCCCAATTCCGACAACATCTCGAGTTGCCGCACCAGCATGGACTTGCCGCCAACTTCAACCAGACACTTGGGACAGTCGTCTGTCATGTTGCCCAGTCGACTCCCTCGACCAGCCGCCAAAATCATCGCTTGCATCAGTCAGATTGATTAGCAACCACGCTTGAAGGCGGAAAGGAAGATCTGCTCAATCGTCTCCCCACTGGCATAGGCCGGATCCACCGCGCTCGCCCCGGAAACATGACTGATGCACCACCTCAGGTCCTCCTCACTCTTCACCCCCAACTCCTGAAGCGTCCTGCTAACCCCTATTTCTCCCAATACTCGTATCATCGCTCCAGTAGGATCGCCAAAAGCCTCCTCGGCCTCACCCGCATCAGAAAACAATACACCCAGCAACCGGCGAGCCTTAACCGGGTCCGCCTTCACCACCGCAGCAAACCACTCGGGATATAACGCAGCCAAACCCTCGGGATGGCTCGTGTCCGTCAGCGCCCCTATAGCATACTGCATCCTGTGGGGCAGGCAGGTCGTCGCGTTCCCAAGGTTGATCCCCATCATCGAACTCGCATAGGCCATCTGCATGGCACGAACACGATCTTCTAAACCCGCAACCGGCCGCATCAGACAGTCCCTCACCACCGCAACCGCACCCAGTGACAAAGAATGCAGCATGGCATGCGATTGGCGGGAAAAATACGTCTCCACCGCGTGGCACAGCACATCGAATCCCGTCAGCCTCGCCAAGGCATCAGGCATCATCATCGACAGCTCCGGATCCACCAAGGCAACTGCCGGAAATAAACCGTTGCCACGAAGCCCCCCCTTAAATCTCCTCCCGTGGTCCGTCAAGATAGCACCCCGACTCAACTCCGAACCCGTCCCCGCCGTCGTTGGAACCGCAACCACCGGTACACTCCGGTCGATGGGTGTGCTGTTCTGTAACAACTCACCCACAGGAACGCCGCAAGATAATGCTGCTCCAGCCGCCTTGGCCGCATCCAGCACGCTCCCCCCTCCCAAACCAATCACCACATCCGCCTTGATCCCACGCCCGCGTAAAACCGCCTCCTCCACCTCGTCCGTCCGGGGATTCGCCGATACTCCCTCAAACAACTCCACCTCCAAACCCGAATCCCCCAGCACCCCAAGCACCCGATCCAAAACACCCAACTCCCGCATCGCCCGCCGCCCGCTCATCAGGAGCACCCTTGCACCTAAAAGCCCAGCTTCCTTCCCCAGCTCCGCAAGAACCCCCATTCCAAAACGCCACCTCGTGGGAACCTGCAAAGCAAACCCGATGGCTGACTGGTCCGGTGAACCCACAAAAAAACCATGTTCTCTAGATTGTGAATGCAACATCGAAATACTCTTTGTGAATGAACTCCTCGGCACACTGACTCCCGTCAAAGGTTGGTTATGCTGGCCTCAACCACATCGCGCAAACCCGACAGCAACTCCCGGCGCCGCAGAAATACCGGCTTCAATGCATCGTAGGTCTCTTTATACAGCTGATAAAGCTGCTGAAACATCCGATACCTCTGCTCATCCGGATGAATCACCATCCTCACCCTGACCCTCTTCGAAGCCTCAATCACGTCAGGAATAAGACCCACACCCACCGCTGAAATCAAAGCCGCACCCAATGCCGTCGTTTCAAACTCATCCACCACGGCAATCTCCCTGCCCGTAATATCCGCCTTCAACTGGGAAACATGGCTGACTCGCGTCAACCCACCCGAAACACGAATAGTCCCCACCTCAACCCCACAGGCCTCAATCGCTTCCAGCAAACTCCGAATCGCAAACCCCGCACTTTCAAAAACCGCCTCAGCCATGTCCCCGCGAGTGTGATACCGCTCCAATCCAAAAAACACCCCACGCGCAGCTGCGTCCCACAAAGGCGCCCGCTCACCCATTAAATACGGCAGAAAAACCAACCCCCTCGCCCCATAGGAACTTTCCTTGGCCTCCTTCTCCATCACCTCATAAGGATAGTCTTCCCGACTGAAAAAACACTGCTTGGACCACTCGATCAATCCCCCACCCAGATTATTCGATCCACCCACAATAGACAGCCCCCCACCCCGCCACGGAGTGCACTGCAACCCATGCAGGTCATCCCCCTGAATCTCCTGCG
>JBMTVN010000457.1:0-3218 GCA_049451415.1 Limisphaerales bacterium | reverse complement strand
TCCCCCCTCTCCAGCTCACACATCTCGCGGTAAATAGTAATGTTGCCCCCCACCACCGCCTGCAAACCTGCCCCCATCCGCCCAAAAACAGAACGGGAACGCACCACAATCCCCCGCACAACCCCATACGACCGAACTACCCGGTAGCCCGGAATCTCAAAGGTCGTGCTGGTCATCGGATGCGTCCCGCTCATGATATCTCCTCGCCTAAAAGACCTTGGTCAGGATCAGGTTCAGCATGTGCCCCCTCGGCCGGTTTCTGGCCTCGAACTCATACGCATAACGCAATCAGGTAAACAGCTTCACCGAAGGCCAAAACACACTCACCTCCGGCCCCACACCAGCCATCTGCGCACGCCCAGCCACCGGACCATCCGAACGGTTGTCCGTCGTCTGAACCACATAATAGCCCGCTACACCCACATCCACGGTCGGCGTCAGGGTATAACCCACGCCATATTCCATGGTCCACGTGTTCCCCGTCTCGATCTCAGTATCCGGGTTCTCCATGTTGATCTCGTAACGGTTCAATGCCGATACCGACCACTTCTTGTCCTCATCCAAAAACACCGTCGCCCCGGCGGTAAGCATGTGGCCCCAGTAACCCGACCCGGGTAAAGCAGGGTTCGCGACATCAAAATCGCCTGTCGGAATCCAAAAGCCATAACCCACCGCCAGATCATACTGCTGCTCGTGCCAAGCCAGAATAAACGGCTCCACCAAGGCATCCCCAACCCCAAACTCGTTCCACGAGTTGTTCCCAATCTTGATGTCCTTGTAAACAAACTCAATCAACGCGTCCGCCACGTAGTTCCCCCCGAGCAACTCCAGCTCGCTCACGTAAATCAACCGAGGCGCCTGAACATAAGCCTGGATCTTCACATCATCCGGACCACCTGGAAAACTGTCCGCGAAATAACTGTAGTTGTAATCCCTCAAATAGAAGCCCGGGGGAGGAATCGAGGCCGCCTTAATTCCCTCAACACCCGCCGGATAATGCGCCGTCTGACCTAAAACCGCCCCAGAGCCGAACACCAATCCTGCCACGGCTCCCGCAAGCAAAACTTCTGACCGCATAGGCTACAACTTTCTCAAAAAAATCCCCCGACTCGAAAGGTCTGGCCCAACAACCGTCTCCAACCCAGACCCAATTCAACCAAGCCTGAAAAGACAAAAGCCGCCAAGCCCATATCGGCCTTCCAATACGAAACCGGCAACTTGGTGTCGAAACTAACCCCCTCACCCGCCTCATGTCCATACCTCCGTCACCCGGACTACTCGCGTCTTGGCACAACCAGCAACGAACCCAACCCTCGGGGATTGCACCCCCAACACCATTACTGTTCAATGCGCGCAACAAATCTCAGCCCGAAAACCGAGCCGCAAATCAAACCCGCCCAATCGCCATCCATGAAAATGCCAATGCCAGCGATCCTCCCCCCATTGGAACCCGCCTTCCTGCCCCTCTCCCTCCTCGTCCGTAACTACACCCAGTCCCTCGCCAATACCCCAAACCCGGACCTCGCCACGATCGCCCTCGAACGTAACGAAGGCCGCACCCATACTCTCCCCCTCCAACTCCACCCCCAAGGCTCACCCCACGATGCCACCACCCGGCACCTCGTGGAACGCCTCGCCAAATTCCTGCTCTGGCAGGTCGGAGGATGGAAGCTCACCTTCGCCGGCCCCCAGCAGCTCGGCCAACAACTCAGCCAGGTCTATCACCGAAATGGCACCCGCCACTTCGACGCCGAACTCATGGAAAAGGTCTATGACCGCCCCTTCGAATTCGTCCAGTGCCACCACAACGAAGCCCCAAATGCCAATGAAAGCGGTATCACCCTCGGCGGACACCTCGACGGCTGCCGCCTAGGCTTCGACCTCGGCGCCAGTGACTACAAACTCGCCGCCGTCCAGGACGGGGAAGCAGTCTTCACCACCGAAATACGCTGGGACCCCAAAAACCAGCCCGACCCCGAAATCCACTTCAAAGCCATCCACGAAGGACTCCAGCTCGCCGCCAAACACCTCCCCCGTGTCGATGCCATCGGAGGCAGCGCCGCAGGGATCTATGTGAACAACGAGGTCAAGGTCGCCTCCCTCTTCCGCGCCGTCCCCCAGAATCTCTTCGATACCAAAGTCCGCCCCCTCTTCCACCGCCTCCAACAAACCTGGAACGTCCCTCTCGAAGTCGCCAACGACGGCGATGTCACCGCCCTGGCCGCCGCCATGGCACTCCGCGTCAACGGAATCCTCGGCATCGCCATGGGCTCCAGCCAAGCCGCCGGTTACCTCGACTCCCAAGGCCATATCACCGGCTGGCTCAATGAACTCGCCTTCGCCCCCGTCGATGTCCAACCCCATGGCCCCGTCGATGAATGGTCCAAAGACCAGGGCGTCGGAGCCCTCTACTTCTCCCAACAAGCCGTCGGCCGACTCCTCCAGCCCGCCGGTATCCCCGCCCCGGAAGAAATGCCCCTCCCGGAAAAACTCGTCCTCGTCCAAAAGCTCATGGAACAAGACGACCCCCGCGCAGAAAAAATCTACACCTCCATCGGCGTCTACCTCGGCTATGCCCTCGCCCTCTACGCCCAGCTCTACCAATATCAACACGTCCTCCTCCTCGGCCGCGTCACCACCGGGAAAGGCGCCGATATCATCGTCAATCAGGCCCAAGCCGTCCTCAACCAGGAATTCCCCGAATACGCCCAGCAACTCCAAATCCACCTGCCCGACGAAAAAAGCAAACGCGTCGGCCAAGCCGTCGCCGCCGCCAGCCTCCCCGCCATCCCCCAAAGCTAAACTCCATGCAAAACCCCTACCTCCAATACGTCCTCGGCTTCCAACAACTCACCAAAGCCGCCAAACAAGAGCCCCTCGGCCAACTGCCCTGCTCCACCACCGCACAATCCAAACCCAACGCGCCCAAAGTCCTCATCTTCTCACCCCACCCCGATGACGAGGTCATCATCGGTGGCATCGCCCTCCGCCTGCTCCAGGAATCCGGATACGAGGTTGCCAACGTCGCCGTTACCCTCGGAAGTAACCCCGACCGACAACTCGGACGACTCGAGGAACTCAAGGCCTGCTGCCAGGCCATCGGCTTTAACCTGATCACCACCACACCCCGCGGCCTCGAAAAAATCCGCCCCGCGACCCGAACCGAAAACCCCGACCTCTGGCAGCACGCCGTCGAAATCACCGCAAATATCCTCCAG
>JBMTVN010000456.1:0-3234 GCA_049451415.1 Limisphaerales bacterium | reverse complement strand
CCGGTGGAACCGCTCGCGGCGGAATCAACAGGGCTGAACATCCCCATATCCGTGTCGTCCAGCTCACCATCCTTGTATTCTTTACGGATGAAGCTGCCCTGCGCGCCGTTGCTGAAGGTCAACTCGTACTCGTCCCATTTATCCGCCTTAAACTGAACCAGCAGCACCGCGGTATCCACACCCGTCTGGGTGTAGGTGTAGGTAAAGATGTTCGCTTCATTGTCGTCTTCATCATCGCCATACTCGGTGCCGGACGTGGCGGTCTCGAACACCAGACGATCGGGATGACCACCACTGTGGAAACTATAGGTCAACCCCTCCAACTCTACGGGCATCTCGGTAGGCAGATTCGGATCTGTTGTGCCACCTCCAGCCCCACCGCCAGGGATCTGACCACCGTCATCCGTCACCACGCTGAAGATGCCGGTATCCCGGTCCTTCAACTTGCCCTTGCGATACTCATCCCGCACCCAGGTTCCGTTGCCGGAGGAAGTAAAGGTCAGGTGCACCACATCGCGCTTCTTTGAATCATAGAAGATCTCAATCTGACCTTCATCCGGCCCCGTCCGCACGTAGGTGTAGGTAAACGGATCAGGAGTAATGCCCCCGTCGATACCTTCGCTCTCCGAGTTGAACATCATGAGGTCACCGCCGGGCTGATCGTCCATGTTGATCGTCACACCACTCAGCGCCCAGGGAGCAAGTCCGTCGATCGCCGTCTCTCCAACTACCAGCCGGAAATAATCAGGCACCGCCTGGTTCAAGCTGCGGGCCGAATACAGCCGACGCTCAATTCCACCATGGCCGAACACCTCGTCCTCCAAGGCTTCCCAAGTCACAAGATCGTAGGAACCTTCAAGGGTGTAAACCTTGCCCGGCTGAGTGCCGAACTCCACCTCCACCGCCTTGAACACCTGCAGGCTGTCCTCCTGGGCGAATCCAACCTGAGGAATAAGACAGGCCACCAAGGCCGCCTGCCAGCACATCATCTTCGTTTTGTTCTTCATAATCATAAATTCAATTTCAAACCTGCAACCACCTTAGCTAGCAACGTGCCAATCTCGAAAAAGCATAAAAAAGGCCGTAAATTGAGCTTTTTGCATTCTTGCTCTCGCTATCGGAACAGCTCCCTGTTCACCTCGCGGAACAGGTGTTCCGCCCACGGAACACCCGCGAAAACTTCATTGAATACGAACACGAAAGAATGAAGCCCCCACCCCGGACATCCCATTGGTGAAGGTTAACCAGCCACCATCGCCACCCATGGGGCCGTCCCGCTCAACCCAGAATGGCTGCCCCTCCCCACCCGGGTAACTCTCCAAGCTATACGAGCCACCAGCCCTCGTCTCCACATCGATCAACATACAGCCATGCTCCCGACGGAACTGGAGCTTCGGCGGATCAAATACCCACAGATCAAACCCATCGCTCACAGCCATCCCCCCGGCATTCTCAGCCCGAATCGAATAGCGACCGGCATCCAGTAAGGTAACATTCGTCAGCAGCAGAGATGTTCCCAAGCCCGGTCCCAGAAGCACCTCGTCCCTATACCAAGTGAAGCTGATGGGCTCAGCCCCCTCCACCACTGCCACGATCTCCACCGAGTCTCCCGTAGCAACTGCCCCAGGCCCGGCAATCGAATGGACCACAGGAGCCTCCACAGCATTCGTCTGCAAAGCGTAGTTCAGATTGGCTGTCCCTCGCGCACCCCCAATGCCATCCACCACAACCAGATATCGGCGATTCCTCTCCGCCGGAAACTCGACCCGTGCCGCCCCACCCACGGCAATTCCGTCATTATCACAAGCCACCTGCACCAAACCGGAATAACCCAGAAGGGGCGGATCATAGGTGTAAACTGCAAGATAGGTGTCAAAATCACTTCCTTGCGTATCCAAAGACAGCAATCCGTCCTCAGGAGGCTCATACGACAACCAATAGGAAGCCCCCCCGGGTAGACCACAGTGAACCGGCTCATCCGGTTCAGCCGTCGCATACAGGGTGTTGAATATCTGTGTTCCGTTGTAACCCCGCGCAACCCCATCCCCAGCCGGCGCCAACCTACCCATACGGGAAAGTCCCAAACCTGCCCCCCCTCCAGCTGAAACGCCTTCCACAGCATCCAGCACCTTGTCCCGGGCCAGCAGGTCGAGATCACCCTCCGAGCTAATCTGCAGTTCGCTCGGCGCAGTCTCAAATCGGACGTCTCCCAGACGCACCCGCAGTGTGTATCGGCCAACATTCGTCGCCTGAACACTCGGCAAGACCAGGACAGGCCCCTTCGCATCAATCGAATCCCCGTTCAGCCTCCATTGCAGATCCAGCTCCTCGGAAGCCAGAACATCAAAGGCCAAGGTCACGGAATCAGCCTCTCCTACCGCCCGGTCACGCGGCACACTTACAATGATCGGCGGCGGAGACGTGGCGTTCACAAAGTCCCACCGCAACCGTACATCACCCACCTCTCCCCGATACCCATCCACCGCCACCTCATACCTCCACCCCTCCAGCGCTCCAAATTGAATCATGCTAGCCGAACCACTCCCGGGCGCATCGTCGTTGCGGGCGACTTCCTTCAAACGATCCAATTCAGCAGACTCCGGCGGATCCAGATAATACGCGGAAAGTAAGGTGTCAAAGGAACTCCCATCCGTCCTGAAAGTCACAATTCCATCAGCCGGTGCCACCCACGAAACCCATATGGAATGCCCGCCGGGCTTGCCCCCGTGCTCAGGCTCGTCCACTTCAACAGTCGCTGACAGATTGTCCCCCTCCAGTTCGCCCTCCACATCAACTACAATCTCCCGCTCCGCAAAGATATCCCTGAACTCCGCCGCATTGAGACCAATCAGACTCAAAAGCAGGACAATAAACAGCAGCAAAGAGCGCCAGCCTCCAGTAAAGGAGACCAGCACGCTAGCAGGCGCTTTTCGCTTTGGACTGATCATGTAGCCAACACCTCTCGCCTTCGGCCTGTAAAACAACCACCAGCAGAAGCAGGTTGTCTTTACTAAGCAATACAGATGCCATCGTTGGCTTTAGATCCCAGCCACAACCCAAGGCAATACACCTGTCGTATTTTCCGCGCAGAAAAGACAGATCTGACGCATGGCGAACAGATTTACCCTCCCAAAACTGACCTCCCCAACACTTCGAACACCCCATTGTTCCGTTGCACTCACGGAACACCGTTCCATAATGGGACCAGTCTCTCAGTCCTGAGAACGATCGCGC
>JBMTVN010000455.1:0-3239 GCA_049451415.1 Limisphaerales bacterium | reverse complement strand
CCCTCCGCCCTCAGCCCTCAGCGCTTGCCTTCACCCTTCAGTTATGCGCTGCAACTCCACACACAAAACGCCCCGCCCCCGGCACAACACTCCGCGGACGCGCGTGTTCAGCCCTAACCTAAAACAGAAACCCCAACCTATGATCTCAAGACTCATCGCGATCGCCACGCTGGCCTGCTCCCTCACCCTCACCACCAAAGCCCAGGTCACCCTGGCCAGCCTCGCCAATGAAGCTAACGCCGGCTGGATGCTCGGCAGCTGGAAAGGCACCACCGATAACGGCGACTCCATGGAACTCGGTTTCAAATGGGAGCTCGATAAACACATGATCGTTCTCACGATCAATGCCGGCGGCATGGAAGCTAAAGGGTTCACGGTCATGGAACCCGGATCCGAATTGCCCTCCTACATGGGCGTGGATAACCAGGGCTCCGTCTCCAAAGGCAACTGGAACTATGAAGACGGCGCCCTCGTCCTCCGCCTGGAAACAAAACGAGCCTACGAAGCCCCACGCAAATGGGCCGCCACCTTCTCCGGAAGTGAATCCTCCGGCCTGACAGTCAAGATGCATGGTCTCGAAAGCTGGGGCGGCCTCTCCTACCCCGCCACGGCCACCATCAAGCTCAAGAAGCAATAACATCGCTTCAAACTAACCCTCTACACCAGACCCGCCTTCGCGGGTCTTTTTTTTGCCCCAGCAACACCCAGCCTCCCTCAGACCAACCCCCGCTTCACCGCCTCACGCCAGATATACGGCAAACTCGGCGCAAAATCCCCCGGCCGCTCATCCATCCAAACCTGCAATGCCCTGCGCTCAAACCACCGCCCATCGCTAATCTCCTCCGGGTGCAGGACAAACGGCCCCTCCGCCTCACAGCGATATACCCACACAAACTCCCATCCCGTCTCCTCACAGGCCGCCACTTTGAATAGCTTCTCCGGCACACGATCCACCTTCCACCCCAACTCCTCCTCCAATTCCCGCACACTGGATTGATCGTAATCCTCACCCGACTCCAAATGCCCCGCCGCCGAGGAATCCCAAACCCCGGGAAAACAGTCCTTCAGCATCGATCGCTGCTGCAAAAACACCTCCCCCTTCGAGTTGAAAACGAGGATATGCACCGCCCGATGCAACCACCCCTCACGGTGCACCTCAGACCGTGGCGCCTGCCCCACCACCTCATCCCGCTCGTTCACGACATCAAAAACCTCCTCGCTCATCTCCCCTCCTCCATCAAACACACAACTCCCGCGTCATCGCCAGATACTGCTCCAGACTTACATGCTCCGCCCGCGCCTTCGGATCCACCCCCGCCTTCAACATCGCCACCTCAAGCTTCTCCGGTGCCCAATCCTGCCGCAATAGCTTCGGTATCATCTTTCGCCGCTGCGAAAATGCCCGCTTCACTAACCGCTCAAAAACCTGCACCTCACGCTCCCCGGATAACAAAGGTGTCACCCGCCGATCCAACCGGACACACCCGGAATCCACATCGGGACGCGGCCAAAAGCATTCCGGGCCAATCCTGAACGATCCCTTGGGCTCATACCTCAGCTGCATCAGCAAGGTCAGCACTCCGTAATCCCGACAGTCCGGCTTCGCCACAACACGGTCCACGACTTCCTTCTGCAAGGTCACCACCATCCTCTCAGGCGGATCTGCCGATTGCGCCAACTCCACCAGCACCGGCGAAGCCACTGAATACGGCAGATTCGAAACCACCTTCCACCCAGACCAAGACCTCGGCTCCTCCCGTAACCAACGCAGTGCATCCGCCAAAATAAACTCCACCTGAGGCAGTGACTTGAAATGCTCCCGCAACCACTCCACCAGCTTCGGCTCAATGTCCAACGCCAATACCCGCCCACGTGGAACCACCCGCGCCAAAACCGACGTCAACGGCCCCAGCCCCGCACCAATCTCCAAAACTTGATCCTCCTCCCCCAACTCCGCCAAACCCGCAATCCGCTCCAGTTGCCGATTGTCATGCAGAAAATTCTGGCCCCGGCCCCGCGTCAAACGCAGGCCAAGCCGCCCCAACACTTCTCGCATCTCCGTCGTCTTCACAACTCAGCAACCACCTCACTCAACGCCTGTACCGCCGACTCCAACTGCGACCGGCTGATAATCAAGGGCGGCGTCAGCGACAACACCTCCCCAGCCTCCCCCTCCGGTAACAACAAATATCCCCGCTCCAACATCCTCTTCACTACCTGCATCACTGTCCCGCCCGTAGGGCCTCCATCCCGATGAATAAATTGCACCCCCACCATCAATCCCCTGCCGCGCACCGCAAATCTCAACTTCCCACCCTCACTCTCCAAGCTCCCCAGCAACACCTGCAACTCCTTCCCCCGCAATACGGTCTTCTCCACCAGCTTCAACCGCTCAATCTCCCGTATCTGCGCCAACGCCATCGCACACCCCACCGGGTGCCCCAAATACGTGCTCGTGTGCATCGCCTCCCCCTCAGAAGGCGGCCATGCAGCCTCCATCACTTCCGCCCTCCCCACACACGCCGACAGCGGAAACCCTCCCGTCAATGCCTTGCCTAAACAAAGGACATCCGGAACCACCGCCTCCTGCTCACAGGCAAACCAAAAACCCGTCCGCCCAAAACCCGTGTAAACCTCATCCAAAACCAACAACACCCCATGCTGGTCGCACAACGACCTCAACACCCTCAAAAAGCCCCTCGCCGGAACCCGCACACCACCACGCCCCTGAACCGGCTCCACCAGGACCGCACCCACCCCCCCACGCCCCAGCCTCGCCGATAATAACTGCCCCACCCGCTCCAACTCCTCGTCCGTCACCGGAAATGGCAGGGACTCGCCAAACCCTCCCAGCTGCGATAAAAACGGCCCCCGAAACAACCCCCGCCGCGTCATGTTCAACGCACCATAACCCAACCCGTGATACCCACGGTCAAAACCAATCACCCCACGCCGCCCCGTCGCCAAAATCGCCGTCTTCAACGCCATCTCTACCGCCTCAAAACCCGACGTCCCAAATACGGTGCGCCCACTCACCGCCCCACCCGTCCAACACTCAAAAGTGCGCTCACTCAACACCCTCACCAAATCAGCCTTCAATGCATGCGGATGCACATCCCCCATCGCATGCATCAGGCAGGCCAGTTGCTTTTGCCCGGCCTCAACGACTTGCTTGGGAGCATGACCGCAGGCAGCCACCCCGAAGGCTGCCGTCAAATCCAGATAACGCCGGCCGGTTT
>JBMTVN010000454.1:0-3226 GCA_049451415.1 Limisphaerales bacterium | reverse complement strand
TCGCCCGCGCCCAAGCCGCTCTCACCCATGCCGATCCCGCAGCCGGATGGGGTGCAGTCCTCGCCGTGGAGATGATCCGCCGGCTGATCCACGGAGAACAACTGGAACCCGCTCTCGACGCCGCCATGGCTCTACTGCCACCAGAACAGCAGACAACATTCACACGCTGGCTCGCAGTCGACTGGAACAACCCGCCCGCCGATGCCCCGGGCAACGGCAGCGTGTGGGGCTGCCTCGCACAGGCCCTCTGGTCCGTCCGCCAACACCAGAACTTCGAACGAGCCCTGCAATCCGCCATCGACCTCGGCAAGGATACGGATACTGTCGCCTGCGTGGCCGGTGCCCTTGCCGGTGCACGGGAAGGTATTGCTGCCATCCCCTGCCGGTGGACCACCTACCTCCACGGAACCGTCACCACCGGACAAGACCGGCGTCGGTATGACAACGCCGCCCTCCAGAATCTCACCCGGTGCCTGCTCGGACTCAACGCACCGGCACATCCCCCGGAGGAAGATGCGGCCGGTCCCACCGAAGTCGCACCCGGACTTCTGGCTGCCTCGCTCCCCGGGGCCATCCATCACCTCAACGCCGATCCCCCTAACACCGCTGTCCTCTCCCTGTGCCGCACCCTCGGCGCATTGGATTCCGTGCCCATCCGACGCGAGGTCTTCCTCATCGACAAAGACCGGGGACACAACCCGCGTCTCGACCTCGTGGTGCGTGACGCTGTCGATACCATCGATGCCTGGCTCGGGGAAGGCAGGACAGTGCTGGTCCATTGCCACGGTGGACGCAGCCGCACCGGCCTCATCCTCCTGGCCTGGGCCATGCGCCGTCACGGCTGGGACCTGCCGAAGGCCCAGGCCTGGCTGCGCCGCACCTGGCCGCGTTACGACGATTGGAATCCCGACTTCAACCGTTACCTGTCAGCGCTGGCATAGTCAGGATGCGATACCAACCCGGGTCAGCATCTGTCTCCACCATTCATGCAGGGCTGCGTTCATGCGGTTATCCCCCGAACCCTGCCGGAGTTTCAGTGTTGCAGAACACCGACTTCAGGGCGCCTCGGCGCACAGCGCTACCGCCTAATCCAAATCGAAATCGGGATCGCTATCGGGATCGAAGACTGAAGTTCGCAGTTGGAGGAACCCGGAAACCGAATACCGAAGATCGGATATCGTCCCGAGCGACCGAAGACCCGCAGCGCCCTCAGCGCTCTGCGCTCGCCGCTTGCCGCTTGCCGCTTCCCGCTTCCCGCCAACAGTTCACGCAGACAAGGCATTGGACTTACCGCAACCGGGACCGCTGAGGCTGCTTTTACCGCCCGGGCCGGGTTCAACCTGGATCTGTGTCGTGATGCGATCCTTGAGGGCCTGCACATGGGAGATGATACCGATGATCTTGCCGTCCTGCTGCAGGCCGGCAAGGGTGTCGAGGGCAGTGTCGAGGGCATCCGGATCGAGCGTACCAAAGCCTTCATCCAGGAAGAGTGAATCCACCCGCACCTTCCTGCTGCTCATATGGGACAGCCCCAACGCGAGGGCGAGGCTCACGATAAAGCTCTCGCCGCCGGACAGGTTCTTGGTCGATCGGACTTCCCCTGCCTGGTAGTTGTCCATCACGTTCAATTCCAATGGGGAGTTCTCGTCGGCACGGAGAAGATAACGGTCGGACATCTTCCGGAGCTGGCGGTTGGCGTGACCGATCATGATCTCGAAGGTCAGGCCCTGGACAAAGTTGCGGTATTTCTTGCCGTCCGAGGCGCCGATCAACGCATGTAGGGTGTCCCACCTCTCGCACTCCTTCTTCTGGGCCTCGATCGCTGCCTGCTTCTCTTTGATCTGATCTTTGGCTGTGACATTGTTCTGCAACTTGCTCTTCAGGTTGGCAATAGAGTCCCGGAGCCTATTCAAGACTTCCCCTTGCTCCTTGAGCAAGGGTGTGAGCTCCTCCCTCGTTTTGTCGGTGACCTTGCGTTTTTCTTCCCTGGTTAGGCGATCGCTCCGGTCCTTCCGCCTGGCTGCCAGATCTGTCTGGCGCTCGTTCAATCGCCTGGCTGCGGCCTCCAGTTCGGACCTCTGATCGGAGGTCAGTCTTGCTGCCAGGAATTGCTCTTCATCGGCGAACCCTGCAGTTTCCACCGCCCTGGAGAATTCCGCTTCCTGCCTCGCCTGTTCTGGCTGCCGTTTATCGATGTTCTTCTTGAGGGAAGCGACACGGTCTTTCGCGCTCGTCCATTTTCGCTGGAGCTCGTCGTGCCGCTCGCGGGCCTGCTTTTCGGCCCCTTCGGCCTCAGCCACCTCCTCACTCATCCGATGCTCCTCGTCGTCGGGAACCTTGTCACCGTAGAGTGCGCTGCGCTCGGCGGCTTTACTGGTGTGGTCCTTCTTCAGCTTCTCCAGCCGCTTCGACTTCTCCGCCAGGGACCTGGTTTCGCTTTCGATAGCTACACCCAACACCTTCACCTTGTTGTCCCATTCCACGATCTGCTTCTCGATGCCGGACTTCTCCTTCGACTGCTTCTGCCACGACTCCATCCGCGCCTGAAGATCTTCGAGCAGCGCCGTGATGTCTGCTTCTGGAATGCTGGTAACACCCAGCGGCAGCAGAGTCGCCGCCGCAGCCTGCTTCCGTTCGGCAAACTCGGCCTGAAGCTTGGCCAGTCTCTGTTCCGCTTCGCCGAGTGCTTTCTCCGCAGCCCCCTTCTCGCCAACGGCCGCCACCTCCAGCTTCTCCGCCTCGGCCAAGGTTTTTCGGGCTGATTCCTCGTCGTCCTTAAGGACCTTGATGGCGGACTCCTGTTCCTCCGCTTTGGTGATCAGCTGGCTCAGGTCTTCGATCTTGCGGTCAACTTCATCCGGCACGGGCACATTGCCTATTGCATACGGATGCTCCGTCGCGCCACAGAGCGGGCAGGGCTTGCCGTCCTCCAATTTGTGCCGATGGCTCTCGAGCTCCGCTATCCGGTACAGGAACGCCCGCTCCTTCAGCAGATGGTCTTTCTCCGCACGGCATTCCCGTAACAGCCGTCCCCCCAACAGCCGGCTCAACGCCTCTCCGGATTGCTGCAGCCTCCCGGACATCTCCTTGAGTTCCTGCGTTCGCAGGCGGACTTTCTCCAGGCAGGCCGTGTGGGTCTTGACCGCCTTGTCCAAAACCTTGGACGCATTGTCGCGTTCGGCTTCTCTGTGACGGAGGTCCTCCTGCCTGGAGACAAGGTCGTTCA
>JBMTVN010000453.1:0-3279 GCA_049451415.1 Limisphaerales bacterium | reverse complement strand
TCCCCCCAATACGGCGAAAAATGGGGCCGACACTGGCTCGACCTGGTTCGCTACGCTGAATCCAACAGCTACGAACGCGATAACCCCAAACCCAATGCCTGGCGATACCGTGACTACGTGGTCCAATCCCTCAACGCCGATAAACCCTTCAACCGGTTCATCACGGAACAGCTCGCCGGCGATGAATTGCCCGGTGATAACCCGGAAGCCATCACCGCCACGGGTTACTACCGCCTCGGTATCTGGGACGATGAACCCACCGACCGCGAACAAGCCCGCCTCGACGGCCTCGACGATATCATCACCACCACCTCCCAAACCTTCCTCGGCATCACCCTCGACTGCGCACGCTGCCACGACCATAAAATCGATCCCTTCCCGCAGTCCGATTACTACCGGCTCCTCGCCTTCTTCGATAATATCAACCACTACCGGAACGGCGGCCCCACCGATGAAGCGGTGATCTTCAATGACAACCAGTCCCGACAACACTACGAAGACCAGCTCCTCGCCCAACAACGACGCAAGAAGGAACTCCAGGAGGAAATCACCGAGCTCGAACACCGCTTCGCCACTCTCTACGAAGCCGACGGAAACCATCTCGAATCGGAACATCAAATCCCGCAACTCCTTGAAGAACACGGAGACCGCATCCTCGGCACAGGCCCCACCGCGACCTATAAAGCCCGCAAAGCCGCCCTCAAGGAAGTCGAACAGGAAAAGGTGCCCGTCGATAAAGCCCTCTGCGTCACCGAGGCCGGCCCAACTCCCCCTGCAACCCATATCCGTATCCGCGGGAATGCCCACGTGGAAGGAGACGAAGTCCAACCCGGCTTCCCCTCCATCCTCGGATTCCCCGACCCCCAAATCCACTCCGGCAATCACGCCAAAACTACCGGCCGCCGCTCCGTCCTCGCCAACTGGATCGCTTCCCCCCAAAACCCCCTCACTGCCCGCGTTCTCGTCAACCGCGTCTGGCAACACCACTTCGGACGCGGCCTCGTGCGCACCCCCAACGACTTCGGCCTCCAGGGAGCCAAACCCACCCACCCAGGCCTGCTCGACTGGCTCAGCCTCGAGTTCGTCCGCCAAGGCTGGAGCCTGAAACACCTCCACCGCCTCATCATGACCTCCCAAACCTACCAAATGGCCTCCAACCCCAATGCCGAGGCCCTCGCCGCCGATCCCGAAAACGACCTCTTCTGGCGCTTTAATGTCCGCCGCCTCACCGCCGAGGAAATCCGCGACTCCATCCTCGCTATCACCGGCGAACTCAACCCCAAAATGGCCGGCCCCAGTATCTACGTCAAAATTCCCGACGAAATCCTCGCCGGACAATCCGTCCCCGGAAGAGGCTGGGGCGAATCCCCCGCCGCAGAACAAAACCGCCGCAGCATCTACATCCACGTCAAACGCTCCCTCCTCTCACCCATCCTGGAAAGCTTCGACCTCGCCGAAACCGACCGCACCACCCCGGTCCGCTTCACCAGCGTCCAACCCACCCAGGCCCTCAATATGCTCAATAGCGACTGGCTCCAGGAACAAGCAGGCCACCTCGCCCGCCGCATCCAAACGGAATACCCCGATAGCCTGCAAAGCCAAATCCAGCGCGCCCTCTACCTCGCCACCGCCCGCAATCCCGAACCCCACGAAATTAACCGCGGCCTCAGTCTCGTCCACGAACTCGCAGCCGCCACCAACACCTCCGAAAACTCCAGCCTCCATTACTTCTGCCTCATGGTGCTCAACCTCAACGAAACCGTCTACCTCGACTAACCGCCGTGAATAAACCCGACTCACAACCCCACCGGAACTTCTGTAACCGCACCCGCAGGGAATTCCTCTGGCAAACCGGCGCCGGATTCACCGGCCTCGCCCTCACCGGCCTCCTCTCCTGGGACGGCTTCTTCCAAAAACTCGCCGCCAGCGAATCCCCCGCACCCGAAAGCCCCTACTCCCCCAAAACACCCCACTTCAAACCCAAAGCCAAAAGCGTCATCTTCCTATTCATGTACGGTGGCCCCAGCCACATCGATACTTTCGACTATAAACCCGACCTCTTCCGCCTCGACGGCAAAACCATCCAGGTCAAAACCTTCGGCCGCGGCGGCCGCAAAAGTGAAGGCCGCGTCGTCGGCCCCAAATGGAAGTTCAAACAATACGGCCAGTGCGGCAAATGGGTCAGCGACCTCTTCCCCAACCTCGCCACCTGCGTCGATGATATCGCCTTCATCCAGTCCATGATCGCCGATTCCCCCATCCACGGATCGGCCATGCTCCAGATGAATACCGGAAAAATCCTCTCCGGCAGCCCCTGCCTCGGCACCTGGGTCAATTACGGCCTCGGGAGCGTCAACCAAAACATGCCCGGCTTCGTCGTCATGCTCGACCCCACCGGAGGCCCCATCAGCGGCGCCAAAAACTGGTCCAGCGGCTATATGCCCGCCACCTACCAGGGAACCCTCCTCCGCTCCAGTGGCGACCCCATCCTCAACCTCCAACGCCCGGAAGGCATGAGCCGGAAAACCCAGGAGCAATTCCTCCAAACCCTCGCCCAATACAATAAGGATCACCTCGGCCGTCATAGCGATAACTCCGACCTCGCCGCCCGTATCAATAGCTACGAAATGGCCTTCCGCATGCAACAACACGCTCCAGATGTCGTCGACATCGACGGCGAATCGGAGGCCACCAAGGAACTCTACGGCATCAACGAGGACCGCACCCGGGAGTTCGGCCGACGCTGCCTCCTCGCCCGGCGCATGGTCGAACGCGGCGTTCGCTTCATCCAGCTCTACGCCGGCGGCGCCCACAACGACGATAACTGGGACGCCCACGGCGACCTCGAGAAAAACCATAACTACCACGCCGGCCGTACCGATAAACCCATCGCCGGCCTCCTCAAGGATCTCAAACAACGCGGACTTCTCGATGAAACGCTCGTCGTCTGGGGCGGCGAGTTCGGACGCCAGCCCACCGCCGAATATGCCGAGGGCACCGGCCGCGACCACAACTCCTACGGCTTCACCATGTGGATGGCAGGAGGCGGCGTCAAAGGCGGCACCACCGTCGGAGAAACCGATGAACTCGGCTCCGCCGCCGTCGTCGACCGCCAGCACGTCAAGAACCTCCACGCCACCGTCCTGAACCAGCTCGGTCTCGACCCCGACCGCCTCTCTTACTTCTACGGGGGTCTCGACCAAAAACTGGTCGGCGTCGAAGGCGCCGAGCCCATCCACGGGGTCATCTAAACCCACACGCAAGTCTCAGGCTCCTCCC
>JBMTVN010000452.1:0-3313 GCA_049451415.1 Limisphaerales bacterium | reverse complement strand
CTGATTCACGATGGCGGTTGGTGGGTGGTGGGGGCTTACGCGGATGGCTTGGGTCCAAAGGAGCATGGAGGGGTGGAGTATCAGCTGGAGGGATTCGCGGGGTTGTGGATGCATGTGGAGGAGCGTTGAAGACGGGGCACAAGCTTGGTAGCGTCCGCTCCTGTGAAATCCAAAGCGGCGAAAGGTGTGACGCGGTTTAGTATTTCCCTGCCGGTGGAGCTGGCTGACCAGCTGGATCGGATGACAAGGGAGAAGGGGTATGACAACCGGTCCCTGGCGGTGGCGGACATGGTGCGGGCGCAGTTGGTGGAGCATCGGCAGCGCAGGGATAACCAGGAGATCGCCGGCACCATCACGTTGGTCTATGACCACCACAAGCCGCATGTGCAGGCTTCGCTGACGGATATCCAGCATGATCATCACAACCTGATCGTGGCGACGTTGCATGTGCATCTGGATCACGACAACTGCATGGAGGTTTTGGCGGTGCGGGGCCGGGCCAGTGCGGTGCGGCAGATCGCCGATGAGTTGATTGCTGCGAAGGGGGTGAAGCACGGCAAATTGACCGTGACTTCGACCGGCAAGGACTTGCCGGGGTGAGTCTGCGCGGAGGCGTGTCTGGAGGAGCCGGGGCGGCGGGTGGCTTCCGGCTTTTCTTTCGGGGGAATCCTGCTATGGAGTGGGGCGATGAGATCCACCCTGCGGCTTGTGTTGGGCTTTGTTCTGTCCCTGACCTTTTCAATGTTCGCTGCTGACCCTGCTCCCGGGAAGCAGGTGGAGCAGTCGCTGGTGACTTCGGATGGGAGCGCCATCCCGTATTTGCTCTATTTGCCCCCGAACTATTCGGCGACCGGAGCAGCGGTGCCGATGATGTTATTTCTCCATGGACGGGGTGAGAGCGACGGGCCGTTGAGCGTCGTGGCCAAGTGGGGGTCGCCGCGTCGGTTGGCGGCGGGTGAGCAGATGAAATACCTCGTGGTTTCGCCGCAGTGCCCGAGGTCGTCTTTCTGGTCGGCAGACGACCAGCAGAAGCGTTTGATGGAGCTGCTGGAGCGTGTGCAGAAGACCTACAACATTGACCAGGACCGGATTTACCTGACCGGGTTGAGTATGGGCGGGTTTGGCACCTGGAGGCTGGCCTGCGATCATCCGGAGATGTTTGCGGCGGCGGCTCCGGTCTGTGGACGAGGTGACCCGGGCAAGGCAGCCAACCTCGTGAAGCTGCCGGTTTGGGCGTGGCATGGGGTGGATGACAAGACTGTGCCGGTTCAAACCTCGATCGAGATGGTGGAGGGGATCAAGGCGGCGGGCGGGACGAAGGTCAGGTTCACGACGCTGGAGCATGTTGGCCATGCGTCGTGGCAGGCAGCCTATCAATCGGCGGATCTCTACAGCTGGTTTGACCAGCAGCGGGCGTCGCAGAACAGGTAAACTGCTGCTGATGTGGAGAGCGTTGTGAAGCTGAGCGCGCTTGGATACTCAGGATTGTATGTGGTGCTCGCGGCTGGGCAGATCGTGGTAGTGGTGCTTGGGTGCCGGATTGTGATGGGTACCCTTTTGCCGCATCGATCCGTGATGCTCTGGGGCGTCGTGCTGCTGACATTTTCAAGCTGGGGACTCGGCCGGGTGATTCGTGGGGTCGTTGTGGAGATGCTGGCCGAGCGGGTTAGACATGGTTCCGGGTCCAAGTAGAGATAGTTTGTGAGATCGCGAGAGGGCTGTGGGGTGGGGCACAGAGGGCTGCGCCCTACCTGTGAGGAGCTGGTGGATGTGTTGGCGAGGACAGGAAAGGATGGCTTTATGACGAATGATGCAAAAGGCCGTGGCGGAGTATCACGGCGGATGTTTGTGAAGGGGTCATTGGCTTCGAGTCTGGTCGTGCCCTTGGCGGTTGAGGGTGCTACGGTTGGTGCCATGTCCAAGGACGACAAGAAGGCGAAGTTGCTGGAGTGTCTGGGGGGTGCATGGCCGGAAGCAGGGGATTTGCGTCCGGAAGTGCATGAGACGAAGCAGGCTGAGGGGTATCGGCTGGAGCTGGTTTCCTACGAGGGGGAGCCGGGAGACCGGGTGCGGGCTTATGTGTTGATTCCAGACGGGATCGGTGCCGCGCATCGTGCGCCGGCGGTGGCAGTGTGGCATCAACACAATGGCGAGTGGCACTTGGGCAAGAGCGAGCCAGCGGGGCTCGCCGGCAACCCGATGCATCACACCGGCGTGGCGCTGGCAAAGGAAGGGTATGTGGTGCTCTGCCCGGATGCACTGTGCTTTGAAGAACGGCAGAGCCCGCATTTGAAGGGCGGCGACTTTGAGCGGTTCGAGTTTCTGCGCTATGTGGTCGATGGTCGATGCATGGCGTGGAAGAACATTTTGGACATGCGTCGGGCAGTGGATTATTTGGCGATGAGGCCGGAAGTGTTGCCGGAACGGATGGGGTGTTACGGGCATTCGATGGGGTCGACCCATACGTGGCTGGTCGGGCCGTGGGAGCCGCGCTTGAAATGCCTGGTGGGGAATTGCTGTTTGCCAACCTATGCCGCCATTCATCGGACGCACATCCTCCACTGTTTCCCGAACTTTATTCCCGGTTGGTTCCGGCATGGTGACACGCCGGATATCGCAGGAATGATCGCGCCACGGGCCCTGCATCTGAACTTCGGGTCAGAGGATGAGGGTAGTCCGATTGAGGAGGTGAGGGCAGGGATAGCAACGATTGCCAAGGCGTATGCAGATGCGGGCGCGGAGGGGCAGTTCAGCAGCTACATCGAGGATGGGTCAGGGCATGTGCTGTCGGAAGAAATGTGGCGCCGGGCGCGGGATTGTTTCAAAAGGCATCGGGGGTCGGCCGGCGGGCAGAAGAGGTCGGGGGTCGGGGGTCGGCATGCCGAGTGCAACCGATCGCCCCCCCCTTGGAAGAGGGAGGAGACGGGTTGCCGGATCGGTTGTTACTTTGGCTAGCCGTTGAGCGTCCAGCCGTCGCGGTAGGTTCGGCTGAGCAGGTTGTTCGCTTCGGCGCTATCCGTGACGCGACCTGCAGCGGGGTCGTAGGCGATCTTCTTCCCGACGCGATAGGCGACCAGGCCCAGGAGCATTTGTTCGATCATGTTGCCGCTGTATTCGAAGTCGCAGGAGGTCTTGAGGTTTCCTTTGCAGGCGTTGATCCATTCCTGCTGGAAGCCGTTCATTTTGGGGATGAGCTGGTCCTCGGTGCGGCGTTGGTAATAGGTGACGTCGGGGTGGTTGCCGTTGGGGAGAATGGCGCGCGAGGTGAAGTCCGAGACCAGGTAACCGCGGGAACCTTCGAACAGGGCGCCGC
>JBMTVN010000451.1:0-3323 GCA_049451415.1 Limisphaerales bacterium | reverse complement strand
CCCTCTTAGCTCCACCCTCAACCCGTCATCCGGCACAGCCACCACCCCCGCCGCCGTCACCCTCAACTCCGCCGCAAGATGCCGGTTCACCCACCTGCTCGCCAAGCGCACCGCATGCGCCGCATCCGGAACCCCAAAACCTACATTGTGACTCACCCGAAAACCCGCCGCATTCGTTACTAAATCCGGATCCGATAAATCAAAATGCCTGGCCGATAAGGCCAAAACCTGCAGCACATCCCGCACAGCCAACTCCGGCGCCACCGACAACACCAACGCCACCACCCCACTCACCAAGGGAGCCGCCGCACTCGTCCCCTTGAAACCCAGACTGTTAAACACATAGTCCGATAGATCCTCATCGGGCGGAAAAAAGCCCACACTGTTGACACCCCGAAGCCCCGTTAAATCCGTCGTCACTAACCCGCTCGGATTCCCCGTCGTCCGAAACGCCGCAGGCGCACCCACCAAAATACACGCACCAGGCTCACTCTCCTCCAAGACCCGACCATCGTCATACACACCAGCCACCGCCACCATCAACGGAAGGTTCGCATACTGGTCGTCATTCACGTTGCACCCCTGCAAACGCTCGTTCCCTGCCGAACGCACCATCACCACCCCGCGACCCCCACGCCCATTCACAAGCGCCTCATACACCCCGTCCAACTCGGCCGGACTCATCCCGTGCAACCCTAAACCCTTCCGGTTCCAACTGTGGTTCTGAACCCCTACCACACCGCCCGCGTATGCAAACATCTGCCCCAATGCCACATCATCCACCAAGCCCGGTAACCACGCCGCATCCGGCTCAAAGATCACCCAGCTCGCCAAACCCACCCCAGGCGCCACCCCCACCATCCTCCCCCGACCCAACTCCGCCCCCACCAAGCCCGCCACTTCCGTCCCATGCGCCCAATAAAAGCTCAATCCGTCGGATAATCCCTCCGGTAAACCACCCGATACTACACCCCTCCCAAAATCATAATGCGGCCTGCCCGCAACCGCCCCTGCCAACTCCAGATGCCCCAACTCCATCCCCAAATCCACCACCGCTACCACCACCCCGCTCCCATCTCCCCAAGGCCAAGCCCCTCGCACATTCAGATTAGGCTTCACCGGGATACCAAAGTCGTCCCTCCCCTCCAGATACCACTGCGCATAATACAAACCGTCCTCCGGCCTCGCCGCATAATCCCATGACACATCCCCCGCCCACCGCACCGCCGGATATGAAACCTCCACCCCCTCCTGCCTCGCCAACGCAGCAGCCGCCTCCAATGCACCAGCTAAATTAGCAGCCTCCATCAACCACAACCCACCACCCAGTTCCCGCTCCACCCCTAATCCATACTCCAACCCCACTCCCGGCTTCCCACCCTCCCTCAAGCCCACCACTACCTTCCGGCCAAACCGTCCCACCCACCCCTCGTCCACACCAAATAACCTGACCCGATCCTCTCTCGCCCCACCCCTCCACCTCCGCCCCCATCCATCCCCACGAACCTCCCAACCCTCAAGAACCTGCATGCGAAATTCCCCCCGAAAAACCACCCCTCCTTCCCCGGAGACCTCAACGCCACCAACACGCCCCCCACACGATAAAATCACCAAACCCACCAATACTCCCACCACAGGCCTCAAATTCATGCCCGGAAATCTAACCGCCTCTCTCAAATCCCTCCACCCATCTTTCTGCCTCCCTAAACCCCACCTACCCAACCGCCCCCACCCATCTTTCTGCCCCACCGACCAGTCCGCACTAGGACAGAATCCACTTTTGTCGTGACGCTCTGGATCAACGTCTGGCACAAACACATCCGCTTTTTCATGAACATTCACGAATACCAAGCACGCCAACTCCTCAGCCAACACGGCGTCAGCGTCCCACCAGGCGAAGCCGTCTCCACTCCCGACGATGCCCAACGCGTCGCTGCCCAACTACTGGCAGATGGCCACAAAAAGCTCGTCATCAAAGCCCAGATCCATGCCGGTGGCCGCGGTAAAGGCACGTTTACCAATGGTTTCCAAGGCGGAGTGAAACTCTGCGATACTGCCGATGAAATCCGCAAAATGGCCGAAGCCATGCTCGGCCAGACGCTCGTCACCAAACAAACGGGCCCTGAAGGCCGCCTCGTCCGGCGCCTCATCGTCGCCGCAGCACCAAAAATCGAGAAAGAATTCTACTTCGCCATCCTTCTCGACCGGGAAACCTCCCGCCCGATGGTCATCGCCAGCGAAGCCGGCGGGATGAATATCGAGGAAGTAGCCGAAACCTCACCCGAAAAGATCATCCGCGAAAACGTCGACCCCAGTCTCGGCTACCAAGCCTACCAAGCCCGACGCCAAGCCGCTGCCCTCGGCCTCACAGGCAACCTCATCAACGCCGCCGCCAAACTCTTCCTCGGCGCCTACCGCACCTGGTGGGAATGCGACGCCTCGCTCGTGGAAATCAACCCGCTCGCCCTCATCCGCAAGGACGATGACACGCTGGATGTCCTTCCTGTCGATGCCAAGGTCAGCCTCGACGACAACGCCCTCTACCGCCACAAAGACCTCCTGGCCCTCCGCGATATCGGCGAGGAATCCCCCCTCGAAACCGAAGCCAGCGAGCATGAACTGAATTATATCAAGCTCGACGGCAATATTGCCTGCCTCGTCAATGGCGCCGGACTCGCCATGGGCACCATGGATATCATCAGTCACTACGGCGGCCAGCCCGCCAACTTCCTCGACGTCGGCGGCGGCGCCTCCGCCGAGCAAGTCACCGCAGCCTTCCGCATCATCCTCAAGGACCCCAACGTCAGGGCCATCCTCGTCAATATCTTCGGCGGTATCATGGATTGCGACGTCATCGCCCGCGGTATCGTCGCCGCCGCCCGCGAAACCGATATCCAATTGCCCCTCGTCGTCCGGCTCGAAGGCAATAACGTCAATGCCGGCCGTAAAACCCTCGCCGACTCCGGCCTCACTATCCTAATGGGCGATTCCATGGCCGACGCTGCCCGTCGTGCCGTCGAAGCCGCCGGTGCAACCGCCTAACTCTACCGCCCACCATGTCTATTCTCGTAACCCCCCAAACCAAAGTTCTGATCCAGGGAATCACCGGAAGCTTCGGCGCGCGTCATGCCCGCCTCAGTATCCAATACGGTTCCCAAGTCGTAGCCGGCGTCACCCCGGGCCGCGGCGGGCAAACGATCGAGGGCTTCGAGGTCCTCAACACCGTCCGCGAGGCGGTGGAGAAGTACGACGCAAACGTTTCGCTGATCTTCGTCCCGGCGCCCTTCGCCGCTGACGCGATCCTCGAGGCTGCCGACGCCGGC
>JBMTVN010000450.1:0-3324 GCA_049451415.1 Limisphaerales bacterium | reverse complement strand
GATCCCCCCCCCACGAGAAGTGAAGACATACCGCGCCAGCTGGGTCTCAATGACTTCCGTCCGCTCAGGTCGAATAGCAGGCTCCACCACAGCCAGCGCCGTAGCCACATCCCCCACATTACCGTTGGTGGCGCCACCCGCGGTCCATGAAGGTGCCGTGGCAATGTCCACGGAACCCGTTCCGCCCGCAGGCTCCGCCTCCGACAAGGCCGATTCAGGAATGGGCTGCGGCGGAAACCAACGGTCCACCATCGGGGACCACAGCATCAACAACCCGAAACATATCCCAAGAACTAATATGGCTTTGCGATCCATTGAAAACACCTTCAACGACGAACCCCTGCTCCAACACCCCGGTTACCCGAACCTTTACCTACACACCAATCGGCCTGTTCCGGCACAGGATCCCAACCCGATTCCCCCCATGGATGACACCGCAACAAACGCCGAAAAGACATACAACCACCCCGCCAGACTCCATGCCGCCGAATCGCCTCCATCGCATAATTAGAACAGCTCGGCGTGAAACGACACTTTGCAGAGGGTCCCAGCAAGGCCAGCTTCAAGGGCGACAGCACCCACTGGTAAACCCGAATACCCCCAAGGCATAACCAGCGGAAAGGATTCATCCCTTCCGCACCCCCAGCCTGCGCAATGCCCCAAGCATGTCCTGCTCAACCTGCTTGAGACCAGCACCCACAATCGAATGGCGTGCAACCAGCACCACGTTTACGGGCTGGGCGAATTCATGCTGGTGAAGCCGAAAAGCCTCCCTCAACAAGCGCTTGGCCCGGTTCCGCACAACTGCCGGCCCAACTTTCTTGCTGGCAATCACCCCGACTCTGGAAACCGAAGCCCCGTCAGGGCACTCCCAGTTCGCCAGGACACACCCATACGCCCGGCGCAGCCCGCGCTCTCGCAATCCCCTGAACTCGCCGGATTCACGAATCCGCCGAGAACGGGAGAGCCCGAGATTGGACCGAGCTGGCGCCATGCCCGGAAGCCGGAATTAGACCGGAGTCAGACGCTGGCGACCCTTGCGCCGCCTGTTCTGTAATACTTTGCGGCCACTCTTGGTCGAGTTTCTCTTGCGGAACCCATACTGGCGCTTCCGCTTCGTCTGCGAAGGTTGAAATGTTCTTTTCATGCGAATGACCCCGCCGGTAATCCCGCCAGTGCGTTCACTTGGTCGCTGTACAAAACACAGCTCCCCGCCGCGGGCAACGGAGCAGGGGAGATTATCAGTGAAGAAAGGGGTGTCAAGGAGTGGCTTGCCTCATATTTCTCGCCAGCCCAAGCCCCGGCAACCCCGGACAAGAGACCAGACCGCTGCGGGCATACCAACCTCCAAAGCTCAATCCACCTTCAGAAAACCCCGTTCGCCCAGCCAAAAAGCCAAGTCCTCTGCCCACGGATGAACCCGCTCAAACGGCGCCTTGCCCTGTAAACCTATTCCGTGCCGCCCCCGCTCATACACGTGCAAATCAAACGGCACACCAGCCCGACGAAGTGCCGCAGCAAACAGCAGACTGTTTTCCACCGGCACCGCCTGGTCCTCCCACGTATGCCAAATGAAACACGGAGGCGTCCTGTCCGTCACCTGCAACTCATTGGAGACCTCCCGCACCAATGCCTCATCAGGATTCTCCCCCAACAAATTCCTCTTCGACCCCTGATGCGTAAACTCACCCATGCTGATCACCGCATAACACAATATCCCAAGATCAGGCCGGGAACTCTGCCGATCAACCTCATCCTCCGCACCCGAATCTCCCGCATCAAAGTGGGTCACCAAAGTCGAAGCCAAATGCCCCCCCGCCGAAGACCCCATAATCCCAACACGCTGCGGGTCTATCCCCCACTCACCCGCACGTGCCCGCACCAACCGAACCGCCCTAGCCGCATCACCCAGCATCACCGGATGCCGATATCCCTGCGACCCCAATCGATATTTGAGGACAAATGCAGACACTCCAATCTTGTTGAGATAAAGCGCGTAATCCTCCCCCTCATGCCCCGCTAAGCCCCCATACCCACCCCCGGGACAAATGACGATCGCCGCAGAGCCCCCGCTCACCCCGGGAAGCAGATACGGCGTCAGCGTCGGAATATCCTCCGGCTTCTCCCCCAGCGCACCCGGAACCTGACCCTCCCAAAGCCTCACCGGCTCCGCCCCCTCCATCCCCACGCACGCCGAGCACAACATGGATACTGCCAGTAAACGGCCCAAAAAAAATGTGGTCATGCGGGGATCATAACCGCCCCGCATGACCACGCAATCTCGCTCAGCAATCAACCCCGCACGTCAAAACAGTAAATATACTCCTGGTCACGCAGGTACAGCCGACCATTCGAAATCACCGGATGCGTCCAAATCCTGCCACTTCGCTCGCGGATGCTGCTCTGCGGATCCAGCACAAACCGCCCCTTCTCATTCCACCCCTCAGGGGAAGCCTCAATCAAAACCACCGTGCCCGAGCCCTCGTCCACACAGTAGAAATGACCATCCGCATACCCAATCGCCCCCTTGCCCAACTTGTCAGAAGTCCACTTGACCTCCCCGCTCCTGAAGTTTTGGCAAACCCAGTCGACCCCGTCCGAATGACCGTAAACATAATCCCCCAGCAAGATCACACCACCATGATGGTTCTTCATCTCCCGGTTCTGATACACATCCTCCGGCGTAGTCCCGCCTAACTTCACCAGCTTGCAGCCCACCCCATATCCAGAGGTGATGTAAACATATCCATCCCGCTCAATCGGCGTGGGAATCACCGCCGTGCGCCCCGGCCAGTCACTCTGCCAAAGCAGCTTGCCATCCTTCGCATCCACCCCGGCCAACACCTTCATCGTCAACTGCACATACTGGCGGACTCCTCCATGGATTACCACAATCGGCGAAGCATACTGAGCCCCCTCCGTTAAACCACCCGAACGCCAGAGCACCTTCCCCGTTTTGGCATCCAGCGCCGCCATCGTGCCCTTGCTGCCACCAGGGGTACAAATCACCCGCCCCTGATCCACCAACACCGATTCGGTATATCCCCACCCCGGCACTTCCCCCCCTAAATCCTCAGTCATCGAAACCCGCCAGACCTCCTTGCCATCCGCCAACTGCACACACACCAGGGTCCCGTTCCCCGTCATCCCATACACAAGACCACCCTCCACGGTCGGGGTCCCCCTTGAACCATGCCCCCAACGATTGTCAAACAGCGGGGTCAACGGCGCACTCCACAGCTTGCTCCCCTTCCCGGCATCCAAAGCCAGCATCACCTCCATCTCCTTCCCCTCCACCACCTCACTGCCCATAATCAGAAGCTT
>JBMTVN010000449.1:0-3344 GCA_049451415.1 Limisphaerales bacterium | reverse complement strand
CAGGGTTTGTTTTGGATGGGGATATTGGACACGCAATGTCCGGCAAAGGTGATGCGGCGGTCGGCGGTGGAGGCGGTGCATGATGCCCTGAGGATTGCGGATTTGGCTTTTGACGTGAATTTGCTGTATGCGCTGAGGCGGCGGGGTTTGGGGGTTTTGGAGGTGCCGATTGAGTGGACGGACAAGATGGGATCGACCGTGACGCGGAGTTTACTGCGGTCGTCGATGGTGATGTTTTTGTCGGTGGTTCGGTTACGGCTGGTGTATTCCCCATTTTACCGTTGGCTGGGGCCTTTGCGTCCGGTGGAGCGTTGGGTATATGGGAAGCTGAGGGCACCGGTTCCGCGTCCGGGCATGGATCGTTGACGGATTGCTTTTGGGGTGCTGGGGGGGTAGGGTATGGGGCGTTTTAGGAGAACCTGTATGGCGCTTGAGATTACGATCGAATATTGCGCGGCTTGAAACTACGAGCCGCATGCCGTCGGTCTGGCGGACAAACTTCTAACATTGAAACAGCGGGTGGGTTCGCTTCGCTTGCTACCTTCGAGCGGGGGTGTATTTGAGGTCACGGTAAATGGGGAGAAGGTGTATTCGAAGAAGGCGACCGGCCAATTTCCTGATCCTGACGCGGTCTTTGCGCGGGTGAAGGGGATGTGAGGGCTGGGGGGGCGGGGTCTTGGTTTCGATGAGCAGCGGTGCCTTGTGTTCCGGGTGCGAGGAGGTCCCGTCTTGCCAAGCGGCGGGCTGGGGTTAGGTTCGGGGCATGGTTAAGGCACATGGTTACAGCGGGTTTTATCGCGGGGCATATGATGAGGGGCGCATTCGCGAGTGGGCGGAGAGTTTACGGCAGGGTTTGGGGGCGCCGGAGGTTTCGTTGGGGCTGGTTTTTATATCGCCATCCTTGATGGAGCAGGCTGAGCAGGTCTTGGAGCTGGTGCGACTGCATGCGCGGGTGACGTTATTGGTGGGGTGCACGAGCACGGGATTGATTGTTGGGGGTGAGGAGTTGGAGGATGTGGGGGGCATTGCATTGGGTTTGTATTGGTTACCGGGGGCGGACTTGAGGGTATGCCGGTTTACGCAGGAGCAGGTGGAGCTGGCGGATGGACCGGGCTATTGGTACACGCATTCAGGGGTGGGTGAGGGGGAGAGTCGGGGGTGGCTGGTTTTTGCGGATCCTTTTCATTTGGATGCTGAGAGGTGGCTGGGGGTCTGGAGTGAGGCCTATGCGGGGGTGCCGGTCCTTGGGGGGCTGGCTGGTGGGGATTTTGCTGCGAGGAGGACGCAAGTGTTTCTGGATGGGGAGGTTTTTGAGGAGGGTGGTGTTGCTTTGAGTGTTGGTGGTGGGGTGCGGTTGGAGTCGGTGATTTCGCAGGGTTGCAGTCCGATTGGGGAGACGTGGACGGTGACGCGGGCTGAGCGGAACTGGATTCATCAGATTGGGAATCGTCCGGCTTATGAGGTGCTGATGGAGACGTATGGCGGGTTGACGGCGGAGGAGCAGGAGCGTGCGCAGGGCAATTTGTTTTTGGGTTTAGTGATGAACGAGTATCTGGAGGAGTTTGGCCGGGGGGATTTTCTAATCCGGAATTTACTGGGTGCGGATCCGCGGGTTGGGAGTATTGCGGTGGGGGCTTTACCGCGGACAGGGCAGACGGTGCAGTTTCAGCGTCGGGATCCTGAGAGTGCGTCGGAGGATTTGCGGGCGGCTTTGGAGGTAGCGGTGGCGAGGTTGGGGTCCGGGACAGTGTATGGGGGGTGTTTATGCAGTTGTAATGGGCGGGGTCAGCGTATGTTTGGGAAGGCCGGGCATGATGCGGGGATGGTGCAGGAGGAGCTTGGGGTGCCGGGTTTGGCGGGCTTTTTTTGTAGTGGAGAGCTGGGGCCTGTGGGGGGGAAGAATTTCCTGCACGGATTTACGGCGTCTTTGGCGTTGTTTGTGGGGGATGCGGAGGGGGAGGTGCGGGGTGAGTGATTCAGGTTGTTTGTTGTATCCGTTGAAGAGTCTGCTGCGGCCCTTGGATTTCGGGGAAGTTTTTGGTCGTTGTGGCGAGGTGGAAGTGGAGTTGGGGTGTGGTGACGGGAGTTTTCTGCTACGGTATGCGGCGTTGAATCCCGGGCGGAATTATTTGGGGATTGAGCGATTGCTGGGGAGAATTTCAAAGATTGACCGGAAGGGGAGGCGGTTGGGTTTGGTCAATTTGCGGGGGTTGAGAGTTGAGGCGAGGTATTGTCTGGATTACCTGTTACCTCGGGGTGGGGTATCGGCGCTGCATGTGTATTTTCCGGATCCCTGGCCGAAGGCGAAGCATGCGCGGCGGCGGTTGGTGGATGCGACCTTTCCGGCTTCAGTGGTCCGGGTATTGAGTTTGGGGGGGAGGGTTTATTTACGGACGGACGACGAGGCGTATTGGGAGCAGATGGGGGAGGCTTTTGCGGTGGAGAAGCGGTTGCGGCAGGTGGAGACGCCGGAGGAACTGGCGGGGGTGACGACGGATTTTGAGGAGGAGTTTTTGGCGCAGGGGAAACCGGCGCGGCGGTGGGCCTTTGAGCTGTGCTGAAGCGCGGTGGAGGCGGAGGGGTCTGCGACAGTGGTGAGGAGCTGGCAGTCGGGTGGGGGAGGCTTCAGTTCCGGAGCTGTGGAGGTTGTTCATGGGCTGGAGTTACCGAGGACGGATTTGCTTCATGGCGAGGCTGGAGGCTGCGCGGAACCAGCGGCGTGTGGGTAACTGCGATTATTCGAAGGGGATGTTTGAGAGTCTGTGGGGGGATTTGGAGCGGATGGAGCGGTTGGTATTGCGTGCGAAGGCAGAGGTGGGGGAGACGTAGTATTTGCAGGGGAACCATACGGAAGCTGCGGCTAGTTTCGGTCGGTTATTGAAGCAGGATTCGCCTTTATTGAATCACGAAGCATTGAGCTACAAGTTGATCCAGAGCCTGCATTCGGGCCTAGAACACTCCGGGGGCGGTGGAGCAGTGGCAGCGGTTCCTGGTGGAGTTTGGGGGGGGCGGAGATGGAGCCTGAGGTGCGGTATATTTTGGCGAAGGAGTTTAAGTTATTGGGCAGGGCGGTGGATGCGAAGCGGGGGATTCTGAGTTTATTGCAGGTTGAGTCCGGGCGGTCGAGGAAGGATCCAGCGAAGTGGATTTATTGGCAGAAGCTGGCGGGCAATGAGATGGCGAACCAGCTTTATGCGGAGGGTGATTTTGTGGCGGGTTTGTATCGGCGGCAATCGAGCTGACTATTGGGTTGGGTGGCGGGTTTTGGTGTTGGTGGGTGGTTTCGGGTGCGGGGTTGTTTGGGAATTTGGATTGGCCAGACGAAGGGGGGTTGCCTATAAGCT
>JBMTVN010000448.1:0-3355 GCA_049451415.1 Limisphaerales bacterium | reverse complement strand
TCACGAGGCCGCAACGCGGACGAGCAACAGTCAGCGGCGCATGGCGCCGCCAACCTGTCGAAGGACCAACCCGCCGGGAGGCAGTTACCGAAACCCTCAAGTCCAACTTTCAGCAACACCGACACTCCTGAATGCATCGCCGTATCACTGACATCCTCATCGTTCTGATCACCATCCTCGCCCCGAGCCTCGGCGGCAGCACCGAACTCTGGGCTCAGGGCATCCTCGCCCTGGGCCTCGGCCTTGTGCTCCTGATCGATCCTCCGCGCCGACTTCCCCCGCGCTGGATGCTGTGGACGGCAGGAGCCCTGCTCCTGCTGCCCTGGACCGCCTTTCTTCCTGTATCGTGGACCGGCGAAATGCCCTATCGCGTGCTGCTCCGCGAGGAGGCAAACCTCGAGCTTGGCCCCTTCATCACCATACAACCATGGCTCACGCTTGAAGGCATCCTGCTCTGGACCCTTGGTATCCTGTGGTCCCTCGTGCTGGTCACCCGTTCCTGGTCCCTGCATCGCGTCACGCTGATCCGACTCTACCTGCTCGGCATGGTCGGCCTCGCCCTTTGTGCCCTCACATTCTACACCTCCAATTCCGCCCCCGAAATCTGGGTGAACCACGGCCGCTTCGGCTTCTTCGAGAACCGGAACCAAACCGGCAACGTGCTCGCCCTCGCCGGTATCCTCGCCCTCGCCCTGGGCGGACGTGACCTGCTCCGGGGCCGACTCTGGGGATGGGGCATGTTCGGGATCTCACTCATGCTCGCCTTCTCGGTGGTCATCAATGGCTCCCGAGCGGGCGTGTTGCTCTACCTCGGCGGCTGTTTCATCTGGACAGTCTGGACCGCAGCCTCGCGCCGCAGCGCACGCCGGCTCGGCTGGGGCCTCGCTTCCCTGCTCGGCCTGCTAACGCTCTTCCTCACCTTCGGCGGCCCCACTCTCGACCGCTTTATCCACCCCGGTGAAGAACCCCCCTCCCTCCTGAAGGAACTCTCGCTCCGTACCGACCCCGGTGCCTACCACCTCGCCCAGGACGCCTCCTGGCACGGTATCGGCCTCGGTAACTTCGAGGCCGTCTTCAACCAATACGAAGAACAAGTCGTCCCCTACAAACGCGCCATCCACCCGGAAAGTGACTGGATCTGGGCCCTCATCGAACTCGGCTGGATCACCCCCATCCTCCTCCTCGGGAGCGCCCTCGTCTGGCTCATCCAACACCGTCCCCGCACCTCCCAACCCGATTTCCTCATCCGCACCGGCCTCGCCGTCGCCAGCGGCTGCTTCCTGCTCCACGGTATTGCCGACGTCTCAGGCCACCGCCCCGGATCCCTCTGGCCCGCCCTCCTCTTCCTCGCCCTGCTCCGCCACCCCTGGCACCGTGAACCCGTCTCCAACTCGGACTCCCCAGCTCCTGGCTCCCAGCTTCCAGCTCCTAACCCCGGCTCCCAACAATCCTACCCTCTC
Source organism: Limisphaerales bacterium (assembly GCA_049451415.1). Taxonomy (GTDB): domain Bacteria; phylum Verrucomicrobiota; class Verrucomicrobiia; order Limisphaerales; family JAHDYP01; genus JBMTVN01. The sequence continues at coordinate 1,895 of JBMTVN010000448.1, read as the reverse complement.
TACCCATTACCTGACGCCGCCGGTCTCCGCGCACCAAGCTCCTCCCTCAAATCCCTCCTGATGCCCCCCATCGACGACGCCACCTCCCCGCCCCCAGCGCTCAGCGCTCAGCCCTCCACCCCCACCTCCCAGCGCTCAGCGCTCAGCGCTCAGCCCTCCGCCCTCACCCCCCAACGCCTCTCTCCCCTCCCTTCCCGTATCACCGGCCTCCTGGCCGCTGCCCTGGCCGTGATCTGGATCCTGCCCCCCAAACTCCAACCCTTCCCCACCTCCGCCCTCGAAACGGAATTGAACCGACAACTCGAGCCCAGCATCACCGCCCAAGCCCACGACCAAACCCGCACCATCGTCGATCAACTCCTCGAAATCACCCCGCTCAATCCCCAGCTCCATTTCGCCCGCGGCCTCGCCGGTGTCTATGGGAACGCCCCCATGGAAGAAGCCATGCTCGACTTCACCCGCACCCGGAAACTCGACCGACGCGACCCCCCCAACCCCCAATCCGAAGCCACCGCCTGGCTCACCCGGGCACCCTCCCTCGCGTTCAGTGCCTGGAACGAAACCCTCCGCCGCGCCGGCACCAACCGCGCCGCCTATTACACCGAAATCCTCGCCATCGGCAGCCCCATCCCCTCCGTCCGACATGAACTCTTCTCGCTCGCCTTCGGCGATCCCGACCTCATCCTCGAATTCCTCGAGCACGGTCCCGATGAAGAACGCGCTGACGAAATCGACAAATGGCTCCTCGACGACCCCGAGCTGCGCCGCTTCTCGGCTCCACAACGTTCCCGTTTCCTCCTCCTCTGGGCCGTGCTCGGTAATCCGGAAACCATCGCCGCATGGCTGGATAACCATCCTGACGCCGCCACGAACGACTGGCTGACCCGGGCCTACATCGCCGCCCGCCTCGGCCAATTCGACACTGCCTGTCAGATCACCTCCTCCAACGCACCCCAACCCACCCTGCCCACACTCCAAATCAACGATACCCGCAAACAACTCGAACGCCGGATCAAGATCGCCACCCACGATTTCGCCGCGCGCTATGCCCTGTTCCAAATCCTCAATGCCGACCCCGCCGATCCCGATATCCTCCAGCTTCTCCAGACCACCACCCAACTCCCCTCCTGCCCCGGTTACTTCTTCCACCTCCACGCCACTCACCTCACCCAACTCGAACAATTCGAACCCGCCTGGTCCGCCTGGAAACGTTACTTCCACACCACTGCCCGACTCCTCCCCGGATCCCCCAACCCCTCGACGCTTTAGACCAGAAGCCAGTGTTTCGGAGTTTCTGTGTTTCAGAGTTTCGGAATAGTCAGCGGCACAAAGTGCCGCCACTGGATTTCGCGCAGCGAAATCCATCTCACAGGTAGGGACCCGCTGCCTGTCCGCCGTAGCTCGCAGAGCGAAGGAGGGCGTCGGGTCCGCCAAGTCATTGCACCAATCTCGCACAGGTAGAGGCACACTCCCGTGTGCCTGCCAAACCATGCACCACATCCATGCGGTCACGCAGGAGCGTGACCCTACCGTATTGAATCCTTGCACCAATCTCGCACAGGTAGGTCGCGCTGTTTACGGCTTTCTACGCCGCCCCGCGACCGTCGAGATCCCGCCCGTGGGCGGGGCCACAGTCAGGGCGAGCCCGCCGAGCCCCACAGTCAGCGAACGCCAGAGAGCCACAGTCCGTAGTCGCGAGGCCGCAAATGCGGGCGAGCAACAGTCAGCGGCGTCTGGCGCCGCCAAACCATTGCCACTACCACTCCCTCCACTCTCCTCTCTCCCTGCGGTCCGCCACGCGGATCGCAATGACCCTACCTCACCCAATTCTTGCACCAGCCTCGCTCAGGTAGAGGCACACTCCCGTGTGCCTGCCAAACCATGCACCAACATCC
>JBMTVN010000447.1:0-3383 GCA_049451415.1 Limisphaerales bacterium | reverse complement strand
GCAAAAACTGGAGGGAGTAGCTTGAAGTTGGGGGGAGGCGGTAACAGATTGGCTCCAACTTATGAGAACCTTGGTCTGTGGGATTGTGTTGAGTTTGCTGGTTGCGGTGGGGGTTTCGTGTCGGCCGTCGGGGGGTGGGGGTGTTGAGGGGGGCAAGGAAGTGGGGGAAGAGGAAATGGGGACGGCGTACAGGGTGACGGGTACTGTGCATCGGGTGGATTTGGATCAGCGGTCGCTGGTCATCGCCCATGAGGCGATACCTGGTTATATGATGGCGATGACGATGCCGTTTGAGGTTCGGGACACGAACGAGATGGTTGGGGTTGAGGTGGGGGACCGGTTGGTTTTCCGGATGAAGGTGACGCAGACGGACGGGTGGATTGAGGGATTAGAGAAGGTGGGGCATGATCCGACGGTAGCGCCGGAGTTGAGGAAAGGACCGAGAGTGGTGCCGTTGGTTGATCCGTTGTATGTGGGGGACGTGGTTCCGGACTGCACATTGACCAATCAGTTTGGCGAGCCTTTCCAGTTGCACTCTCTACGCGGGCAGGTGGTGGGGTTGACCTTTTTCTTCACACGGTGTCCGTATCCGACATTTTGCCCTCGGACGACTGCCCAGTTTGGGGAAGTGGCGGAGGCTTTAGCGCAGGATGCGACCGGGATGACCAACTGGCATTTGCTGCAGATCTCCTTTGATCCTGACTACGATTCACCGAAGGCGTTGGAGGCCTATGCGGAGCAGCACGGGTATGATCCGGTGCGATGGACCTTCGCAACGGCGGACATGCCGGTTTTGGATGAAATTACCGAACAATTTGGCTGCGAGTTCGGGCGTGACGGCGAGTTCTACAGCCACAACATACGCACTGTGGTTTTGAATCCGCAGGGTGAAGTCAGCCTGATGGTCACGGGCAACACCTGGCAGGTGGAGACCCTGGTGCAGGCGATGCGGGATGCAGCGGACTTGGGGGAATGAAGCGGCGGCTTACATCTGTTCCAGGATTCGGCGCTTCATCTGGTTGAAGTCTTCCTGGGTGATGAGTCCATCTGCCAGCAACTGTTTCATTTTCTGGAGTTTGACGATGGGATCGGATTCGCCTTCGGCATCCGTGTCATCGGCCTTTTGCTGGAACAGCTGTGAGGCATCGGCGAGGTTGAGGACGGAGAGATCGAGCCTGGCATCGGGGTCGCGGGTATGGGCGACGTGCATTTGCTGGCCGATTTGGGAGATGGCGTTGATGGCGTAGTATTTGACTGCGCCGACGCTGGTTTGTGCGCGGAAGATTGCTACGAGGAGGCAGTGTTCATCGACGTTACTGACGAGGATGCTATTGGTTTCGCCTTGTTGGTAGACGTTGCTGAAGGTGGCTTCCTGCACGAGGCCGGCTATGCCTTGGGTGGCTGCGTACGCGGCGGCTGCGAGGGCGCCGAGGGTGGTGGTGTCGCACCCCTCGACGTCTCCGCGTTCGCAGATGATGAAGCCACCTTTATCGAGAATGAGGGCGGCGGAGGATTCACTTTTAGTGAGGAAATTATCCAGGGCGGCCTCCATGACCCGGATATCCTCCTCGATCAGTTGGGGAAGGGTGGACATGGCCTTGGTGGTATTAGCTGGAGCGCCGGTTGCTTTCGTTGATGAACTTGTGGAGGAGCATCCGGGTGATCATGTTGAGGGCTTCGAAGACGCCCTCGCACTGGTTGGCGACGCCGGGGAAACTGGGCACCTGCACTTCGCGGTTATTGAGCAGGAATTCCATATATTCGATGGGTGCGGCGTTGGGGAGGTCCCGTTTGTTGTATTGGAGGACGTAGGGGATATCTGCGAGGTTCATGCGGAGGGTTTTGAGGTTTTCCTCCATGTTGCTGAAGCTCTCGACGTTTTCGGCCATCTTTTCGTATTGGGAATCTGCGACGAAGACGATGCCATCGACGCCGCGGAGGACGAGTTGGCGGGTGGTGTTGTAGATGACCTGACCGGGGACGGTATAGAGCTGGAATTTTGTTTTGAAGCCCTTGATGGCCATGGCTTCGATGGGCAGGAAGTCGAAGAAGAGCGTGCGGTCGGAGCTGGTGGCGAGGGAGACCAGTTTGCCCTTTTCCTGCGCGGTTTGGATATTCTCGTGGACCTTGACGAGGTTTGTGGTCTTTCCGCCCATGGCGGGACCGTAATAGACGATTTTGACCTGCAGTTCCTTGGTGGCCTGATTGATGATTGCCATAGCGAATCGAGCGTTACTCTATGCACCCAGTTGGGCGGCGATTACATCCAGTTGAGGGTTGGGGAGGGTTTCGCCATTTTGGCCGAAGACCCCGAAGAAGACGCCTGAGCCGCGGTAGATGAGCAGCGGCATATCGTCGACGATGAAGGTGATTTTCTTGGGATCGCCGAGTCTCAGTTCCTTGGTGTATTGGCTGGTTCGGCCGTACATCTGCGGGAGGAAGGCTGCGATAGTATCGGGGTCGAGGCCGGGGGCGAGTTTGGCAGCTACGAGCAGGCCGTCTGGCAGGGCGACGATGGCACCGGAGACGCCGGGGAGGGTGGTGGTGTTCTGGGCGATCTCCGCCGGGGTCCAGCTGGTGCGGCCGGTTTGGCCGAAGATTTCGCCGATAGTCTGTGTGGCGGGGGCTTGGACGGGATTGGGCGGGGGTATTGCGGGGACAGGGATGGGGATGCTGTGCTGGGGTGCCTGCGCCGGGGTGGAGGTCGGGATGGGGGCCTGAGGTGCAGGTGCAGGTGGCGCCGGGGTTTCCGGTGCTGCCGGTGTTTCGGTTGCCACCTGACGGTTGGCGAAAACGTCCGGGATATCCTGAGCGATGGCGACCTTCTTCTGTGGTGCGGCGGGTTTATGGGTGGCTAGGAAGAGGGGGGCGACGATGTGGAGGGGGAGAGTGACTTCGATTTGGTCAGCTGCCGGAGTGGTGGACGACATGGTAGCCGGCTGGAGGGAGGTTCGGAGCGTTTTCCAGCTGAAGACCACTTTGCCGCTTTTCAGGCTTTTTTCGAGGTCTGCAGCGGGGAGGTGGAACGAGGCATTCTGGGCTTTGGCCTGAATGAGGGAGCCTTTGATGGCGTCTGGCAGGCTGTCGATGACTTGGTTGACGGGAACTGCCACCGTTCCTGGGCTGCTTGGGGTGGTGGTGGTTGCCTGGGTTGCAGTGGGTAAGGTGGATGTTGGGGCTGGGATGGTGGGGCGTGCCGTTGCACCCGGGAGTTTTGTGCCGGGTAGGGGGGATTCTGCCTGAGGGGGGGAGACGGGTTTGATCGCCGGTGATACAGGTGCGGCGGGGGCGGCGGGCTTCGGTTGCGACAGCTTTTCGAGGTCGCCTGCGTTCATCCGGATGGGACCGGCGTCGGAGGGAGTCGGGGTGCCGGCGGGTGGGGG
>JBMTVN010000446.1:0-3403 GCA_049451415.1 Limisphaerales bacterium | reverse complement strand
AGCTGCAGATCATGGCGCAGGCGAGTTTCCTTGTCAGGTGCCTAATATGTTTCGAGGGGGTGAATTTGGGGCTGGTGCGGTTGACAGGCGGGTAGGGGTCGGGCATTTTCCGCGCTCATGATCGGCAAATTGATTTGGTTCAGGGGCGTGTATTCCTTCCTTTTGGCGGGGGCGGTATTGGGGGGCACTCTGACTTCCCAGGGTGCTGACAGTGGTGGGGTTCAGGAGGCCGAGGGGATTGTTTTCCATGATTTGAACGGGGACGGGGTGCGCGGGTTGGATGAGCCCGGGTTGGCTGGGATTCTGGTCTCGAACCAGAAGGAAGTGACGCGGACGGATGCGGGCGGGCGCTGGCGGTTGCCGGTCACCGATGACTGCATCTTTTTTGTGATCAAGCCCGCGGGATGGATGACGCCGGTGGACGGCCAGCAACTGCCTCGCTTCTATTATATCCACAAGCCTGCGGGTTCACCGAAGGTCCGCTATGGAGGGGTGAAGCCGACGGGTGACTTGCCGGAGTCCATTGATTTTCCGCTCTATCGACACGCCGAACCCGGGACGTTTCAGGCATTGTTCTTCGGGGATACGCAGTCACGGGACCAGAAGGAACTCGATTACATGGTGCACGATGTCATCGAGGAACTTGTGGGATCCGATGCTGAGTTTGGTGTGACTCTGGGTGATATCCTGTTCGACGACCTGTCCCTGTTTAAGAATCACAACGCTGCCGTGGCGATGATCGGTATCCCCTGGTACAACGTGATCGGGAATCACGATCAGAACTATGATGCCGTGGATGACCGGCATTCAGACGAGACTTTCGAGCGTTTCTACGGTCCGAACTATTATGCATTCGATCACGGGCCGGTGACCTTTGTGGTATTGGACGACGTGATGTGGGGTGGTGCCAAGCCGGCCGGCACGGGCACCTACACGGGCGGGTTGGGGGCGGAGCAGCTCGAGTTTCTCCGGAACTACCTGCCGCATGTTGATCCGAGCCGTCTGCTCGTGTTCATGATGCACATCCCCCTGATGGGGGTGGCCGACCGGGAGGAGTTGTTCCGGTTGATCGAGGATAGGCCCTATACCATGAGCATTTCAGGGCATACGCATTGGCAGGCGCATTTCTTCCTGGATGAGGAGGATGGTTGGCGTGGAGCTGAGCCGCACCATCACGTCGTGAACGTAACCGTCTGCGGAAGCTGGTGGAGTGGGGAGCCGGATGAGTACGGGATTCCGCACACCATGATGGCGGATGGTGCCCCGAACGGTTATTCCATCATCACCTTTGATGGGCAGAGCGCGGTGGTGGACTTCAAGGCCGCGCGGCGCCCGGCTGATTACCAGATGCATGTGGAGGCTCCTGAAGTCTTGGCCTTCGGATCCGAGGAGGTTGTACCGGTTCATGTGAATGTATTTGGAGGGAGCGACCGATCCAAAGTGGAGATGCGCATTGGGGATGAGGGTGAGTGGGTGCAGCTGGAGAAGGTGCTGGAGCCCGACCCGTATTTTCTGCGGTTGAAGACGGCGGAGACCAACACAGTGAGCCTGGTGGGGCGGCCGTTGCCGGGGGTGAAGAACTCCAATCACCTCTGGAAGGGCATCCTGCCTCAAGGCCTGCCAGTGGACACTCACCGTATCTGGGTTCGGTCTGAGGATATGTATGGTCGCGTGATGAATGGGTCCAGGGTGATTCGGGTGGAGAAACGGTAGGGGGCGTGCGGGGCACGCGGAACTGCGCTTCGCTTTGCAGTCCAAGAGGTTGGCGTAACCAGGTGTAGGGTTGGCTGCTTAGAGATCGCCTTGCCAAAATCCTCCCAAATGAAGTTGCTTTGCGCACTCATGTGAGTTCACGGTCACCCGGTGCGTTTCTATTCTTGCGTTGGCCGCCGCAGACTTTTCTGCCTTCTTCTGCTTGTTTCGATCAACTCGGCCCTGGTAGGCGGGCCTCCATACATCTCGCCCCGCCAGGCGACTTCCATCACAGCCACCGAGGCGCTGCTAAGTGGCACTGCCGGGGCAGCCGCCAACCATACCGTGGCCTACTTCGAATATGGTCTCGATAGCACCTATGGCAACATAGCCGGATTCACCACCCTCTCCTCCACCGACGAGAAGGAGATCTCGATCAGGATCGGATCGGCAGCGGGATCCTCACGGACCATCCGTCGAACCCAGCTTGTGCAGGGTGACAAATTCATGTCCCCGGCTGTGTGTTCGGCAGATGGAACAAGGATCCTGATGGCTGAGGCAGGGAGCGCCAACGGTGGCGGAGGTGGATATCTTTACACTTCCTCGGATTCCGGGCTTACGTGGACCAGAGGTGACGGCCATGGCTACTGGTCCGGTCTCGCGTGCTCAGCGGATGGCCTCAGGCTGGTGGCGGTGGAATTGCCCGGGTGGATTCGTGTTTCCGTTGATGGGGGCGGGACGTGGTCGACCCCGATTGTGCCACCTCATGCCGAGGCTGCGCGATCGGCACGGAACTGGCAATCCGTGGCCTGCTCCGCTGATGGTATGAGGATCGCCGCGATTGCCCGATCCAGCCAGAGTATGCCTGAGGAGGGTGTGTATCTCTCATCGGACGGAGGTTCAACCTGGTCGCGCAGCAACCCGTTCCCTTCCGGAAACTACAAACAGATCGCCTCCTCGGCAGATGGATTGACGTTGGCGATGACCGGGCCATCACTGCACACCTTTATCTCCAGTAATGGCGGCTTTAACTGGACAGATAGGGCTGCCATTGATGGCTCGATGGCGCTTTCCGGTGACGGAAGGACTTTGATTGTCGCGAAGCCCGGTGGACGGATTTACGTGTCCAAGAACGGTGGGTTGAACTGGTTTAATCCGGCCGATGAGGTCATCAAAAACTGGCAAGGCGTGGCTGTCTCTTTTGATGGCTCGAAACTTGCCGCATCCTTCGACGAGACGACAGCTGCCGGAGGCGATGGGGTTTTGCTTTCCTCGGACGGAGGATTTACGTGGACATCCCATCAAGGTTTTGACCTGGGCAGCGGGTTCTACAGCATCGCCATGTCTGTTGACGGAATGCAGGTGGTTGGAGGCGGCAATAACAACAGTTTCATTTCCATGAATGCTGCTGTCGCCGATCTGGCTCCGAATACAACCTACCACTTTCGCATGATTGGACTGAACCGGGAGGGTAGCACTCGGGGGCCTGACATGACGTTCACCACGACCGGTCCATCCGCCCCGGCTGCCACGACGCTGCCAGTTATCGTTGGAGGTGCAACAGAGGCTGGCCTGCGAGGTGAAGTGCGTCCGAATGGTTTTGCCACTACCGCTTACTTTGAGTTCGGGCTGGATGCCGGTTACAGACATCAATCTGAACTGATCGAAGTAGCAGCAGGGCAGGGTGGGGTCGTGAAGGTTGGCATTGGCT
>JBMTVN010000445.1:0-3424 GCA_049451415.1 Limisphaerales bacterium | reverse complement strand
GTGGGTGATGATGTGGGCTTGCTTGGGGCTGGGGTTTACCTATCGTGTCAACCATGTTGACGCAAGAGCTTGACGCGGTCGCGATGGTGGAGGCCAGGCATGATTGGACGCGGGATGAGATTGAAGCCCTACACGATTTACCTTTGATGGAGTTGGTGTATCGGGCGGCGACGGTGCATCGTCGGCATCATGATGCGGGGGAGGTTCAGGTTTGCCGGTTGGTATCGGTGAAGACCGGGGGGTGTCCGGAGGATTGTTCTTATTGTTCACAATCGTCGAGGTATGACACGGGTGTGGGTTCGGAGTCCTTGATGGACATGGAGTCGGTGAAGCGGATTGCGGAGTCGGCGAAGCGGAGTGGGATTAGCCGGGTTTGTTTGGGTGCGGCGTGGCGGGAGGTACGGGATGGGGAGAGTTTTGAGCGGGTATTGGGGATGGTGCGGGAGGTGACGGGGATGGGTTTGGAGGTGTGTTGTACCTTGGGGATGTTGACTGGGGAGCAGGCGAGGCGGTTGGAGGAGGCGGGGTTATATGCGTATAACCACAATCTGGATACTTCGCGGGACCATTATGAGACGATTATTACGACGCGGAGTTATGATGATCGGCTGAGGACACTGGAGAATGTGCGGTCGACGAAGGTGACCGTGTGTTGCGGGGGTATTTTGGGCATGGGGGAGGCGAAGGAGGACCGGATTGCCTTGCTGCAGACGCTGTCGAGTTTACGGCCGCATCCGGAGTCGGTTCCGATTAATGTATTGTCACAGGTTCCCGGGACGCCATTGGCGGGGCAGGAGCAGGTTCCCTTTGGCGAGGTATTGCGGGCTGTGGCTACGGCGCGTTTGGTAATGCCGCGTGCGGTGATTCGGTTATCGGCGGGGCGGTCGAGGCTGAGTGAGACGGAGCAGGGTTTTTGTTTTATGGCAGGGGCGAACTCGATTTTTTCGAGTGATGAGGGGCGGATGTTAACGGATGCGGTGCCTTCGCCGGATTATGACATGGACCGGGTGTTATTGGATGGGTGGGGATTACGGATGCGGGAGCCATTTAAGGCGAGTCGGGCTGAGGCGGAGTTACGTGGGGAGGGTTGAGGGTTACTGGACAAGGCAGGAAGGACTGCTAGGGTTTTGCCGTGAGTTTTCTGAATGAATTTGAGGGGTTGCCTTTGGGCGAGTTGCGGGGTTTGGCGATGGGTGCGACGGAGCCGGAGGTTTTGGCGGCAATGGGGAAGCCGGCGCCAGGGTTAGCGGATTTTGCGCGGTTGCTTAGTCCGGCCGCGGCGGGTCATTTGGAGCGGATGGCGGTGCAGTCGCGGGCGATGACGCAGCGGCGGTTTGGGAAAGTGATCCGGTTATTTGCGCCGTTATATTTGTCGAACGAGTGTGTGAACATATGTCGGTATTGTGGTTTTTCCCGGGACAATCCGATTTTGCGGGTGACGTTGGGTTTGGATGAGGTGGAGCGGGAGGTGGAGGCGTTATTGGGTCAGGGTTTCAGGAATGTCTTATTGGTGGCGGGGGAGCATCCCAAGTTTGTTTCCGGGGATTATTTAGCATCGTGTGTGAGGCTGGTGGCGGGGCGGTTTCCGAGTGTTTCATTGGAGGTGGGGCCGATGGAGGAGGCGGAGTATCGTCCGTTGGTGGAGGCTGGTGCTGAGGGGTTGGTGGTATATCAGGAGACGTATGACCGGGCGGTGTATGGGGAGATGCATGTTTCGGGTCCGAAGCGTGATTTTGGCTGGCGTCTGGAGACTCCGGAGCGGGCGTATGCGGCGGGGTTTCGTCGGTTGGGTATTGGGGCCTTGTATGGGTTGGCGGACTGGCGGTTGGAAGCCTTGAGTGTGGCGGCGCACGCGGCCTATTTATTACGGGTGTGTTGGAAGGCGCAGGTGACGATTTCGCTTCCGCGGTTGCGGCCGTGCGCGGGGGAGTTTGAGCCTCGGGTCGTGATGACGGATCGGGAGATGGTGCAGTTGGTGTGTGCGTTTCGTTTGATGTTTCCGGATGTGGGTTTGGTTTTATCGACGCGGGAGCCTGAGGTTTTGCGGGATGGATTGATTCCGTTGGGGATTACGCTGATGAGTGCGGGGAGTCATACTGAGCCTGGCGGTTATACGGGTGCGGGCAAGGAGCATGTGCATCGGACGGAGCGGGGGAAGATTGTGGAATTGGGAGCGAGCGAGTGGGCTGGTGGGGGAGCGACTGTTCAATTCAGCATTGCGGACAACCGGTCGCCGGCGTTGGTGGCGGATCGGATACGGGCGTTGGGTTACGAGCCGGTTTGGAAGGATTGGGATTCGGCTTTGACGGGGGGAAGCGTGGAGGTGCGATGAGTGATCGAGAGCAGATGCGGGTGAAGGCGAATGGTGCGTGGGTGGAGGTGGTTTTGCCGCTGACGCTGGGGCAATTTTTGGTTGGGAGGGGTTTGCTGCCGCGGAGCGTGGTGGTGGAGCAGAATGGTGAGGCGGTGGCGCCGTCGGAGTTTGCGGTTCGCGAGGTGCGGGACGGGGATGTCCTGGAGATTGTGGAGATTGTGGCGGGTGGTTGAGTAGGGGGTGAGGCTTATTGGGCAGAAAGATTGTGGGGGAGAAGGAAGGGAGTGGATTGGGGTTTCTGAGACACGGAAGTGCAGGGAGCCTGAGCTGAAGGGTTTGTGCGGTTGAACGCGAATGGAAGAGGGGGGGGAGCAATACTGTTCTCCCCCCTCTTCGGTTTTGCGGTGGCGGTTTGGGGTGCCTGAAGAAACCGGCCGGGCCGCTTCGCCTCCTTGGCGTCAGGTGATTTTGGCCTGAGATCTCCGCGTGGACTCCGACCTCCTTGGTTTTGCTTGAAGCAGCGATCCTATGGAGTTGGGAGCAGTGCATTGGGGTGGCACTGTTGCGCTTGGGAGGCGTGATTGTGAGCTTGGTTTTTTCATGTTGCTCACGGTTGTATACGCGGTGTGGCGGGAGATCTTGCAGGGGGCGTTTATTTTCCGAGGAGGAGTTTAAAGCCGACGAAGAGGAGGAGTCCTCCGAAGGCGCGTTTGAGGTGGGCGGTTTGGATTTCGCTGGTGAGCCAGGCACCGAGCCAGCCGCCGGTGATGGCCAGCGGTGCGATGGCCAGGGCGGTACGCCAGTCGATGTTTCCTGCGCGTGCATGTTGCCAGGATCCGATGATGGCTGTGGGGATGATGACGCAGAGGGAGGTGCCGACGGCCTGTTTGAAGTCACGGATGGGGGGGCTGAGGAGGAGGGTCATGGCGGGGACCATAATGATGCCGCCACCGATGCCGAAGAGTCCGCTGGCGATTCCGCCGAGGAGGCCGATGAGGCTGGCGAGGAGGTAATGCATGGGGAGTTTATGTACTGGGGTTTGGGGGTGAGGACAGCTGAAAGTCGGTTGGGATACGGGTGTATGGAGTGCAAGCGGGAAGGGGGGGGGGG
>JBMTVN010000444.1:0-3432 GCA_049451415.1 Limisphaerales bacterium | reverse complement strand
GGAGGCGTGGGGATAAGGGGGTGGTGGGGCGTTTGTTGGGGGAGGAGCCGGTGCCGGAGCCCTTATTGGGGGCTGGTTGTGATGTATTGGTGGAGGCGTGGTCCGGGGCTGACGGGGTCTTGGCGGGTGTGGAGCGATGGCGGGTGCGGCGTCGGTTTTCGGAGTTGTGGTTGCAGCATGCGGATTTATTGCGGGGCAGTGACTTTCTATGGGGCAAGGTGAGTTATGTATTGGCGAGCACCGACCGGTATGGGGAGCTTTTGGAATGGATGTCGGACTGGCGGGGGCGTGGGGAGGTGGAGTCATGGATGTTGTACAACTACTCTCTGGGTTTAGTGATTTTGGGGCGAGGTGGGGAGGCCTTGGAGGTGTTGCATCATGCGTTGAGTCAACGGATGGAGGCCGGGATGTATCGGAGTCTGGCGGTATTGGCGGCGTTTGAGTTGGCGGTGACCGGGGGTGGTGATGAGGCGCGGGTCTTGTTGCAGAGCGTGGAGTTGGAGAGGGAGCCGGGGGTTACGCGGAGTTTACAGCTGATGACTCAGGCATTGCTGGTGGAGGGGGGTAGTGGGGCCGTGAGTCGGGTGCGTGGATTGTTGCGTGAAGCGTTTGACACCTGGCCCCCGTCGAAGATGGGTCCTTTGGTGCGCGTGGCGTATCGTCGGATGTTGCGGGAGCTGGGCAAGCGGAAGGGTTTTTTAGGGGTAAGGGTTTGGGCGCGGGTGAAGTATTGGTGGGGGGGTTAAGTTCGTGCATGACGCAGGCGGGGTGGAGTTGTCGAAGGAAGGGAAAGGCATGAGTGAGAAGGCGAAGACTGAGCTGAGAGGGGATGCACCTGTGGTATTGGAGGCGTTGGTGGGGAGAGCTGTGGCGGCGCGGGCGAGTGACGTGCATTTGCAGACCGAGGCTGGGGGTGTGCGTGTATCGTTTCGTCTGGATGGCAGGATGACGGGGGCGGGGGAGTATTCGGCGGAGTTGGGGGAGCGGGTGATGGGGCGGATCAAGTATTTGGCGCGGTTGAAGACCTATGAGGATGCGTTGCCGCAGGACGGGCGGATTGCGGGGAGTGAGTTGGGTGTGGCTGGGGACATTCGGGTATCGACGTATCCGACGGTGACGGGGGAGAAGATTGTATTGCGGTTATTTGAGGTGGGGGGTGTGGTGGAGTTGGTGGAGTTGGGGTTACCTGGAGGGGCACTATTGGAGGTGGAGGATTACTTGGTGGGGGACACGGGGATGTTGTTGCTGACGGGGCCGGCGGGGAGTGGGAAGACGACGACGATTTATGCGTGTTTACGTCGTGTATTGGCGATGGGGGGGCGGCATGTGATTACGGTGGAGGATCCGGTTGAGCAGGTGATTCCGGGGTTGATGCAGACGGAGGTGAACGAGGCTGTGGGCTTGGGTTTTGCGCGGGCGGCGCGACATTTACTGCGGCAGGATCCTGAGGTTTTGGTTTTGGGGGAGATTCGGGACGAGGAGACGGCGGCGTTGGCTTTGAGGGCGGCGTTGACGGGGCATCAGGTGGTGACGACGTTGCATGCCGGGTCGTGTCGGGGGGTGTTTGACCGGTTGTTATTACTGTGTGGGGAGGAGTATGTGGTGTATTCGGCAGTGGAGTTGGTATTGAACCAGAGGCTGGTGAGGCGGGTATGTGTGGGGTGTGGTGGGCGCGGGTGCGGGGAGTGTTTGGGGACGGGATTTTTGGGGCGTGCGTGGGGGGTGGAGCATTTACGCATGACTGACGGTTTGAGGGCGCGTGCGCGGGTGGAGGGGACTGGGGTATTGGTGAGTGAGCGGCCGTTGAGGGTGATGGCGGGTGAATTATGCAGGGCTGGCGTGACGAACGAGTTGGAGGTTGGTCGAACCCTTGGCACATGACGAAAGAAGAATTGGCATTTGTGAACCAGCAACTGGCTGGGATGTTGCAGGCTGGCTTGCCGTTGGAGGGGGCCTTAGAGCGGGTTTGCCGGGATTTGCGGGGTGGGGGGATGAAGGTGGAGCTGGAGGCATTGAGGGAGGATTTGGTGCGGGGGGAGCCGGTGGTGGAGGCGGTGCGGCGTCGTCGGCTACCGGAGTTGTATCGCAACCTGGTGGAAGTTGGGGTGCGCGGGGGTGATTTGCCTGGGATGTTGACGTTATTGGCGGACTACTATCAGCGCGGCCATGTGTTATGGCTGAGGTTGAAGGGGTTGATGGTTTATCCGGTGTTGGTGTTGGCGGGGTGTGCCTTGGTGGCGGGTTTTATTGCGTGGATATTCGGGGTGATTGGGTCCGGGTCGCGGAATCCTTTGGAGGAGTTATTGGGGGGGGGAGTGAGGATGGCGACTATTCGGGGGGATATATTGAGGTTATGGGCTCCGGCTTTTGGTTTTGGGCTTATGGCGGCGGCGGTGGTGGTCGTGTTGTTGGTGCCGCGGATGCGGAGTTGGTTGCGGTGGCGGGCCCCGGGGTTCAAGGAAGGGGCTTTGGCGAACTTGGCCATGGCGTTTTATCTATTGTTATCGCGGGGGTGTTCTTTGCGGGATGCGGTGGCGTTGGTGGGGCGATTGGAGGGGGGATCGCCGGCGGGGCGGGAGTTGGAAGAATGGGCGAGGAAGATTGAGGGTGGGGAGGGGAAGCCGCTGCAATTTGCGAGTGAGGGGCGGGTATTGCCGCCGTTGTTCCGGTGGGTGATTTGTCAGGGGGGGCAGGATTTGGCGGCGGGGTTCAAGCGTGCGGCGGATTTATATCATGCGCGGGCGGTGTATCGGAGTGACATGCTGTTGAATCTGGCGTTGCCGTTGTCGGTGATGGTGTTGGGTTTGTTGATGCTGGCGCAGTTTTATCCGCTGATGCGGCTTTTGGCGGTGCAGCTGGACATGCTGGGGAGTTTTGACATGTAGGAGGCGCGAGGTGCTTGAGTTTGTCGTCCAGATGGCTTTTTGGGTGGTGATTTGGCTGGTGCCGAACGCGCTGGTTTTGTGGGTGGTGTATTACCTGTTGAGCCTGCCGCTGCGGCGTCAGGAGCGGGGTCGGTTTTTTGTGGATTTAGTGGAGTCCGCTTTGGCGCGGGGGAAGTCCGTGGAGCAGGAGGTGGTGGAGCTTTCCTCGACACGTGATCGTTCGATGGGAGTCCGGTTTCACTGGCTGGCTGCGTACTTGGAGTCCGGTTGTTCATTGGGTGAGGCGTTGGATCGGGTGCCGGGTTTTTTGTCGGGACGATTGCGGGGGTGGTTGCGTGCGGGTTTGGAGTTGGGTGATTTGGGGCGTGTGCTGCCGGTGTGTCGGAGGGTGACGAGTGATGCGATGTCATCGGTGCAGGGGGCGAGCAATTACGTTGTGTTGACGTTTCAGGCGTTGTCGCCGGCTGCTGCGGCGGTCCTGTGGTTGCTGCTGGTTTTTGTTTTTCCGAAGTATGTGATGATTGTTGAGGAGATGGGGGCTGAGGTG
>JBMTVN010000443.1:0-3452 GCA_049451415.1 Limisphaerales bacterium | reverse complement strand
GCTCGATTTTGGGCCTTAGGGCCGATTTTCGGGCCTGAAAACGAGGCTGGAGGGGAGGTGGGAGTTTGGAGATGGGGTGAATTCCGTAGAGCGGCTTTTTGGCGGCAAAAATCGGCTGTAAGCCCTTGTTTGGGGCGGTCAATCGAGCTTAACCCGTGTGCCGAGAACGGGTTGCCTTGGTCAGACGACGATTTTACAACTCCGGTGCGATCCGACCGAACAACCTCCCCAAGTGCTCCTGGTCGATCGACGCCAGGACCTGCGGCTTCTTAAACTGCTTAAACCTCATTCGCTCACCTCTCTATCCATGTTTATGTTCATGACCAGCATCGCAGAAGGGGCCGGACAACGGTTGTCCGACCTCAGGGGTAAGGTGGGGGAGTTGTTCATCCGGTTCCGAAGGCACTAGCCCCCAACTGCATGCTGGAACAAAGCACCTATCGGCTGCGACGGGGCTCCGGAACAACGCCTCCGATTGGTAAAAGGGAATGCGATTGTGTGTGCCACTCCCAGCGCCTCATTGTCAGCTTACAGCCTCGCGCCCCAAAAGGTCTTGACACTAGGAATCATTGAACCCCTCATGCGACGTAAGTTGGTATTTGGCGTTTGCTCAAGAATGACGGGTTCAAGACACAACAGGCTTAATTGTCGGCCGCTTTCGGTTGACTGGTGGATCCGTGTCCTAGCCACCGTTTTGTTTGTCGCCAGCGTCAACTACGAACGGGCCCACCTCTCGCTAGAAGCCCACCTCGAGTCGGATACGCACTGCCACATGGTGCATGCCGCTCGAAGCGTCCTGGATATCGAGGGACATGCGGACTCAGACGATCACGGGCCTCACGCGGCTTCTGAGCACTCGCTGCGAATGGCCCCACCCGCGCAGCCCCTACCGCTCGTGCTTAAAGTTGCTCTTCCGGTTGTCTTCGCGCTGCCGGAACGGACCCCACTCCATCATCTGCCCTTCCTCACTGAGCGGCAGAACCCACCCGGTGTTCCTCATACGGACCCTCTTCAGTCTCGAGCTCCTCCTCTCGTCTAAGGACTTCCCCTAGACCACCGCGTTTCGTGTTGGCGCGGTCATTTCCTGTTTGCCTGTGCGCCTCGGAGGCAAGCCGCGATGGCTCCTGAATCTGGAGACTTGCGAGATGACGAGGCTGTTTCATAAGAACCTTGATAGTATGATTATTTCAAAATTGATCCCTTTGTTGGCGGTAATATGTCTCACAGTCGGATGCCATGAGGCAGTGGACTCCCATGACCATGACCATGACCATAACCATGACGGGGAGGAGGCCCATAGCCACGACACAGTTCCCATGCCTCCTCATGGAGGAACGCCGGTCGTGGTGGCAGACGATGAGTTTCACCTCGAGCTCGTGCTCGATGCCGTCGAGGGCAGGATGCTGGCCTATGTGCTCGACGGTCATTTGGAGAGCTATGTGCCGGTTGCCGAAGAGGGCTTTACGTTGGTGGCCCGGGTCGGAGATGAAGAGCATCGTCTGAATCTCGCTCGCGTTCCTGACACCTCTGCGGACGCACCCAGCGGTGAATCGTCCCTGTTCAGAGTTGAGTCTGAGTGGTTGAAGTCGGTAAGTACGTTCAAGGGCTCAATTCCCAGCATTACGCTCAACGGGAAGACTTATTCCAGTGTCTCGTTCGAGTTTCCAAAAGGGACGAGACACGTCCATTGAGGAGCTGCGCATGAGAAGCTTTGCTTTTTCGCTGGCAGCATCCGGCGTGTTGTTGCTGGCAGGCGTTGGTTGTCGTCCTCCGAGTGGCGAGGCAGGCCACGACGAGCCCAGGACCGCGCAAATCACCGTCTGGACGGACCAATACGAGGTCTTCGCGGAGCATCGCGCACCGGTTGCAGGCAAGGCGACAACCTTTATTACGCACGTCACCGACTTGCTGACACTAGAGCCTCGTCGGGACGGCATGGTGAAGTTCCTCCTACGCCAGGGTGACCGGGTGGTGGAACATCCGCAGGCTGCACCAGCGCGGGCAGGCATTTATTTACCGGGGCTTGTTTTCCCGAGCGTGGGAGAATGGAGCCTGACGCTGCTAGTGCCCGCGGGCGGAACGAATGCTTCGGTGGAGTTAGGGGTCATTACAGTTTACAAGGATCAGGACGATGCCGATCACGCGGTGATTCCGGATGCGCCTGGGGGAGTGAGCTTTCTCAAGGAGCAGCAATGGAAGATCGGTTCTCAGACTGAGCCAGTTGCCTCGCAGCGACTCGTGGAACAGTTGAAGGCACCGGCCCGCGTCATGGCCAAGCCTGGTTCGAGGGGGGCAGTCGTTGCCCCGGTCGCCGGGCAGTTGGCGGCTCCGGAGAGTGCACTGGCACTGCAGCCGGGGCGGCGCGTCGAGGCGGACGAATTGCTGGCGCTTCTCAAGCCGAACTTTTCAGAGGCTGCTGCGCGACTAGTGGAGGCCGATAGCGGACTGGCCGCGGCAAAGGCAGAACTTGCTCAGGCTGAAGCGGCCTACGAGCGTACCCGAGTACTGGCGGCTGCACAGGCGAAATCCGAACGTGAACTGCAGGAAGCCAGGCTCGCCTATGAGTCCGCCGAATCCCGCTATGCAGCTGCCGCTGGATTGATCGAGACTTTCAGGCAATCCGAGAGCAGCAAATCTGCCGATGCACCCTTGAGGCTGGAGCTGCGAGCTCCCATATCCGGGATCCTGAGCTCCGTGGCGGCCGGTCCAGGTGAAGTGGTAGCGGCTGGGCAGGCAGTGTTTACGGTGGTGAACCCCGATACGGTGTGGATCGCAGCGCAGATTCCTGAGACGAAAGTCGGGCTCCTGAGTTCTGCCGGGAATGCCACCCTGGAGTTGCCCGCCCGCCCGGGCGAATTCTTGCCCGTCACGGGCGATGGAAGAGGGCATCTGGTTTCACTCGGTGTGGAAGTGGACGCGGTGGCCCGTACGGTGCCACTGATTTACGAACTGTTGAATCCAGGGGATCTGCTGATCGGCCAGATGGTGAGTCTCTATGTGGAAACGGCCCGTGCGGAGGAGACACTTGCCGTTCCTGACAGCTCCATCATCGAGGAGGACGGCAGGCCGATCGCCTTCGTCCAACTCAGCGGCGAGACTTTTGAAAAGCGCGATCTGGAGCTGGGCATTCGTAACGGCCATCAGGTTCAGATCCTCTCAGGGCTGGTGGAAGGTGAGCGGATCGTTACGAAGGGTGCCTATGCCGTGCGCCTGGCGTCGGTGTCCTCGGCAATCCCTGCCCACGGTCACGTGCACTAGGAGTCCGACATGATTGATGCTCTTATACGTTGGTCGTTACGCAATCGTCCCGCGGTTCTGGTGCTGGCCGGGTTGCTTCTCGCCTTCGGGGCCTATACCGCCTTCCGAATGCCAGTGGATGTTTTTCCGGATCTCACGGCACCCACCGTCACCGTGCTGACCGAAGCTCCCGGCATGGCACCCCTAGAGGTGGA
>JBMTVN010000442.1:0-3461 GCA_049451415.1 Limisphaerales bacterium | reverse complement strand
GCGCTGCGGGTGAGGGGCGAAGCGGTAAGGGGCGAAGCGGTAAGGGGTAAGCGGTTGGCGGTTGGCGGTTGGCGGTGGGATTAGGTTTTGTGGAAGAGGAGGGCTGAGCGATGGGCGGCGGAGGGGACATGGTTGACGGGGGTGAGATTGGCTTCGGCTGCCCATGTGGTGATTTCTGATTCTGAGTAGCAGCGGCCCTGGGTGACGTGCATGAGGAGGACGGAGTATTCTGCCACGTGGAGGGGGCCGGTTTTTCCTGGGTTCAGGAAGGTGTCGTGGACGATGAGGAGTCCGTTGTGGGGGAGGCTTTGGGCGCTGGCGTGGAGGAGTTGTTTGACGACTGGGATGTCCCAATCGTGGATGACATTGGAGAGGAGGTGGACATCGTGGTCGCGGGGCCAGGGGGTGGTGAGCATGTCGAGGGCGGTGGTTTGGATGCGGTGTGAGAGGTTACGGTCATGGATGGCCTGGGCGGCGATTTGATCGACTGGCGGTTTTTCGAGGACCGTGGCGGAGAGGTTGGGGAAGTGGGCGCAGAGGGAGCAGCTGTAGACACCGGAGCCGCCGGCGACATCGAGGAGGCGGTGATGGTGATGGAGCGGGAGGTGTTGGCTGAGGGCTTGGGCGAGGAGGATGCCGCGGCAGTCCATCATGGCGGTGAACTCGCGGGGGAAGCACTCGGTTTCCATGGCTTTATGCCAGTCGTCGTGATTTTTGCGGCTGGCGAAGTTGGCGGGTTGGCCGGTGTGGAGGCATTGGAGGAGGTCGAGGGCGATGGGGCGGTCTTTGGCTGGGGGGAAGTAGGGGCCGATGAACCAGGGTGAGTTTTGGGTGAGGTGATCGCGGGCGGTTGGGGTGAGTGCGAGGAGGTGGTTTTGGCGTTCGAGCCATCCGCTGGCGACGAAGAGCGTGGTCATGACGTCGGCGGGTCTGGGGTGGATATGGAAGTGTTGGCAGATTGTTTCGAGCGACTGGGGTTGTGGGGCGAGGTAGGAGAAGAGGTCGAGTTCCTTGAGTGCGGCGATGAGCATATCGCTGGCGTAGAGGGCATCGCGGTGTCGGTAGATGGCCGTGGGGTCGGTGGAGGGGGCGAGCGTGAGGTTTGGCTGCATGAGTGGGAGGTAAGCGGGAAAAGCGGGTGGCGGCAATGGTTTCGTAGTGTTTTGGGTTTGGGGGTTTCTTGACGGGCTGGCTGGGGGGTGGTAGCACCCTGCTTGGATGTTCACCGATCGACCAGCGAGCCAATCCATATTTTGTGCCTTTCTGTTTTTGGGCTGTGTGAGTTTTTTTTGCGGTTGTACCCCGGCGGGGCCGCGGGCGGTTTTGAAGGGTGAGCAATTATTGGGGCAGGGGCGGGTGGAGGAGGCGGTGAAGCGGTTAGAGGAGGCTGTGGGGTTACTTCCTGAGGAGGCGCGGGCGTGGAATTTACTGGGTGTGGCGTATCATCGGGCCGGGCGGTTGGATGAGGCTGAGGGGGCTTATCGGGGTGCGCTGGAGCGGGATCGGGATTTGGCGGTGGCGCGCTATAATTTGGGCAATTTACTTTTGGAGCGTGGGGATGCGGCGCGGGCGGCTTTGGAATTGGCGACGTTTACGGGGCTGCAGGTGAATTCCTTTGAGGGCTGGTTGAAATTGGGGGAGGCGCAATTGCAGACGGGTCAACCGGCGGAGGCGGAGCGGAGTTTTGTGCGTGCCTACAAGATTGACACGAATTCGGCTGCGGCCTTGAACGGCATGGGATTATCGCTGGTGCAGCGTCAGCGTTACACTGAGGCGTGGAAGTATTTTTCCGGGGCGGTGCATCGGGATCCGGTGTATGCGGCTGCGTGGTTTAATGCGGGGGTTTTGGCGCAGACGCATTTACGACAGACCAATCTGGCGATTCAGGCTTTTGAGAGGTATCTGGCGTTGACGAATGCGCCGAAGCGGCTGGAGGTGGAGGGTTTGCTGGCGGGGTTGCGTCCGTTGACAAACCGGGTGGAGGCGGCGTTGTCGACGAATGAGGTGGAATTGGCTGCGGGTGATGGAAGTGAGGAAGCTGAGGTAGTGAGTGAGGTGGGGGTTGGGGACCGTGAGGCGGTGGCTCAGCCGGGGCTTGGCCTGGGTGGGCGGACGGGTGAAGTGGCGCGGGTGGAGGGGGGGAAGCCTGAGGTGAGGACGGAGGAGCAGCCTGTTGTGGAGCGGGTGGAGACCAACCGGGTTGCGGAGGTTAAGGAGAGCGAGAAACCGGTGGTTGTGGAGCGGGAGGTGGCCAGTGTTGAGCCGAAGCCGCCGGTGGTGAAGCCGGCGCCGAGGCCGCAGCCGAAGGCTGAGCCGCCGCCGGTGGTGAAGCCTGTGGAAAAGCCTGTGGAGAAGCCAGAGCCGGTGCGACCTCCGGCTTCGGTGGACATTCCAGCCTTCTTGGCGGCGTATGATGGTCCGAGGTATCCGTATTATGCGTATCGTCAGGCCAAGGAGGGCAACCGGCCGGAGGCGATCCGGTTATTGAACTTGGGGATCAATGACCAGCGGGGTTTGAGGACGCGGGCGGCGTTGGAGAGTTACCGGAAGGCGGTGGAGCTGGATCCGTCCTTGTTTGAGACGCATTACAACCAGGGTGTGGCGTCGTTTGAGTTGGGCATTTTGGATGAGGCGATGCGTGCCTATGAGCGGGCCTTGTCGGTGAATCCGGATTCGGTGCCGGGGCGTTTTAACTTTGCGATGACGCTGCAGAAGTCGGGTTATGTGCTGGATGCGGCGGCGCAGCTGCATTACTTGGCTGAGGTTCATCCGGAGGAGACGCGGGTTCACATGGCGTTGGGGAACATGTATGCGGATGTATTCAGGGATTACGTGCGGGCGAAGGCGGCTTACTTGAAAGTATTGGAGCTGGAGCCGGAGCATCCGAACGGGACATCGCTGCGTTTTTGGATTGAGGCGCATTGATTTGGCGGGTTTGGCCATGGAGGTGAAGTCGCAGACAACACATGACCTGTTGTTGCTGGTGCCGGCCTACAATGAGGAGGACCGGATTGGGCCTGTGCTGCGGGAGTTTTGCGGGTATTTCCGCGAACATTTTCTCGGGACTTTTCGCATTGTGGTGGTGTTGAACGGGTGTCGGGACGACACCTTGGGGGTCGTGGAGCGGGTGGGGCGGGAGATGGAGGAGGTGCGGTATTTGAATTTTCCTGAGCCGATTGGGAAGGGGGGTGCCTTGATTGAGGGGTTGAAGCTGGCGCCTTCGGCGGATGTGATTGGGTATGTGGATGCGGATGGGGCGACGGGGCCGGCGGCGTTTTTGTCGTTGTTACCGCATTTGTCCCGGGTGGATTGTGTGATTGGTTCCCGTTGGCTGGAGGGGGCGGTATTGCATCAGAGCCAGCCGTGGACGCGGCGGTTATTCAGTCGTTCATTTCATTTGATAGTTCAGGGTTTGTTTTGGATGGGGATATTGGACACGCAATGTCCGGCAAAGGTGATGC
>JBMTVN010000441.1:0-3468 GCA_049451415.1 Limisphaerales bacterium | reverse complement strand
GAGACGAAGCGCGAGCCGTTTCGGCAGCACACTTTTGATGGGGGGAACGCGGCGGTGTTGGCTTTGCTGCGCGAGGAGGCGGAGGAGGAGCACTGGCATGTGCGGGAGGAGCAATCGGAGGAGGCGGTTGGGCGGGCGGGGGAGATGCTGGGGCGGGCGGTGGAGTTGAAGATTGGAGCGACGCGGAGTGATGGGCAGCTGGGTATAGATTTGGCGGTGAGGAATCTTACTGGGCACAAATTACCGACGGGTTATCCGGCCCGGCGGATCTGGGTTCATTTACGGGTGACTGGGGCGGACGGCGTGGTGGTATTTGAGTCAGGGGCGTGGGATGAAGAGCTTGGCGATGTAAGAGGTTTGGATGAGCCGTATGAGGTGCACCACGACGTGATTGAGTCGGGGGATCAGGTGCAGGTGTATCAATCCGTGATGGGGGATTTGGATGGCACCATGACGCACACCTTGTTGCGGGCTGCGCGTTATTTGAAGGACAACCGGATTCCGCCGAGGGGTTTTCGTTCTGATGGTCCGGAGGTGGCGCATACGCGGGTGGCGGGGAAGGCGGTGGGGGATGAGGATCTTAATCAGGGTGATGACGGTGAGGGTGCGGGGATGGATGTGGTGCATTACCGCGTGGCGGTGGGGGAGGCGCGGTATCCTCTGCGGGTGGAGGCGGAGTTGCATTACCAGAGTGTGTCGACATCATTTTTGCGGGACGTCTTGGACTGGGAGGGAGAGGCGTCAGGGGGGTGTTAAGGAAGCGGTTGGAGGGGGCGGATCTGGGGCCGGTGCGGATGGCAGTTGTGTCGTGCGAAGTTGGGGGTGACTGAGTTCTGTGGGCCGCTTGTCGTGGGGTAACCAAGTCACTTTCAGGAGTCATGAGGGTCCAAGACCTTGCAAGTGGCGGCAATTTGTCTGCCAAAGGGGAGGCGTTTGGACTGCCGACGAAGCGGGTTACTGTCGTTGGGCAGGTTGCGCCGACGCAGGGCCTGTCCTTTGGTGAGTTGGGGGCAGGCCCTGCTTCATTGGGGAGTTAGCTTATTTCCACGAGGAGGGCGGTGGTGTTATCGCGGCCGTTGATATCGACTGCGATATCCACGAGGGAACGGGCGGATTCAGCTTTCACTCCGGGATCGGCGTCGGGGCGGACTTCCCACATCAGGCGATGATTGGAGAGGCTGTCGGTGATGCCGTCCGTGCAGAGGAGGAATCGGTCGCCGCGTTCATAGCCGACTGCTCCGACCTGGGGATCGACGAACTGGTTGCTTCCGCCGAGGGCTCTTTGGAGGACGTTGCGGCGGGGATGACGTCGGGCCTCAGCCTCGGTGATTTTTCCATTACGGAGCAACCAGCCGACGTGGGTATCGTCGTTGGTGAGTTGTCGGAGGGATCGTTCGCCTGCCGGGGAGTGGTAGATGCGGGTATCGCCGATGTGGCCGAAGTACATCCAGCCGGGGGTGAACCAGCAGAGGCTGAGTGTAGTTTGCATCTCGCGGCATTCTTCGTAGCTGCGTCCGACGAATTTGAGGGCGCGATGAATTTGATCGAACAGTTCCGTCATGACGTCGGCGAAGCCGGCATCGAGGCCTACGGCGGACTGTTTGAAGGTTCTGGGCAGGAGTGAGGTGATCTTCTCTGTGGCGATTTGGCTGGCGAGTTCGCCGGCCTTGGCACCGCCCATGCCGTCACTGACGGCGAACACGCAGTCGAAGGAGTCGATTTTGGCGTCGCCGAATTTTCCGAGGCGATGGACTTCCTGGGCGTTGAACTGGATGCCGAGGAATGCGTCTTCGTTATTTTTACGGACTTTGCCGGTGTCCGAGCAGCCCGACCAATGGATGGCGTAGGGGGAGGTCTCCGTATTTGGGGGGGTCATACTGTGTCTTGGGGGGCAGCTTCGTCGAGTATGGTGGCGAACTCGAAATCGATGACGCAGAATCGTCCATCGGAATGACGGTAAGTGATGTTTCGTGCTTCGGCATCGTCGTGTCGGACGCCATATTGTTCCAGTTCGGCGAAGACCTGTTTGACGCGTTCGGGGCTGATTTGTTCGACGCGGACGCCGCAGGAGGTGGTGATAATCTTGAGCTGATCGGGTTGGGCTTCGAGGAGTTCGGGGACGAATTTACAGCCTTTGCGTTTGAGGTAGCGGAGGACTTTCACCTCTTGGTCGAAGCGTTGCTGGGCGTCTTTGCCGTGGTATTGCTTCATGACCCGTCCATCGAAGAGAACGCGGACAGTGGCACGCTTGGTATCTTTGACGGTCAGCATGGACTTGGATGAGCGTATCGGGAATGAGGGGTGGATGTCAAAGCGGTGGGGGAGCTGGTGGCGTTGGGTGGGGTTTTAAGCATTGTGATCAAAAAGAGCCAGGCGGCATCTTCGCTTTGACGAGAGAGAGTGGAGAGAGACTGGGGAAAACGGGCTGTTTTTGGGCCAAACCAGTTCACGCTGAGGAGCAGGGGTTTCGTGGTTGGCTTGTGGCATTGATTGTGCTTGGGTGAGGCACAACGTTAACAACGGTTAAAGTGGCTCAAAAAAGCCACCCCCGATATCTACTTAGTTAGCATGGCTAAATTCAAACTCGAATACATCTGGCTCGACGGGTATACGCCCGTGCCGAACCTCCGTGGCAAGACCCGGCTTGCGAACATTGCACCCCAGTCTGTGGACGACTGTCCCATGTGGGGTTTTGACGGCAGCTCGACCCGTCAGGCCGAAGGTCACAGTTCGGACTGCGTTCTCAAGCCCGTTGCGCTGTATCCGGACGTCGACCGTGGGGACGACTCATTCATTGTCATGTGTGAGGTCATGATGCCGGACGGCACCACGCCGCACCCTTCCAATATGCGCGCCACCATCAAAGATGACGAAGGCACGTGGTTTGGCTTGGAACAGGAGTATTTCCTTTTCCGCGACAAGCGTCCGCTGGGGTGGCCGACTGACGGCTATCCGAATCCGCAGGGTGAGTATTATACCGGTGTGGGTTATGCCAACGTGGGCAACGTTGCGCGTGAGATCGTCGACATGCACCTGGACCTGTGTCTGGCGGCTGGCATTAACCACGAAGGTATCAACGCCGAGGTCGCGAAGGGACAGTGGGAGTTCCAAGTGTTTGCCAAGGGCTCCAAGAAGTGCGCTGACGACATGTGGGTCGCGCGCTACTTGCTGATGCGGCTGTGTGAGCGTTATGAGGTCGATGTGGAATGGCACTGCAAACCCTTCCTGGGTGACTGGAACGGTTCCGGCATGCACTGCAACTTCTCCACTGAGTTCATGCGTGAGAAGGGCGGCGAAGAATACTTCCTGAAGCTCATGGCTGCATTCGAGAAGAATAAAGACGAGCATATTGCGGCTTACGGTCCGGACAACCACCTGCGCCTGACCGGATTGCACGAAACCCAGTCTATCGACAAGTTTTCGTGGGGTATTGCCGACCGCGGTGCATCCATCCGCGTGCCGCACAGC
>JBMTVN010000440.1:0-3484 GCA_049451415.1 Limisphaerales bacterium | reverse complement strand
CCGATACAGAAGGGAGGGATCGCACGGTGCGTAGGATGCCTTTTAGGAGGGGAGGGGAGACCCCTGCAGAATCGTTTGCAGCAGCTGTTGCCCTTGCTCGACCCTCTCCGGCATGGCATCGCTCAGGTCGACCTCTTCCGACGGGTCATCTTCAAGATGATACAGTTCCCATAACCCTTTTCGCTTTCCCTGGTTTGGGAAGTAATTGTCGATATATTTCCATGGCCCGAAGCGGACCGCTTTTCGGCCAAAGACATCGCGGAACACCGCGTGCGGGCGTGTCGCGGTTACATTCGTGTTCCGGAGCACTTCCGCAAACGAATAGCTGTCCGGTGCCAGTTCCCGAGGTGGTCTATCAGCGGAGGTGATATCGACGATAGTGGCGAAGACGTCCGCGGTGGTCACGAGGGTTTCACTGCTGCCGCTGGTAACGGCCTCCGGCCAAGAAACAATCAAGGGAACCCGTAGTCCGCCCTCATAAATGGTGTGTTTGTCACCCCGCAGGGTTCCGTTGATTTCCAAGCCGGCATCCTGTGCCTGCCTCTCGGGACGTGCGGGGTCTTCCGGAACGTCCCCTCCATTGTCACTGGTGAAAATAAACAGAGTGTTGTCCAGAAGGCCCCGCCGTTCCAATGCCTCCATCACTTTGCCGACGGAGTCGTCCAAGTCATGGATAAAGTCACCATAAGCGCCCGCTTCGCTGGTGCCCCTCTTCCTTTCCGAGGGCATGATGGGGTGATGGACGGCAACGGCACCGATATAGAGGAAGAATGGCTTCCCTTCTTCCTGTTGTTCGATCCACTGCACGGCCCGGGCCGTCAAATTCCCCATCACCTCCGGCTCATTTCGTTGTGGGGCATCATATCCGGTGTACTGTTTTCCGTAAAAACTCTTCCCGTATGGAGAGATTTTGTCCGACCGAAGGCCGTAGATGGTTCGGTTCTCAACGTAGATCTTGTGGACATCATCCATGTTGTTTGGTACGCCGAAATGGTAGTTGAATCCCACGTCATTCGGCCCCGGGCTGATCTCCCCGAGGAGATTCTCGAACGGGCTGTCCCTGTACCCGAGATGCCATTTGCCAATGTGAGCAGTCGCATATCCGAGTCCCTTCAGCCACTGCGGCAGGGTTTTCGTCCCCGCTTCAATCAGCAACGGGTCGTTGGTATTGACGACCCCATGCTGGAGACGACCCCGCCAGGAATATCGTCCCGTCAGGAGGCCATAACGCGTCGGTGAGCAAACCGATGCCGTCGCGTAGGCCTGTCTGAAGACGACCCCGCTCTCCGCCAGCCGGTTCAGAGCAGGTGTCTGAACCCGTTTCTCGTTCGCTCCATAGGCGTTGATGCTCCCGTATCCGAGGTCATCCGCGAGATAGATCACGATGTTCGGGCGGGCTGTATCCGCGGCCAACGTGAGGGTCCACATTAATCCCGCCATGAGCATTCCTGCCAGTCGTCTGTCCATTTTGAATTCTATTTTGTAGAGTGGTTTCTGCTGGGTCAGTGCGCTTGGCCTGCTTGCTGCGGCAGCCAAGATCCGCCCAAGAAAAAACGTTTATCCAAATTGGCAAGAAGAATTGTGTTGGTAGTGGGAGGGGCTGCTACGTAACAGAAGAAGAGATTTAATCGAGCTTTGAGGGAGGGGGTGGGTATGGTTTGGTGGGGGTGTTAGGTGGTTTTTTAGCGAATGAAGAGATGTGTGTATCAAAAAATTAAGCGGCTTACAGCAATGGGGATTACGGTAAGCAATCTTGGGGGACTGCCGCAGGTGGCCTTTTGCGGAATGGGAGTGAGCAGTGAAGTGGTGGTGAACGCGGCGGACTACGGGGTGATACAGGACGGGGTGGCCCTCTTTGTTGATACGTAACACCTCTCCGCGGGGAAGAGGTATTGGCTTCGGTGTGGCTAGCCATCTTGAGGGGGCCAAGAGCCAGGGGGCAGCGGAGCGAGTTTTCCGGATGCGTTAAATACCGAATGAGTTCAAAATGGGTATTTCATGGTTCCATTTCGGACTCAGCGGAGGCAATGAAAAGGAAAGACACGATCGTGAAGCTGCACGATCTGCTCGTGGAGGAAGAGGCGAAGGAACTGGAACCGGGGGAGACCCTTACCGCCTAAGTCCGGTCGCCAACCCCTTACAGGTGGAAAAAATGAACCAACCAGTTCGAAAATCACCCGGTTTTGGAACAGGCTCCAGGGTAGTGGGCAGGTCGGTTGGGGGACTGTAGCCGAAGGGCGATGGGGTGGTGAAGGACGGTCCGTGCGGTGCGGGGGGCGGGAAAATGGGCTTGACACGCGGGGGGTTGGTGTAGGTAAAGGGTTTACCCCGTTACAAACTATTTTTTAATGTTTCATGAAAACTGATGATAAACCCACTCTTGATTTTCGGTGTTACACGGTGTCGCCTTTGCGTTCTATTCTCGCCCTGGCCGGCGGTGCGGCTGCGGTGCCCCTAGGCGTGTCGCCGGTGGATGCCGCGATCATCGTTGAGACGGGCCTCAACGGCACGGTGATTGGCTGGAACCAAGGGGCTGGGCAGACGCCAACGGTCACCATGACCTCACTTCCTGGCGGTAGAAACGGGTTCAGGATCAACACGCGGGCGACAAAGAGTGGTGGACATAGTGCCTCTAGTTATGTTGGTGTGGTGGTGGGATGGCCCGGTCTTCAGTTTCGATTAGGCCCCGGAGGCGGACAATATCCGGCATACCTCGCTGAGTTCGGCGCGACTGTGGGTAAAGGCATAGGTTTTAGGCATTCTGTGAACGTGAATCTTGGATGGCTCTCCACATCTACAACAGACGGAGTCATAAATACTTATTCCAGCGACTACGGCAACCCTGCGGTCTCCGGTTCTTCCAAATACCTCCTCTTCAGCTTTAATAACGATGGCACAACGAACTACGGCTGGATCGAGTTGACGGCGACAACCACAGGCTTCACGGGGGGGAAGAGCGCCTACTCCGCCACGCTTGGCGACTGGGCCTACGACAACTCGGGTGCCGAGATTACGGCTGGAGCCGTGCCGGAGCCTGCCACGGCGGCGCTCGCCATGGGCGGGGCCCTCTTGGTTGGTGCGGCCGGACTGCGGCGGTGGCGGAAGCAGGGTGCGGCCCAAGTGGCTTCCGGTGAGCAGGCGTGACGCCTCCTGCTCGCAGAGTGCTCCTGCTCGGCTGGGACGCCGCCGACTGGCAGGTGATCCGCCCGCTTCTGGCCGCGGGTAGGATGCCCAACCTTGCCGGCCTCATGGCCCGTGGGGTCTCGGGCAACATTGCCACGCTCTATCCGGTGCTCTCGCCGACGCTCTGGACCAGCATCGCTACGGGCAAGCGGCCGCCCAAGCACGGCGTGCTCGGCTTTTCCGAGCCGACCCACGATGGTCTGGCCGTCAGACCCTGCAGCGTGCTTTCCCGCACGACCAAGGCCGTCTGGAACATCCTCGCCCAGTCCGGCAAGCGATCGATCGTGGTGGGCTGGTGGCC
>JBMTVN010000439.1:0-3485 GCA_049451415.1 Limisphaerales bacterium | reverse complement strand
GGAGGGGGAGGTGGTCTCGTCTGCCCGGGATGGGGCTGGAGTTAACCCGAGCACGAGGCCCATGAGGGCCTCCTGCGGTGAGGGGAATGGGAGCCTGCGCATGACGCTCTGGGCTTTACCACCAGAAGGCGGGGTTACCGCCGTTGGGGCTGGTTCTGACGTGCATTTGGTTGAAGCGGCGGTATTCCGCGTGGCCATCGAGCATGAGGACATTGCCGCCGTCGGGGAGGTTGGGTGTGCCGCCTGCCATGTGGGCTGAGCGATGGGTTCCGGTGCTCCATCCGCCGGGGACCTGGGTGTAGTTATTGGCGGCGCGGTTGACTTCGTCCTCGCCGATGGAGAGTGTGCCATCTGCGGAGAGGACGCGTTCTGAGGGGCCGGCATCGATTTCGGTGCCGTTGCTCAGGCGCCAGGGCTGGGGGTTCACGGAATCCGTGATATTGGTGCTGGTGACGCGGCCGGCGCCTTTGAAGGCGACGGCGTAGCCGATGACCCGGTAGCCGGTGACTTCGCCGGCGATTTCGTTGGTGACGCCGGTGGTGAAGGCCCAGAGTTCGTCGTTATCTTGTTTGGAGAATCCGGGGCAATAGAGGATGCCGCGTTTACCGCCGTATTGGACGAAGGCATCGGCGGCGGAGGCGGGGAGGTCCCACGGCCACCAGGCGCCGCTGCAGTCCGGGAATTTTCCATTGTTGTCGTCGGAGTACATGAGGATGGCGAGGCCGAGCTGTCGCATGTTGCTGGTGCATTTGATGCGGGTGGCTTTGGTTTTGGCCTTGCTGAGAGCGGGGAGGAGCATGCCGGCGAGGATGGCGATGATGGCGATGACCACCAGCAATTCGATGAGCGTGAAAGCTTTGAGATTACGGCGAAGGATTTGCATGGGTGTCGGGAGTGTTGGGTGTGTGGGGTGAATGATCAAGGGGCTAGTGGAAAGGTGTATAGGAAATCCCGGGGGGAGGTGGTTCAGCGGTTGGGCTGGTCACCGTTTCCCGCCCCGGGACTGAAGCTCCGTCGGGGTCTGTGGGGTCGACCACGAATGGACGCCAATGCGCGCCAGTGGATGTTTGGAACCGCGAATGGACGCCAATGGACGCGAATAGGGATGGGTTGTTTGGAACCGCCAATGGACGCGAATAGGGACTGGCTTCGTGGTGAATGGGTTTGGGGGTGGGCTAGTGACCTCTGACTCCTGACCGCTGGAGCCCGGTTTCCGACCGCGGATCCGGACGACGGAAACACTGAAACTCCGGCGGGGTCTGTGGGGCGGGGGGGCGAAATCGGGGCTGGTCAAACCGGGGTTGTTATCTGAATTTAGGCGTCTTTAGGAAAGAACAGGTGATCATGTTTACAGGAACCTACACGGCGATAGTGACCCCTTTTCGTGATGGGGAATTGGACGAGCGGGCGTTGGAGCTTTTGATACGGGGGCAGGTGCGTGGTGGTGTGGATGGTATTGTGCCGGCGGGGACGACCGGGGAGTCGCCGACACTGGGGGTGGAGGAGCACATTCGTCTGGTGGAGCTGTGTGTGAAGCTATCGCGTGGTCGGCTGAAGGTGTTGGCAGGCACGGGGGCGAACTCGACGGAGGAAGCGATTCATTTGACGCAAGCCGCGGAGAAGGTGGGTGCGGATGGGTCGTTGCAGGTGTGTCCGTATTACAACAAGCCTTCGCAGGATGGTGTTTTTGAGCATTTCAAGGCGATTGCTAGGGCCACGAAGCTGCCGTTGATGTTGTATAGCATTCCGGGCCGTTGCGGCATTGAGATCGGGGTGGAGACGGTGGTGCGGCTGGCGAAGGCATGCCGCAATGTGGTGGCGATCAAGGAGGCAGGGGGGCAGACGGACCGGGTGAGCCAGCTCCGGGCGGCCTGCGGGGACAGAATTACGATTTTGAGTGGGGACGATGCCCTGACGCTGCCGTTTATGTCGGTGGGTGCGGAGGGGGTGGTAAGTGTGGCGTCGAATGTGGATCCCCGTCGGGTATCGAGGATGGTGAAGGCGTATGCGGCGGGCGATGTGCGGCGGGCGCGCAAGCTGCATGAGGAGTTGTATGAGTTGTTCAAGGATTTGTTTATTGAGACGAATCCGGTACCGGCGAAGGTGGCCTTGTCGATGATGGGGCTGATGGGGGAGGAGGTCCGGTTACCGTTGGTGGGTATCAGTGAGGTGAACCGGGTGAAGTTGCGCGGGACCTTGAAGCGTTGTGGATTATTGAGGAAGTGATGACGACGATAGCGATTATTGGGAGTCGAGGGCGGATGGGTCAGGCTTTGCTGACGGTGGCTGACCGGATGCCGGAGGTGGAGGTTGTGGGTGCGGTGGATCAGGGTGGGGATCTTGCGGGGGCGGTGGGGCGTGCTTCGGCGGTGGTTGATTTCAGCGTGCACGAGGCGACGTTGGAGGTGGCTCGTTTGTGCGGGGGGCAGGGCAAGGCGCTGGTGATTGGGACGACTGGTCACAGTGATGCGGAGCGGGCTCAGGTCTTGGATGCAGCGAGGGGTGTTCCGGTGGTGTGGTCATCCAATTATTCCACGGGGGTGAACACGTTGTTCTGGCTGACGCGAAAGGCGTCGGAGATTCTGGGTTTGGGTTATGACCTGGAGGTGGTGGAGATGCATCATCGTCACAAGAAAGATGCGCCCAGCGGGACGGCCCGGACTTTGTTGGAGATTTTGGCGGAGGCGCGGAAGGTGCAGTTGCAGGATGTGGTTCGGCATGGGCGCGAGGGGATTGTCGGGGCGCGCACTCCGGAAGAGATAGGGATGCATGCATTGCGGGGTGGAGATGTGGTGGGGGACCACACGGTGATCTTTGCCGGTTCGCAGGAGCGTCTGGAGCTGACGCATAAGGCATCGAGCCGGGAGATGTTTGCGGAGGGGGCGATTCGGGCGGCGGTCTGGGCGGTTGGCCGGCCGGCGGGGTTGTATTCGATGCAGGACGTACTGGGCTTGGCGTGAGTTTGAGCAGGCAGGATATCCAGGGCTGGGCGTTTGTTGGGCTTGGCTCGAACCAGGGAGACTGCATAGGTCTTTTAACCGCGGCCTTGGGTCGGTTGGGGCTGCTTGCGGAGGAAGGCTTGGAGGTATCCAGCTTTTGGGGCAGTGAACCTGTGGGGTGTCCGGTTGGTTCGCAGGATTTTGTGAACGCCGTAGCGGGTTTCAAGCCGCGCGCGGGGCTTTTGCCGGAGGCCTGTTTGGAGGAGCTGCACCGGGTGGAGCAAGGGTTCGGTCGTTTGCGCGGAGGCGTGAGGAACGCACCAAGGAGTCTTGATTTGGATCTGCTGGCTTTCGGGGACGAGGTGAGGTCCGGGGAACTGCTGGTCTTGCCGCATCCCAGGATTGCGGAGCGCCGGTTTGTGCTGGCTCCATGGGCGGAGGTTGCTGCGGGCTTTCGTGTGCCGCTATGGGGCCGAACGGTGGGTGAGTTATTGGCGGAGGTGCCGGATGGGCCGAGGGTGTGGCGTGTGGCGGGAAGCGCAGGGC
>JBMTVN010000438.1:0-3491 GCA_049451415.1 Limisphaerales bacterium | reverse complement strand
AAAACACGACCCCGTCAAACTGCCCCCGTCCAGCAGCAACTTCCCCCTCAAGGATTCAAAACCTGCAGGCTTCACGCGCCAAAACTACCTGCACCCTTGCGCGAAAGACAACCGTGATGTACGTGGTCCATCATGCGCACGATACTATTAGCCACCATCGCCTGCCTGCTCCTCACCACCAGCTGTGCCTCCAAACCCTCCGGCAACCGTGAGTTCATCCCCGGTAAAGGCTGGGTCCCCGTCTCCCAAAACCAACCCACCACCCAAACCGCCACCACCTGACCCTAAACCCAGAGGCCAAAGGTCAGGGAGCACGCCTCTCTCTCCCCTCTACTCTCTCCCCTCTCCCCGCGGTCCGCCGAGCGGACCGCAATCAACCGAAACACTGGACCTCCCCCACCCCCTTCCGTAAGCTCCGCCCCAACATGAAGTTCCAACTCGACTCGATCGAATCGGTCATTGCTGATATCCGCCGCGGCCGAATGGTGGTCGTCGTCGATGATGCCGATCGCGAGAACGAAGGCGACCTCGTCCAGGCCGCCCAGTGCGTCACGCCCGCTTCAATCAATTTTATGGCCCGCTACGGTCGAGGCCTCATCTGCGTCCCCACCACCGGCGAACGCCTCCAACAACTCGGCATCGCCTCCATGGTCGGCGATAACCGGGAAACGTTCCGCACCGACTTCCAGGTCACGGTCGACGCCGCCAAAGACATCACCACCGGCATCAGCGCCGCCGATCGCGCGAAAACCATCCAACTCATGGCCGACCCCGCGGCCCTGCCCTCAGACCTTGTTCAACCCGGCCACGTCTTTCCCCTGCGAGCCAAAGCCGGTGGAGTTCTCCAGCGCGCCGGCCATACTGAAGCCGGGGTCGACCTTGCCCGCCTCGCCGGTTGCCGTCCCATCAGTGTCATTTGCGAAATCATGACCGACAAAGGCACGATGATGCGCCTCCCCAGCCTCACCCGGTTCGCCAAAAAACATAAGCTCAAGATCTGCTCCATCGCCTCGCTCATCGCCTATCGCCGAAGCAGCGAACAACTCGTCGAGAAGATCGAGTCCATCAACCTCCCGACAGCCTACGGCTACTTCGACCTCCACCTCTACCGCTCCACCCTCAACGGCGAACAACACCTCGCCCTCGTCAAAGGCGACGTCACCGGCAAAAAGAACGTCCTCGTCCGCGTCCATAGCGAATGCCTCACCGGGGATGTCTTCGGCTCCTTCCGCTGCGATTGCGGCCCGCAACTCCAAGCCGCGATGCAACGCATCAACGATGCCGGCCGCGGTGTCATCGTCTACATGCGACAGGAAGGACGCGGCATCGGCCTCGGCCCCAAGATCCAAGCCTACAAGCTCCAGGAACAAGGCCTCGACACCGTCGAAGCCAACCGCGCCCTCGGTTTCGGCATGGACCTGCGTGAATACGGACTCGGCGCCCAAATCCTCGCCGACCTCGGCCTCAAAACCATCCGCCTCCTTACCAATAACCCGCGCAAGATCGTCGGCCTCGAAGGCTACGGCCTCACCATTACGGAACAACTCCCCATCCGCATCAAACCCAACCCCCACAACGAAAAATATCTCAAGGCCAAACGCCAGAAGATGGGGCACATGCTCTAGCCATGCTCAAGAAACCCACCAGGAAACGCGCGACACTCAGTCAACCCGGCCACTTCGCCATAGTCGCCTCCCAATACAATCAACGCTACGTCGACGCCCTCCTCCGCTACGCCCGCGCCGAACTCAAAGCCGCCAACGTCGCCTCCATCCAGGTCGTCCGCGTACCCGGTGCCTTCGAAATACCCGTGGTCGCCTCCGCCCTCGCCCGCAATCACCTCCCCCGCCTCTCCGCAATCCTCTGCTTCGGTGTCGTCTTTCAAGGGGAAACTACCCACGCCCAACACATCAGCGACGCCGTCAGCCACTCGCTCGCCAAACTCCAGGTCGACTCCCTCATCCCCGTCATCCACGGCGTCTACCACTTCCAGAATGAGGAACAGGCCCGCGTTCGCTGCCTCAGTAAAACCCATAGCCGCGGCATCGAAATCGCCCGCACCGCCCTCTCGATGGCCAACGTCATGCAATCCCTCTAAACCTCCATCCCACGGTGATCACCGATGTCGTATCCTGGGTGATCTTGGGTGTTCGCGCCGCTGCCCGCCTCAGCGAGACAGCACGCCAACAGGTTATCAGCCAGACCCGCACACGCACCCTCACGCTTCCACTCCCCCTCTTCTTCGCCCAAACCAATGAGTTCGACGCCCGTGCCTACTTTGAAGGGCCCGGACAACACTGGCTCAACACCCCTCCCCCTCCCACTCTCACCGCCTCCCAGCAAAAGGAGCTCCACTCCCTCCTCCAGTCCTTCCACGATCTCCAACCCCACCAAAAAACCACGCTCCGCCAACTCCACGCCCGTTGCCTCACTCTCGATAAACTCGCCGCCACACCCGATAACCTCGTCCCCGAAGAAGAGGCCTTCCTCTCGGCCTCCATCATCCACTCCTGGCAACACGACTCCACAGATCCACCCTCCCCTCTGCAGTCTGCCGCTACCGACCTCATCCAAACCTGCCTCTCCCTCCAAAAAGCACTCCACCTCGACTTCTCCCCATCCTCCCCCATCACCCCCTTCCTCCACTCCCTCTTCTCCGGCCTCCATACCCCCACCCCCGCATCATCCCCATCACTCAACACCCTCGCCAACCAGCTCTGCCAACACGCCCTCCGCTGGACCTCATCCATCCCGCTAACCTCCCCCAACTCGCTTCCAACCCACCTCGAACGCACCACCCGCAACACGCTCCTCCAAGCCGCCCAATCCCTCGACCACCAGCCCTCCACCCATACCCAAGCCACCCTCCAACAAGCCGTCACCGGCTTCCTCACGCTCCTCCAATCGCCCCCAGACTCCCTCCCCCCGCCAAATCACCCACAACACGACTTCCTCCAGTGGCTCCTCTCGCAGCCACCCGGGATCACCAACTCCCTCCACCCAAAACACCTCCACTCCATTCTCCTGTCCCTCACCCATACGCATCAGGCCCTCCCTCCACCAACCGAATCCCTCACCCCCACTCTCCATCCTCTCCTTAGCCGGCTCACTCAAACGCTCGCCGACCTCAACCCCTCGCTGCTGCTCCCTGCCCTCCCCGATTACATCCACGGTCTCCTCACAGAAATATCGTCTCTTCCCCCCTCCATCACCCACGACCACCTCAACCCCGTTCACAATCTCCCGCTTCAATACCTGACCACCACGCTGCAGGCTCTCGCCCACCCCACCCTACCGATCCTCCACCCCCAACCCCACGCTCTCGCCTCCCTCGCCCTCGCCACCACCCGGGCTCTCTGCGAACAGCCCGGTTGGCCCAGTTCCCCGCCCGAACTGCTCCCCCATCTCCTCAACTCCGTCCGCGACACGATTTCTCTCCACCCCCTCCCTCCCCACACCCGCAGCTCGATCTTCCTCGCCGCCATCAGGGC
>JBMTVN010000437.1:0-3491 GCA_049451415.1 Limisphaerales bacterium | reverse complement strand
GTCCGCCAAATACCTCGCAGCCTCAGGAAACTCAATGTCGTAGCAGATCAAAACCCCAATCTTGCATAACGGAGTGTCCACCACCTGAAGCGAATTGCCCCCTGCTATACCCCACCACCTCCTCTCGTTCGGCGTAATGTGCACCTTCGGCTGCGGCACTACCAAACCGCTCGGCAAACACACATAACAAACATTCAATAACCGCTCCCCATCCAGCGACGGATGACTGCCCCCAATTATCGTCACCCCATACTTCACCGCCAGCCCCTTCAGCAAATCCACAAACTTCGCCGTGTAATCCGACAACTTCCTCATGCCCTCCATCGCAGATAATGTCTCAGTCATCGACAACAACTGCGCACTAAACAACTCAGGCAACAGGATGTAGTCCGATTGATAGTCCGCCGCAATATCCACAAAATACGTGACCTGCC
This sequence comes from Limisphaerales bacterium, assembly GCA_049451415.1. Classification (GTDB taxonomy): domain Bacteria; phylum Verrucomicrobiota; class Verrucomicrobiia; order Limisphaerales; family JAHDYP01; genus JBMTVN01. The sequence continues at coordinate 3,057 of JBMTVN010000437.1, read as the reverse complement.
TCGCGAACTCCGCAAAAGACCGCACTTTCCGCATCTGATACTGCACGCACGCTACCCGAACCTTCCGCGCACCCGAGCGCGGAGCACGATAGTCCGGATTCAACCACTCAATCAAACTCGCGTGGTTTTTACTCTTCGGATCATTCAGGTAATGCGGCATCACCCCGCGCAACGCAAACCCCTCACGCAGCTGAAAACTCAACACCAGATCCCGAAACTCCCCCGCCGCCACCCGGTAAGCATACTCCTCAGCCGACATCTCCTCCGCATGCTCGTGGTAATTCCATAACCTCCCGCCAGCCAAAATCCGCCGCAGGTTCAACCGACGACAAAGCTGACGCCGCGCATCATATAAAGCCGCCCCAATCCCCATACCCCTCGCTTCCGGATGCACATAAACATCCGCACCATAAAGTGTGTCACCCTGCGGATTGTGACTGAAAAAATACCCGCTGTCCGTGATCCCGGACCAGGTGTGGGTTCTCAAGGGATCCGGCCCCAAATCCACAACGAGTGTCGATACCGCCCCCATGATCCGCCCCTCAACCACAGCCACCAACTGCCCCTGCGGAAACAACCGCTGGTGGCTCGCCAGATGCGCCTCCCCCCAGACTACATTCTCATTCGCCAAAACCGGATAGGCCGCCCGATTCAGGGCCACCAGGGCAGGAATATCCTCCCGACACGCCTCGCGAACCTCGATCGATACGCGCTTCTTTTTCATGCTTCCAATGCCTCGTCCACGCTCTTCACCAACAAAGCAACCGGAAACCTGCCCAACACTTCCGACACACGCAACTCATTCCCCGCCTTCAAGACCTCCCCGGTCAGACGATTCTCCCACCCATCCCCGGACCACCCCTCCGGAACCCGAATCATCGTGTCGCCCCACGCCTCCTCACCAACCGGCATCCGCTCAGCCCCGCCAGTCAACCCCACTACACAACGCGGAACCACCACCACAAATGCTTTGCGCCCATCACCGCGGGCAAACGCCACTACATGCCCTGACAAATGCCCGCTCACATCCAACTCCTCGTAGTCGCCCCGCAACCATAACCGCGACTCGCGCTTCCTCATCGATAATACCCGCCACACCACCCAAAGCTTGGCCAACGAACCGTCCCCCTCCTCCACCAAATCGGCAACCCGCTTTGCCAACCCCCTCCCGCCACGTCCCGCCAATACCTCCAGATCCTTCAGCGCTTCCTGCCTCAAACGATAATCCACCTCACGTCGATTGTCCGGATCCACCAAGGACAAATCCCACAACTCCGTCCCCTGGTACAGGTCCGGCACACCCGGAATAGTCAGCTTCAACAACACCTGCCCCAGACTGTTGAAACGCCCGAACCACGCCGCCAACCCGCTCAACTTCCCCAGCTCACGCAAAAACGCCGAGCTCGTCTCCGCCTTCAGGACGCTCCGACAAAACTCCACCAACCCCCTCTCATACTCCGCGTTCGGCTCAACCCACGAGGTCCTCGCCTTGGCCTCACGCACCGCCTTCAACATGTAAGCCTCAATCCGCCCCATCAACTCCTTGTCAACACCCCCCGCCCCAGCCCCAACACCCAGACCGACCAGGGTCTGATAAAACAAATACTCGTCACTCGCCAACGGAACCCGCTCCCCCCGCACAAGACGATAATGCTCGCCGTTCAAGGTCCGGAACTTGACCAGGGCCCTCTCCCATACGTCAGGCACCTCCGCCAACACGGAGATCCGCGTGCGTAAATCCTCTCCCCGCTTCGTGTCGTGCGTGGCCGTCGCCACCATGGAGCCCGGCCAATTGCTCAGTCGTTCCCGGTTCGCCAAATGGAATTCACCCACCGAAAAGCCAAACCTCGCCGGATGCCCCCCCACCTCGTTCAACGATGTCAGCCGCGTGTAACTGTAAAAAGTCGTGTCCTCCAAACCCTTAGCCATGACCGGCCCCGTCAATTGCTGAAAACGCATCACCCACTCCCTCGCCTGGCGCCGCCCAAACCCACCACCTGAACCCGGCCACTCCAACCGCAATATCCTCCCTAGTAATTGCAAAACATCCGCAAGTTCACCCACCTTGCCCCGCGTCGCATCCCGCACCGCCTGGTCAACCTGCGCCAACTCCTGCCCCTCCAACCTCTCCCTGCGTGCATCCGTATACGTCCGATACACAGGGAATGCACAAAGAAGCTCAGCCACTGCCTCACGAACAACCCCACGCTCATAATCACCGCCCTCACGCGTACCCGCCAACAAGCTAAGCAACCGCGCCGCCAAACTCTCCCACTCCGATACCAGGGTGCTCTCCAATACTCTCCTCTTGTTGCGACGCACCTCCTCCTCAAAAGCCACCACGCCACCACAAAAATCAGCATGGATCCGCGTAAATAACTCGGCACTCTCCGTCGGCACCCACAGCGCATTAAGCTGATTCAAGACATCATATCCCGTCGTGCCGTGAACCGGCCAATGCCTGCAAAGCTGCTCCCCGGGAGAAAGAATCTTCTCCACCACAACATAAATAACCCGCCCACGCCCGTCCGGTACCAAAGGCGATTCCCCCTCAGGTACAGCTTCCGTTGCCAACCTCTGCAAATGCCTCAAATACCCCGCCGGATCCCATAACCCGTCAGGATGATCAATCCGTAAACCCGTCAAATGCCCGTAGTGCCACAACCTCGCCACGAGTTCATGACTCAATAAAAAAACCTCGGGATCCTCCACCCTCAGCCCCGCCAAATGCGTCACGTCAAAGAACCGGCGATAGTTCAATTCCGTAATCCCCAACCTCCACCACGCCAACCGATATGGCTGTAACTGCAAAAACTCGTCGAGCTTCTCCCCCCCGTCACTCACCGCGTTCCAATCAGCCAAAATCGCCTCCAGACGATGGCCACGCGCCTCATCCTCCGCCAGCAACCCGCACACTCTCGCCTTCCAGTCAGACCACGCCGTCCCATACCCCTCCCCACCACCTGCAGCCCCCGCAATCATGCCCCCCAATGCCTCGCGCAAATCCCCAATCCGCCCCGCATCTTCAGCGTCAACTGGTTCCGCCGCGACGGCAAC
>JBMTVN010000436.1:0-3492 GCA_049451415.1 Limisphaerales bacterium | reverse complement strand
GGAATTTATTCAGCGCACGGGTTGCAACAGTTTTGCGCCGTCGATTGGCAATGCGCATGGGATTTACGCTACTGCGCCGCGTTTGAATTTCGGGGTTCTAGACCAGCTGAAGGAGCGTGGCCGGGTTCCGTTGGTATTGCATGGGGGATCGGGTTTAAGTGTGCGGCACTTGCGTCGTGCTATTGCTGGGGGGGTTTTGAAGGTGAATTTTGCTTCTGAGTTGCGGAGCGCATTTACTGAGGGATTGGCTGATGGGGGAGGTTTGTCGGCTGCGGATCCGAGGCCTGTGCTTGGGCATGCGCGTGAACGGGTGATGAAAATTGCGCTCAAGCGACTTCGTGACTTGGGTTGGAGAGGGTGATGAAGGAGAGAGATTTGCCAAGGTTTGCAGACTTTTGGAGGATGCGTGGAACGCAGGCCTTTTGGTTTACGCACTACATCAGTTATCCGAGTGGTGCGTTGTTGGCTTGGCTTTTTGCGAGGGTCGGGCTGACGCCAACCGTCGTGACGCTTGCCGGTGCTGCTTTGGCCTGGGGAACTGCTGCGTGGGTAGGTTTTGCTGTGGACCACCGAGGGTTGGGGGCAGTCCTTCTTTATGCTGGTCTGATGCTGGCGTACAGCCTGGACTGTGCAGATGGTGTGTTGGCGCGTGCGACGGGGCAGTGTAGTCCCTTCGGGGCTATTCTGGACAAGGTGATGGATGCGGGAACGATGATCTTTGTTCCCGGTTTACTTGGAGCAGCGGCGTTGACGCAGCCGCCGGTTTATCTACCGGCCAGAGGATATCCGATTGTGATGCTTGTGATCATCGCAAGCAGGGTTCTGCTGGCGATCACCATTTGGTTAAAGGATTTCACCTTTAAAGCTGCCGACCACTTGGCGGAGGACAGGCGGGAGAGGACCATTGGATGGTATGTGCGGCGGATGATTGGCCAGACCACCGACACTCCCGTCTTTTACCTGTTGTTAGGTTTCACGTGGTGGCTTGGGGGTATGTGGGAGATGCTGGCCATTTACGGGCTTTGGAATGGAGTGATATGGCTGATGTATCTGGCGGTTTCCCATCGGGAGTCCCGGAGGTGAGGCCTTTGTAATGGGTGGTGGTCTGTTCCGGGTTTACTGGTTAGTGACGCGGAGTTGGTAGCAGCCGCTGGCTGCGTCAGGGCCGAGGGTGACCGTTTCTTCACGGTCTTGTCCTGAGACGGGAGCTCCGTGATTTTCTGCCGGCTTGAACGGGCCATCGGGTGATGTGGCAAACAGTAGGGAGTATGTCCGGCCTTTTACGCCGTGCCAGCGCAGGGAAAGGGTATCGGGAGAGAGGGGGGTTAGAACCAGGCGCAGGAGCGATTCGGGGTCGTGGGGATCGGTTCCTGCGTATTGTTCATCATGATTGGAGAACCCATCGGCGTCGGGGTCGCCGTCTTTTCCGTTGGGGCCGGAGTTGTCGAGGGGATCCAAGCCCGTGGTGATTTCCCAGCCGTCCTGGAGTCCGTCCCCGTCTGAGTCGGGATTGGTGGGATCGGTATGGTATTTGATTTCGTTGGAGATGCTCAGCCCGTCGTTATCGGTGTCTGAGTCCTCGGGCAGGGGGATCGTGATGCTTGCCAGGGTCAGTGAGCCATCTGGGTGTTTGGTGAGGTTGCTTCCCAGGAAGCCTGTATCGGCAAGGGTGATGAATTCATTGGTGGTGAGACTGGCGCCGAAGTGTCCGGCGATGGCGCCGACCTTGAGCGTGGACCCGTTAGTGAAGGTTCCCATGAGCCTTCTGGGGATGGTGAGAGTGATGAAGTCGGCCCGGCTTTCTGTGAGGTCGGGGGTGATTTGGGGAGATTCATTGAACTGCTGGATCGTGTAGCCGGGAACCTCGGGGAAGCCGGTGGTTAGCCAAAAGGCACCCTGGCCGGGGTTGAGGTCGGCTTCGAGCAAGGGGAAGGAACGGGCGCTGGTATCGCCGAATTCATTGCCGAGCACACAGGCCAAGGATGGAGCGAACTCCGAGAAGGAGAGCTGTTCGAGGGCATCAAGGGCTTCGACCCCTTCGTGTGTGGGGTCGGGAGATCCATCCCCCAGATGGGCGAGAGCCGGAACGCCTGTTGTGCCGGGGAGTTCCAGAAAGAGCAGCAGGCTTTGAGAGCCGGGAAGCATGACGTGCCGGAAGCCGACGTGGAGATTATCGGCATCTGCGGCGACGCAGAACTCGCCGAGGTTACTGGTGAGTCCGGCCACTGCAGTGGCGCTTGTTTCCGGAAAATCAAAACTTTGCCCGGTGAGATTTCCGTCGCCATCGTCCAGGTGCTTGGGGGTAGCTGGCGTATGCCATACAGTGGTGGGCCGGAGGCTGGTTGGAGGCTGGAGGTTGATGACGAAGCGATCGATTTCGCGGTAGAAGTCATCCATGGCGACGCATGTGAGCAGGTCGTTGCTGACTGTCAGACTGGCTATGCTGTAGCGGCTTCGGAAGCGCGCTGAGGCGGGGTCGCGTTGTGACATGCCGTAGAGGGCGTAGCCACCGCCGCCGCACACGAGAGAATGCACTCCCTGCATGGGGCCGAGGCGTTCGTAGATGTGGTCGTGGCCGGCGAGGTAGAGCTGGACGCCGAAGTGCTCAAACACAGGCAGGAGAATGCGCTGGTATTCCAACTGGTCCCTGAGGCCGAGGTAGCCGTCGTTTCGGCGGCCTCCTGAAGAAGCCAGGGGGATATGGCCCATGACGATTTTCCAGGGCTTGGTTGTTGTGGCCAGGTCATTGGTGAGCCAGTTGTATTGGGGGGAGCCGATTTCCATGGCGTAATGGGGCCAGGAAACGGCTTGGGCCCGCTGGGTGAGGAAGAGTCCGACGAAGTGCACATCGCCATGGTCGAATGAGTAGAAGTGTTCCGTGCCGGTGATGGAGTTGGTGGGCAGGTGGAATGCCCTGAGGTAGGGCTGGTCTCCGGCGTAGAGGTCATGATTTCCAAACACCGTGAAGAACGGACGCGAATGGAGGTCCTCGCGGAAGATGCTGAAGTGTTTTAGGTCGACGGTTGTTTCCGTGAACGAGGGATAGATGACGTCGCCGACGTGGAGGACGAAGTCTCCAGGCTGGGACTGGATGAGGTTTCGGACACGGCGGTTATAGATGCCGCCGGTTCCGGTGTCCCCGGCAACCAGGAACTGGATTTCGCCTGAGGGTTTCAGGGTCTTGAAGCTGTAGGAGGGGGAGGATGCTTGGCTGCCGTCCGTTTCACTTTCAACCCAATAGGTATACGCCGTGTCGGGCTGCAGGTTAGTGATGGTGAGCACGTGGTTGGTCCCCGTGGAAGCAGAGAGAGCCTGCATGAAGTTTTGATTCTCCTTGGTGTAGAGGACCACTCCTGTCGACGGCATAGGTGTTTGCCAGGTGATCGTCACGTGGTTTGAGCTGAGGTTGTGGATGGTTGGGTCACGCTGGAAATTTGCCAGGAGTTCCCCTTTGAAGGCGGCGGAGGGATCGGTTTCGGAGGATTTGTGGAT
>JBMTVN010000435.1:0-3501 GCA_049451415.1 Limisphaerales bacterium | reverse complement strand
CGCGTGTGCGGCACGGGAGCTGGCAGCTAGGAGCTAGGGGACGGGCGCTGAGCGTAGATGGGAGATGGGATATCGAAGAGGGGAGATGGGATATCGGAGATCGAAGGTGGGATATGGGGTGCGCGAGATGGGAGATAGGTTAGTGGAGGGAGGAGGATTCGTTGGCTTGGGGTGTTTATGGGGCAGTGGTGACGGGGGGTCTTCCGGCAGGTTGGACGTGATCAAGGACTCTGGGGATTTTGGCATAGGGATCGAGAGTCCAGAGCTGTTCCTTTTCGTTCCAGGTGACCGGCATTTCATCGCCATTGATCGTGGCGGTGACATGGGCGGCCTGGGTTTGGATGAAGAGATCTGAGGGGTGAGTTCCCATTTCCTGCCAGATTTGAGCCCGCCAATGTGCGCTGCTCCAGAAGGGGCGGAAGCCGGCATCGATTTCGAGATGCAACGACCGGCCTTGTTGTTGGGCTACCAGCTTGCCGAAGGGGAAGCGCTGGCTTTGGATATTGGCTACAGGGGTGTGGAGATCTAGGGGCAATTGGACGTGCGGGTTGGGTTGATAGGCGACCCAAGTTTTGGAGGGTGACGCTGAGAGTAGCCAGGCGGCTTCACCAGGTCTTCCTTTGAGAACTGCATCGTGGGTCTTGATTTCTCCCGATGAGCCTACGGCGAATTCGGGTGACTGCAGGAATCGTGTTGGCTGGACATCCTTTCCATCTACGCGACGTTTCAGGTAGGTCTCCAGGTAGCAATGCCACTGTAGCTCCATATGCCGGCCTGGGCGCTGGTAGGATATCGTCCGAACGTAGCCATCCACGGACTCGTTGACCTTGGCTTGGAGCATTTGATCTCGAAAACGCTCGAAGCTTCCGTATTCCCCTGCATGGCCCATTTCGACAATGAACCCGCTCCGGGCCTGAACCCAGTTTTCATCGCTGATGCCCTCTATGGAGTCGCCCACATAATTGTCCTGATATAGGGCTATTTGACGGGTGCGTTGTTCCAGACGGGTCTTGCAGGGGCCTGCGAGATGGGTTGCCTCGAGGGGGCGGACGCCAACGTAAGTCTCACCGTCCTGGATGAACCACCAGTCTCCTGGCTCCATCTCGGCTGGGAGGGTGGTGACTGGTTTACGGTTGATGAAGATTCCTTCGAGTCCGGGTTGCCAGCGAAAGAGGAACATGGCTGCAGATATGCGGTGCACTTTGTCCGCGACGAGCCGTACGTCATTGGGTCCGCGATTTCGTCCGGAGTAGGTGTAGATGAGGGTATTCTCATGCTGGAGCAAGCCGGCTCGGCCCTGTTCGCCGAGCTCGCGTATCCAGGGGCCGGGAGCCCGTGAGGCTTCATCAGTCCGGGGTTGATCAGGGCGGTCTTCGTAGAAGATTTCCGTTCGGTCGAGGAACGAGGCGCCGTTAAAGACGTAGTGCGGGAAGAGCACGGAAAAGCGTTTGGGGCTGCCCAGGGGTTCCTCCTTGGGGGCGCGATGATCATTCCACCAAGCCGAGGCGTAGACCATGCATTCGCTGGCTTCGTAGGGACGATCGATGGAACCCAGCGTGTAGCCTTGAGTTTGGTGATTCACCATCTCCCCAAAGGCCGGTTCGGGTGTGGCATGGGACAAACCTTCCAATTTGGGATAGCGTTCCATCCAGGGGATGAGATGCACGGCGCTTTTGAGAGTCTGAGGTAGCTTTTTGCGGGACGCGACGTCCTGCAGGTAATCCGGCAGGTCTGGCAGCATGCCCTCGACATCGTCGAGGGGCCAGCGTCCTCCGGTCCTGTGTTGTTTATAGACGCCCCAGTCGAAGAATTCGTTGAGCCAGATCGGTTTTTGGATTCCTGTGGCGAACTGCAGGCGGTCGCTTCCCGTGCCCAGCCAGGATCCGGGGGCCATGCGACTTCCGGGTCCCGTCAGGCGTTCAACGATCTGTGACCAGGTGAGGAACCGGTTGATCCAAAGGCGTTCCGCGATCATTCGGGCCATACGCGCCATCTGGGGGTCCTTCAGGAAGGCCTTCATGGCATCGTAGCCGTTGGAGCTGCACCAATGTCCTTCGAGTACATTGAACTCGGCGATATCGCCGCTGAGGTTGAGATGGTCCAGTTCGCGTCGCAGTCCCCAATAGGCCGCATCTCGAATAACCGGGTCACCTGTGACTTCCCAGCTCAGGACGAGGAAGCTCAGGTAGTCGTGGGCGTTCGCTCCATTGTATCCCGGGGCATGCATCCACAGCGTGGGTTCTACATCCGCGGTTGCAGGACGAAAAGTCAGGATGAGATCGCGGATCGCCTCGTGGGATTCGGGTGTTAATCGTTGCCCGATTCGCAGGGAGAGGATGGCGAGAGGGATCAATTCGGTTTGATAGGCACACACTTCCTTGGCTGGGTGGCGTCGTTTTGGATCCGCCCAAGCCGCTTCGATCTGCGCCTTCTTGGTTCTGCAGTAGTCGATGATCTCACTATTTACTTGGGCGACTTCGTGGGGTTCGCCCCGAACCAAACGTTCGAATTGAGTTAATCGTGGGCTCTCCAGGTTCTGGGGATTGCTGAGATAAATGTTGCCACGCATGCGATGCCGTAATGCCTCCCATCCGGCAGCAACGGTGCCGTCCTCAAAGTCATCGAAGGGCTCGGTGACCATATCTATGACGTCGGGATAGGGGGGGTGAGCCGGGCTATCAACGGTGGGGGTCTCCTGTGCCAGGGTGATCCCGAGGATGGGCATGCATAGAAGGCTGCACAGGCGGGCTGCGGTCCAAGCGTAGCTTTTGGTGCGAATCGATCTCATGGGCGCGAGTGATGTAACACGCAGTTGACGGGGTGACAACTTCCCATAGTCGTCCTGATACGGGGGGCGTATGTTCCTTGTTTGGGACGCGGATCTATGGTCGTTCGCCTCGACATGTGGGTGTGGGTGGGGCAGAAGAGGTGCATGTTGATTGTTCATGTGCAGGTGCAGGTGAAGCCGGAGCGGGTGGAGGCCTTTAGGGAGGCGACTTTGGCGAATGCGCGCGCGAGCGTGCAGGAGGTGGGGATTGCGCGATTTGACGTGGTGCAGCAGGTGGATGATCCCACGAGGTTCGTGTTGGTGGAGGTGTATCGGGATGCGGAGGCGCCTGCGCGTCACAAGGAGACGCAGCATTATTTAACCTGGCGGGATACCGTCGCGCCCTGGATGGCGGTGCCGCGGTCGAGCGTGATGTTTTCCGAGGTTTATCCGGATGCCAATGGATGGTGAGAGGGGGGCTTATGGCTTTTGAATTTTCCACGGCGGGACGGGTGATATTTGGGGCGGGTCGACTGCGGGAGGTGCCTGAGTTGATGCGTGGCTGGGGTAGTCGGGTGCTGGTGGTGACGGGGCGATCGGCGTCGCGGGTGCGACCCTTGGTGCAGGGGTTGGAGGGGGCTGGTTTTGAGCCGCGTTTGATGAGTGTGCAGGGGGAACCGACGGTGGAGATGGTGGTGGAGGGATGTCGGTTGGCGTTGGAGCAGCGTGTGGAG
>JBMTVN010000434.1:0-3503 GCA_049451415.1 Limisphaerales bacterium | reverse complement strand
AATCACCGAGCTACCGACGGGGACAGACTCGCCCGAGGGGCGGGAGCCAGCATTTCGCGCCAGCGAAATGCCCCCCCGGGCGCCTCCCAAAAGAAAGGGAGCCCGCTCGGGCTCCCTTGCAAAAACTGGATTGGCCGGTCGCTTTACTCGTCAGCAGGCGCAGGCTCAGTTCCCTCCGCCGGTGCCGCCTCACTGGGAGCCGCAGCCGCGTTGGTATCCGTCAGCAACAACGTCGAGCTCGCCGGAGCCGGGGCAGGTGCCACCACGGTATTGCTAGCAGGAACCGCCGGAGCCGTGATCGCCGGGCCACCCGAGTTCGCCAAACGCTCAATCTCTGATTCCCGCCGCGACCCCTCCTTGCGGGCAACAGTCGAGTTGGCCATCGCCAACACCAGCGACAAACCCATGAACAAACCCGCCGAATACTTGGTCGCACGCGTCAAGACACTCCCCGACCCCGCACCAAACAGGGTCTCGGTCGCCGCACCACCAAACGCCATCCCAATGCCCGCCTCTTTCTTCGGCAATTGCACCAGAACCAGCAGGATCAAAAACAAACTGTTCAGCACCAGGACAACCGTCAGGGCGCCAAGAATAAACGTCACCATAGCTCTGCCTTAAATTGAGTTCTTAATAATCTCTGTGAAACTACGCGCTTCCAGGGAAGCACCGCCCACCAGCGCACCATCCACATCCGGCTGGCTCATCAACTCACGCGCATTCGCCGCCTTCACGCTGCCGCCATACTGGATGCGAACCCGCTTCGCCACCGCTTCCCCAAACATCGAAACCAGGAGACCTCGGATGAACGCATGCACATCCTGGGCCTGCTGCGAAGTCGCCGTCCGCCCCGTCCCAATCGCCCAAACCGGCTCATACGCCAGCACCGTCTCCTCCATCTGCTCACCGGTCAAACCCGCCAGACTCCCGCGAACCTGACCCTCAATCACCGCCTCAGTCTGGCCCGCCTCGCGCTGCTCCAAAGTCTCACCCACACAAACAATCGGCTTCAACGTCGCCGCATGAGCCGCACGCGCCTTCCGCGAAATCAACTCATCCGATTCCTGCTGATACTGGCGCCGCTCGGAATGCCCCAGAATCACGTAGCGCACGGAGAACTCCTTCAACATCACCGGGGCTATCTCACCTGTGTAAGCCCCCGGACCATGCTCACTCATGTTCTGCGCCCCCAACCGGATGTTCCCGTCCAAGACAATCTTCGAAACATCTGACAACGCCGTGTAGGGCGGACAAACCACCACGTCCACTTCCTTCACAGCCGCCAGCTCGCGCTTCAAGTCGTTGACCAGGTCCACCGCCTCGGCCACCGTCTTGTTCATCTTCCAGTTGCCCGCAATGATCAGTTTACGATCCTTTTCCATGTTTCCTGTCTCCTTGTAAAAATCCACTCTCTACTCGTCGCTCAAGGCCGCCACCCCGGGCAGTTCAGACCCCTCCAAAAATTCCAGACTCGCACCCCCGCCCGTGCTCGCAAAGGTCACCTGCGACCCCATGCCACTCTTGTTCAAGGCCTTCACGCTGTCGCCACCGCCAATAATGCTCTTCGCACCCTTGGCCGTCGCATCCACCACCGCCTTCGCCACCGCAAACGTCCCCTCGGCAAATCGCTTGTCCTCGAACATCCCCATCGGACCGTTCCACAAAATCGTCTTCGCCCCGGCAATCACCTCGCAGTAGGCCGCCACCGCCTTCGGCCCAATATCAAAGCCTTCTTCCTCATCCGGAATCGCATCGGATCCCACCACATGCGGATTCTCAAACGCCATCACCGGACGCCCCTTCTTGTCCAACTTGTCCGTCGGCACCGGCGTCGCCACCACATTGTCCTCCGGCAACAAAAACTTCACGCCGCGCTCCTCAGCCTTCGCCAAGGCAGCTTTCGCCACATCCACCCGATCCGGCTCCACCAGAGACTTGCCCACGGTCCGACCCAGCGCCAAACCAAAGGTGTAAGCCATCGCCCCGCCAATAATCAGCGCATCCGCCTTCTCCAACAACCGGTCAATCACCTTGATCTTGTCCGAGACTTTCGCCCCGCCCAGGATCACGACAAACGGCTTCGCCGGACTCTCCAGCTCATCCCCCAAGAACCGCAACTCCTTCTCCATCAACAAACCCGCCGCACACTGCCCGCCACGCGACCGCACAATCCGTGCAATCCCCTCGGTCGAGGCATGCGCCCGATGGGCCGCACCAAACGCGTCATTCACATACACATCCGCCAAACGCGCCAAACGCTCGGCAAACGCCGGATCGTTCTTCTCCTCCTCCGCATAAAACCGAACGTTCTCCAATAACAGGACGTCCCCATCCTTCAACGCCCCGGCCGTCCCCTCCGCCTTCTCCCCCACACAGTCATCCACAAAAGCCACCGGACGTCCCAGTAACTCCGCCAGCTTCTCCGCCACCGGACGTAAGGACATCGTCGGCTCCACCTTCCCCTTTGGCCGACCCAAATGCGCCGCCAGAACCAGCCGCGCACCACCTTCAATCAAAAGCCGCAACGTAGGCAAAGTCGCCTCAATGCGCGTGGTGTCATTAATCACCATCTTCCCGTCCTGCTCCGCCATCGGAACATTGTAGTCCACCCGCACGAACACACGCTTCCCGCGCACTTCCAAACCGTTAACCGTTAACTTTGCCATATCTCTCCAATATCCAAAATGAACGGGCAGCATAGCCGACCGTCAAATCCAGTCAAAAGGATTTGTCCACCCGGCCCATCGCCCGAATTGCCCCAAATGACCCCCCACCCCACAGATCCCACCGGAGTTTCGGATTTTTCCTTCTTCGCCGGGGCTTTGAAGGACAGGCAGCGGTTCAGATCACCAGCCAACCAGCCCAGACCCCGCCGGTCACCACCAGAATCCAAACAGCAACATTCACCCCCCTCAGCTATTCGCGTTCATTGGCGTCCATTCGCGGTTCAAAAAATGAGGTCAGGAGTCAGCGGTCAGAAATCAAAGATCCAAAGCCAGATGCCCGCTAGCTATTCGCGTCCATTCGCGGTCGGCCCCTACCACCCAGCCGCACCACTGTCGGCATCCCTCCGGTCCACCCCCGCCTCCAGAAGCCCGCCCCTCGCCACAATCACCTGCGCCGCACCCTGTTGCCCCTGCTCCACCATCCGATAACCCATCCCCCGCAACCGCTCCAAGGTGTCGGCCCCCACCCCGAACCGCTCGTAATAGACCGCGTCTGGAAACCAGGCATGATGAATCCGCCCTGCATCCACCGCCTCCTGCGCCCCCATCCCATAATCCACCACATTCACAATCGTCTGCAGCACAGTGTTGATAATACTCCGACCCCCGGGACTCCCCGTCACCATCAGCACCCCCTCATCGCCTGCCACAATCGTTGGCGTCATGCTCGACAACATCCGCTTCCCCGGCCGCAACAAATTAGGTCCCGACCCGATCAACCCGTTCGTGTGCGTCAAACCCGCCCCCGCCTTAAAGTCGCCCATATCCTTATTAAGC
>JBMTVN010000433.1:0-3535 GCA_049451415.1 Limisphaerales bacterium | reverse complement strand
GAGCTCGTTGAGGGCGGACTCGATCTTTGTTTTGTCCTCAGCGGGGAGTTTATCGCCGGTATCCTTGAGCATTTTCTCCGAGCGATAGGCGGCATTGTCGGCTTCGTTGCGGACCTCGATTTCCTCGCGGCGTTTGCGGTCATCTTCGGCGTGGGATTCGGCGTCCTGCCGCATTTTCTCCACTTCTTCCTTGGAGAGGCCGCTGCTGGAGGTGATGCGGATTTTTTGTTCCTTTCCGGTGCCGAGGTCTTTGGCGTGGACGTGCAGGATACCGTTGGCATCGATGTCGAGGCTGACCTCGATCTGGGGAACGCCACGCGGTGCGGGTGGGATATCGGCCAGGTCGAACTGGCCGAGCAATTTGTTATCGTTGAACAGCGAACGTTCGCCTTGGGCGATACGGATGGTGACGGCCGGCTGGTTATCGGCGGCGGTGGAGAAGATTTCCGATTTCCGGGTTGGGATGGTGGTATTGCGTTCGATGAGGCGGGTGAAGACGCCGCCGAGTGTTTCGATGCCGAGGGAGAGGGGGGTGACATCGAGCAGGAGAACGTCTTTGACGTCGCCTTTGAGGACGCCGCCCTGGATGCCGGCCCCGATGGCGACGACTTCGTCGGGGTTGACGCCTTGGTGCGGGGCTTTATTGACGAGCTTATGGGCGGTTTCGACGACGCGGGGCATACGGGTCATACCGCCGACGAGGACGAGTTCATCGATTTTTTCGGCGGCGACTTCGGCATCGCGGAGGCAATCCCGGACGGGGCCGATGGTGCGTTCGAAGAGGTCATCGCACAGCTGCTCGAGTTTGGAGCGGGTGAGTTTGAGGGCGATGTGTTTGGGGCCGTTGGCATCGGCGGTGATGAACGGCAGGTTGATTTCGTATTGTTGGGAGCTGGAGAGGGCTATTTTCGCTTTCTCGGCTTCCTCTTTGATGCGTTGGAGGGCGTCGGGTTGTTTACGGAGGTCGATGCCCTGGTCCTTTTTGAACTCATCGAGGATCCAGTCCATGATGCGGTTGTCCCAGTCATCGCCGCCGAGGTGGGTATCACCGTTGGTGGCTTTGACTTCGAAGACACCGTCGCCGATTTCGAGGACAGAGATATCGAAGGTGCCGCCGCCGAGGTCATAGACTGCGATTTTCTCGTCGGACTTTTTATCGAGTCCGTAGGCGAGGGAGGCGGCGGTGGGTTCGTTGATGATGCGGAGCACTTCGAGGCCTGCGATACGGCCGGCGTCTTTGGTGGCTTGGCGCTGGGAGTCGTTGAAGTAGGCGGGGACGGTGATGACGGCTTGGGAGATGGTTTCGCCGATGCGCATTTCTGCGTCTGCCTTGAGTTTGGCGAGGATCATGGCGGAGACCTCCTGGGGGCTATAGACCTTGGTGGTTCCATCTTCCTCGACTTCGACGGCGGCGTCGCCATTGGCTGCGCGGACGACTTTATAGGGGACTCGTTTGGCTTCTTCGCCGATTTCGTCGAATTTCCGTCCCATGAACCGTTTGATGGAGTAGACGGTATTGCGGGGGTTAGTGACGGACTGACGTTTGGCGGCTTCACCGACGAGGCGTTCGCCGTTTTTGGCGAAGGCGACGACCGAGGGTGTGGTGCGTTTGCCTTCGGAGTTTTCCAACACCGTGGGTTCGCCGCCATCCATGATGGCCATGCAGGAGTTGGTTGTGCCGAGATCGATACCTAAAACTTTTGCCATATGCTCCACTCAGTTAACGTTCTGAACGGGGATTACAAAGCATCAGTGGTGCCAACTTTTGGTGGTGTATTGCAAACAACTGGTGCGCATGGGGTTAGGTATGTATTTACCTGCTTTCGCGCAGTGGTGGCGACGGTAAAAGCGCCGAAGTGGCACACTTTCAACTGCGTGTGACACAGTTGAGTGTGACACAGTGGTTGGGGGTGGGGTTTCCACTGGTCAAGGGGCTAGGACTTAAGCAGACTGCGTTTTTATTTTGGGAACAGACGTTGAAGAAGGAAAGGAAGCGAGGATGAGTGAGTATCGTCCGACTCGGGTTCGATTATTTATCAAGCCGTATTGTGGCTGGTGTGTTCAGGCGATGGACTGGTTGGATGCGCACCGCGTGAGGTATGAGGTATTGGATGTGATTCGGGATGGTCAGGCGTATGAGGAGATGGTGCGTTTGAGCGGTCAGAGTTTGGCGCCGGTGATTGAGGTGGACGGACGGGTTTTGGCGGATTTCGGGGTACGCGAGCTGGCGGCGTTTTGGGGTCGGCTGGGTCAAGGGGGGGGTGAGCGATGAGCGAGGTTGTGGAGGCGGCATCCCGGCCGCGGTTGCCGGCCTGGTTGAGGCAGGAGCTACCGACTTCGTCGAGCTATCGGCAGACGCGGACATTGCTGGATAGTTTAAATTTGCACACGGTTTGTGAGAGTGCGCGTTGTCCCAATCACTGGGAGTGTTGGAGTCGGGCTACGGCGACATTCATGATTGCGGGGGATCGTTGTACCCGGGCGTGTGGGTTTTGTGCGGTATCGACCTTAAAGCCTTTGCCATTGGAGGCTGACGAGCCGGAGCGGGTAGCGGAGGCGGTTCGGCGGATGGGGTTGAAGCATGTGGTGATTACGGCGGTGGCGCGGGATGATTTGGCGGACGGTGGGGCGGAGCATTTTTGTGAGACGATCCGGGCGGTGCAGGGTGTGGCTGAGGGGGTTGTGGTGGAGGTTTTGGTGCCGGATTTTGGTGGGCGCGAGGATTTGGTGAGGTTGGTGGTGGAGGCAGGTCCGGCGGTATTCAACCACAACCTGGAGACCATTCGGAGGCTGACGCCGGAGGTGAGGCATCGGGCGACGTATGACCGGTCGTTGGCGGTTCTGCGGATGGCTGCGGACATGGGGGCGGGTCGGTTGCATGTGAAGTCGGGGATGATGTTGGGATTAGGGGAGACGGAGGAGGAGATTCTGGTGGCGATGCGGGATCTGCGGGAGCATGGGTGCGACATATTGACTTTGGGTCAATATTTGCAGCCGACTCTGAAGCATTTGCCGGTGGTGGAGTTTGTTGCGCCTGAGCAATTTGAAAAGCTGAGGGGGGTGGCTTTGGGGATGGGGTTTGTACATGTAGCGAGTGGTCCCAAGGTGAGGAGTTCGTATCATGCGGATGACTTCGAAGTGGGGGCCGGGGCGGGTGACACGGGAATGTAACCCTCTTGTCACCCTCTGGACGTTGTGGGAGATTCGCTGGCGTGATAGCCAAGGTCCGCGTGACGCCGAAGATACTGGTGGTTGATGATGAGCCGGATGCGGTTGAGCTTGTGGCCTTTAACTTGAAGGCTGCGGGGTATGACGTCGTGACGGCGGTGGAGGGGGATGAGGCACTCAAGAAGGCGCGGATGCAGTTGCCTGACTTGATTGTGTTGGACTGGATGTTGCCGGAGGTCGACGGGTTGGAGGTGTGCAAGATCCTGCGGCGTGACTCGGCGACATCGGCGATTCCGATTGTGATGTTGACGGCGAAGGCGGCGGAGATTGACCGGGTATTGGGGTTGGAGTTGGGGGCGGACGATTT
>JBMTVN010000432.1:0-3552 GCA_049451415.1 Limisphaerales bacterium | reverse complement strand
GGACCGATTCGAGGCGCGTGGCGTGACTGCGCGGGGGGTGAAGGCGGAGGTTGTGCGTTTGAAGGGCAGTGGGGGTGGGGAGGAGCCGGCTGGTTCTGCAGCCATCGCCCTGGGGGATTGGTACTCTGTGGGTCCCTTCAAGGATGTGGAGCGTTACTTGAAGAGTCGGAGTCATGGGCCGGAGGGGCGGGACGTGGATTTGGAGGAGGAGTTTGAAATGTCGACCGGAGACAAGCTCAAGTGGAAGCGCCGGACGGATTATGTGGACGGCAAGGTGCATCAGGATTTGCCGGGGGAAATGTCGGCCAATTTCTTATATCGGAAGATCATTTCCCCGAGGGAGCAGACCCTGACGTTGTCCTTGGGGAGTGACGATGGGATTCGGGTTTACCTGAACAACAAGCGGTTGCTGAGCAAGATGGTGGGTCGTGGTGCAGCGGCCGATCAGGAGATTCTGGAGGTGCCATTAGAGGCGGGAGAGAATCATCTGCTGATCAAGATCCTCAATTTTGGCGGCGGATCGGGGTATTATTTCGCGATTAAGACCGAGGTGCAGACCATGCCTGAGGCGGTTTACCAGCTGGCCATGGATCCAGGAGCTGAGCGCAGTGAGGAGCAGCAGAGCCAACTGCGGGCATATTATCGCAATCAAGTGACGCAGCATGAGGGTGTGTTGGCTGCGAAGGGGTCCTTGGACGGGGCCCGGAACGAGTTGAACGAGTTAAACCGGCAGGTGGCGACCACGCTGGTGTTTCGGGAGCGGAAGGAGCCCAAGGAGGCGTTTATCCTGAACCGCGGCGAATATGATCAGCACGGGGATAAGGTGGATCGTCAGACACCCGGGATTCTGCCGCCGATGAAGCCGGACATGCCCAACAACCGGTTGGGCTATGCGATGTGGCTGGTTGATGCGGATCACCCGCTCACCAGTCGAGTCACGGTGAACCGATTGTGGCAGCAGCTTTTTGGTACCGGGCTGGTGAAGACCTCGGAGGATTTCGGTTCTCAGGGCGAGCCTCCGAGCCATCCCAAGCTGTTGGATTGGATGTCGGCACAGTTCATGGCGGATGGATGGGATTTGAAGCAGACCATGAAGCGGATGGTGATGTCGGGGACGTACCGGCAGTCCTCCAAGGTATGGCCGGAGATCTGGCGCAAGGATCGGGAGAACCGGTTGTTGGCACGGGGGCCGAGGTTGAGGCTGGATGCCGAGATGTTGCGGGATCAGGCGCTGTATGTGTCGGGTTTATTGAATGAGACCATGGGTGGGCCGAGTGTGAAGCCTCCGCAACCGGACGGGCTCTGGTTTGCGGTGGGTTACAGTGGTTCGAACACCGTGAGGTTCAAGGCGGACGAGGGTGATGAGAAGGTGCACCGGCGGACGTTGTATACCTTTATCAAGCGGACCTCGCCGCCGCCGCAGATGAGCACTTTTGATGGGCCTTCGAGGGAGTCTTGCACATCGCGGCGTGAGCGGACGAACACCCCGATGCAGGCGTTGTTGTTACTGAACGATCCGCAGTATGTGGAAGCGGCGCGGGGATTGGCCCAGCGGGTGATGAGGGAAGTAGACAGCACTGACGGTGATCGTGCTGCCCGGATGTTCCATTTGGCGACGGGTCGTGCTCCATGCGACGGGGAGGTTCAAGACCTGATGCAGGTTCTGGAGGAAGAGAGGGAGCATTATGCAGCCAATCCGGATGCTGCAGGTGAATTGGTCAAGGTGGGTTCGGTGCCTCTGCTGGAGGGGGTGGATACAGTGCAGTTGGCTGCTTGGACCATGACCGCCAATTTGGTTTTGAATCTGGACGAAGTAATCATGAAGAACTGAGCGATATGGACCCTTTTGAGCAACATTATCAGGCCATTTCACGTCGGCATTTTTTTGCCAAGGGTGCGATGGGGTTGGGTGGGGCGGCGTTATCCTCCTTGATGGCGGGCGGGGCCCGTTTGTTCGGCGGGGAGCCTGCGGGCGCGGCTGCGACGGGATTGCCAGGGGTGCCGCATTTTGCGCCCAAAGCGAAGCGGGCGATTTACTTGTTCATGGCGGGGGCTCCTTCGCAGATGGATTTGTTCGACTACAAGCCGACTGCGGATAAGTGGTTTGACAAGGATTTGCCGGAATCCGTGCGCATGGGGCAGCGTTTGACGACCATGACGTCGGGGCAAGACCGGTTTCCGATTGCGCCGTCGAAGTATTCCTTTGCGCAGTATGGGAAGAGCGGGGCGTGGGTGAGTGAGTTGATGCCGTATCATGCGAAGATGGTGGATGACATTGCGATCATCAAGACGCTGCACACGGAGGCCATCAACCACGATCCGGCGATCACGTATATTTGCACGGGGCACCAGTTGCCCGGGCGGGCGAGCTTGGGTTCCTGGTTGAGTTATGGATTGGGTTCCATGAACCAGAACCTTCCGACCTTTGTGGTGATGACGCCGACGTGGACGGGGCGGAAGGAGGCCCAGGCGTTGTACAACCGGCTGTGGGGTTCAGGGTTCCTGGCGAGCAAGCATTCCGGGGTGTCTTTGAGGTCAGCCGGGGACCCAGTGCTCTACTTGAGCAATCCTCCCGGGGTGGAATCGGGTCAGCGCAGGCGGATGCTGGATCATCTTGAGAAGTTCAACCAGCGCACCCTGCAGTCTTTTGGTGATCCGGAAACGCAGACTCGTATTGACCAATACGAGATGGCCTTTCGGATGCAGTCCTCGGTGCCTGAGTTGACGGATATTTCGGGCGAGTCGAAAGCCACCCTGGAGCGGTATGGTCCTGATGTGGAGAAGGACGGAACGTATGCGAGGAGCTGTTTGCTAGCGAGGCGGATGATTGAGCGCGACGTGCGGTTTGTGCAGATCTTTCATCGTGGATGGGATCAGCATGGCAACTTGACGGGGGATTTGCCGAATCAATGCCGGGACGTTGACCAGCCGAGCTGGGCCTTGATTCAGGATTTGAAAGAGCGCGGGATGCTGGATGACACACTGGTAATCTGGGGCGGCGAGTTCGGCCGGACCGTGTATTGCCAGGGAGCGTTGACGCGCGAGAACTATGGTCGAGATCATCATCCCAGGTGCTTCACCATCTGGATGGCTGGTGGCGGGATCAAGCCGGGAGTGGTTTACGGGGAGACCGACGATTTCAGCTACAACATCGTGAGTGACCCGGTCCACATTCATGATTTGAACGCGACGATCCTGCATTGTTTAGGCATTGATCACCGTCGGTTGAGCGTGAAGTTCCAGGGCTTGGACGTGCGATTGACCGGGGTGGAACAGCAGGAGCCGGTGCAAGGCCTCCTGGCGTAGGCGGTAAGCACCAAGCGGGAAGGGCATAGCGGGGAGTGCAGACTAGAGGTGTCGCTGGTGCGACACCGATCTCTTCTGTCTCCGCCATCCTGAATCACCGCGACGAAGTCGCGAAGTTCAGTGATCGCCTCCCGGCGATTCTGTCCCTGTCAGTCGCCCGCGTTGCGGGCTCTAGTTGGATTTCGCACAGCGAAATCCAGTGTCGGTCACGCGGGAGCGTGACCCTACCAGCAACGCACTGTTGCA
>JBMTVN010000431.1:0-3564 GCA_049451415.1 Limisphaerales bacterium | reverse complement strand
ATGCCTTGAGGTGTTTGAGTTCTCGGAGCGAAAGGTCGGACCAAAGGTGTAAACGTTGGACAACGCACACGCAAAAGTCTCAGCCTCAAGCTGGCCACTCACCGTCAAATAGGCCGCCTTGCCAAAAAAATCCTTCTCCGGCTCGTCCTTGCCCCCAACCTTCAATGTCGTCACCCGAAACAACTCCCCCGCCCCCTCGCAGTCACTCGTCGTGATAATCGGCGTGTGCACATACACAAAATCCTTGTCCTGAAAAAACTGGTGCACCGCATACGCCAAACGACTCCGCGTCCGGAATACCGCCCCAAATAGATTCGACCGCGGACGCAAATGCCCAATCGACCGCAAAAACTCCAGACTATGCCCCTTCTTCTGCAATGGATAATCCGACTCTGCCCGGCCCACCAACTCCACCCGGCTAGCCTGCACCTCCCACTTCTGCCCCGCCGCCGGCGAAGCCACCATCTTGCCCTCCACCACCACCGACGCCCCCGTCGAACAAGCCTCCAGTTGATCCACCCCCAGAACCCCGGCATCCACCACCACCTGCAGGTTCGCCAGACAGGAACCGTCGTTCACCTCCAAGAACGAAAAGCCCTTCGAATCCCGCCGCGTCCTCACCCAGCCACGCACCATCACCTGCTCCAACGGCGAAGCTACCGACAACACTTGCTTGATGCTCAACTTGTCCATGCTCAATCTTTCCGCGCAAATTGCGCCCAACCTTCCTTTCCAGCAAGCCGGAACAGGCCAGCTTCATCCCCCCCCGAATGCCCTTGCACCAGAAGTCGGGCTCACTGCCGTTCGTGGCAACCACCACCACAGACCTGACCTGAGTTTCGGAGTTCAGGCGTTGCAGAGCCAACACCCCAAGTCCCCCGTCCCCATTTACGCCCATTCGCGGTTCCTTAACGCCACATTCGCGTCCATTCGCGTCCATTCGCGGTTCGCTTCCAACCCCGTCCACATCCATTCGCGTCCGTTTGCGGTTCCTTAACACCCCATTCGCGTCCATTCGCGGTCCCGAATCACGCTTGGCAAGACGCCCCCACCTCTTACGATGTGTCCCCGCCATGCCGCACCAATCAAATCAAGGCCCCGCCGCCGAATGAACCCGCCTACAGCACAGTTCACCGACGAAGCCTACACCGCCCGGTTCAGCGGCATCCAACGCCTCTACGGCACCCGCGAACAGTCCACCCTCAGACAAGCCCACGTCTGCATCATCGGAATCGGCGGAGTCGGTTCCTGGACAGTCGAAGCCCTTGCCCGCACCGGCATCGGATCGCTCACGCTGATTGACCTCGACGAGGTCTGCATCTCGAACACAAACCGCCAGATCCATGCCGTCCAGGGTGCCTCGGGACAGCCAAAGGTCGAGGTCATGGCCCGGCGTGCCCAAGCCATCAACCCCGCATGTAACATCAAACCCATCCAGCAATTCTTCACCGCCAGCACAGCGGAAACCCTGCTCGCCACCCGCTTTTCCTGCGTCGTCGATGCCATCGACCAAGTCCCGCAAAAAACGCTCCTCCTCGCCGAATGCCATAGCCGCAACATCCCCGTGGTGACGGTCGGCGGTGCCGGAGGCCGACGCGACCCCGCCCGCATCAAGACCTCCGACTTGGCCCTGGCCACGCACGACCGGCTGCTCCAGGAAGTCCGGCGGAGGCTCCGCCGCGAACACATGTTCCCTGCCCCCAACAGTCCTTTCGGCATCCCCAGCGTATTCTCCGACGAACCCCAGATCTTCCCCACGGCAGAAGGAGGCGTGTCCTGCGAACGCCAAGCCAACCAGGACCTGAGACTGGATTGCCATAGCGGATATGGCACCGCCACGTTCGTCACCGGCACCTTCGGCTTTGCCGCCGCCGCCCTGGCCGTCAACCTCATTCTCCAAACACCAACCCAACCCACACCGCCGCCCAAATGAAAATCGCCATTCTCTCCGATATCCACGACCAAATCTCCAAGCTCCGGGCCGCACTCACCCTGGTGCGCGACCGCAGCGCCCAGGTCATCCTTTGCTGCGGAGACCTCTGCTCACCCTTCATCGCCAAGGAACTCGGCCAGGGATTCTCCGGCCCCATACACATCGTCTTCGGAAACAACGACGGCGACCGCTTCCGCATCGCCTCCAACGCCGCCAAGTTCCCCAACCTCCAGTTCCACGGCGAATACGCCGAGTTGGAATTCGACCAGCGTTCCTTCTCCATGAACCACTTCGACAATATCGGCCGCGCCATAGCCCGCGGCGGAGTCTTCGACGTGGTTTGCTTCGGACACAACCACAAGTTCGAAATCGCCCCGCTCGGCCGCACCCTCCTCATCAACCCCGGGGAAATCTATGGCGGCCTCACCGGTCAATCCACATTCGTAGTCTATGACACCACCACCGGCACCGCCGAACGCGTCGCCGTCACCTGAAGACACGCAAGCGCTCCTGCAGCCAAACCTCCCTCGCCATGCACTCACACAAGTCCCCTGCCCCACTGATCGCTAAGCTCTCGCTGCTGCTCCTCTGCGCCAAGGCTCAAACCGCCAACCACAACTGGCCCTCCTACCTCGGCGATCCCCATAGCTCCCAATACTCCTCACTCAGCCAAATCAACCGCCAAAACGCCAACCAACTCCAAGTCGCCTGGACCTACCACACCGGTGACAGCCGCCCCGACGGACGCTCCCAAATCCAATGCAACCCCCTCATCGTCGACGGAATCCTCTACGGCTCCTCCCCTCAACTCAAGATCTTCGCCCTCGACGCAGCCACCGGCCGCGAACTCTGGACTTTCAACCCCTTCGAATCCAATCAGGGTGACGTGGGCGTCAACCGTGGCCTCGTCTACTGGAAGACCAAAGGCCTCGGCCGCATCGTCTTTACCGCCAGCCACTACCTCTACCAGCTTGATGCCACCTCCGGAAAACCCGTCACCACCTTCGGCGAAAACGGCCGCGTCAACCTCCTCCAGGACCTTGACCATGATGCCGATGGCCTCTACCTCCTCTCCAATACTCCCGGTGTAGTCTACGACAACCTCCTCATCCTCGGGTCCCGCGTCTCAGAAGGCCCCGGCCCCGCCGCACCCGGCCATATCCGCGCCTATAACCTCCCTACCGGAAAACGCGAGTGGATCTTCCATACCATCCCTCACCCCGGCGAATACGGACACGAAACCTGGCCCCCGGAAGCATGGAAATATGTCGGCGGTGCCAATGCCTGGACCGGTATGGCCGTCGATCAAAAGCGCGGCATGGTCTTCATCCCCACAGGTTCCGCAGCCTTCGACTTCTGGGGCGGCAACCGCGTGGGTGCCAACCTCTTCGCCAACTGCCTCCTGGCCCTCAACGCCAAAACCGGCGAACGCATCTGGCACTTCCAGTTCGTCCACCACGATATCTGGGACCGCGACCTCCCCGCCCCCCCCAATCTCCTCACGGTGGAACACAACGGCAAACGCATCGATGCCGTCGCCCAAATCACCAAGTCCGGCCACGTCTTTGTCTTCAACCGAACCACCGGTGAACCCCTCTTCCCCATCAACGAAACCCCCACCCCCCCCTCCA
>JBMTVN010000430.1:0-3565 GCA_049451415.1 Limisphaerales bacterium | reverse complement strand
AGGTGTTTGAGAACAAGGGGGCGGCAATGGGGTGTTCGAATCCACATCCGCATGGGCAGGTCTGGGCAGGGGATTTTTTGCCGCGGTTGGTGGAGCAGGAGGACAGGGCGCAGCGGGATTGGCTGGCGGGGGAGGGGCGGGGGGAGTCGATGCTGGTGCGGTATGCGGAGGAGGAGATGGCGCGCGGGGAGCGGGTGGTGGAATCCAATGCGCACTGGGTGTTCGTGGTGCCGTATTGGGCGACGTGGCCGTTTGAGCTGTTGCTGATGCCGCGGCGGCCGGTGACGCGCTTGCCGGATCTAACGGGAGAGGAGCGTGAGTCGTTGGCGGCGATTTTGAAGCTGGGCTTGGTGCGGTATGACAATTTGTTTGAGACCAGTTTTCCGTATTCGATGGGCTGGCATGGTGCGCCACAAGGGGCCGGGGACGGGAGTCATTGGCAGTTGCACGCGCATTTTTATCCGCCGTTGTTGAGGTCGGCGACCGTGAAGAAGTTTATGGTGGGGTATGAGATGCTGGCGGAGTCGCAGCGGGATTTGACGGCAGAGCAGGCGGCGGAGCGGTTGCGCGCGTTATCGACGAAGCATTATCTGGATGCTTGAACCGCGAATGGACGCGGGCGGATGTCTTTTTTGACCGCGAATGGACGCCAATAGACGCGAATGTTTATTGGGCAGAAAGATGATGGGGCAAAAAGATGGGGAGCGGGCTGGGATTTCTGAACCTGTGAAACACGGCCTGTCCTCCGTAGCTCGAGGCGCGAAGGAGGAAAACTCTGAAACTCCGATGGGGTCAATGGGGTCCGGCTGACCTCTGGTCAGCGGCTGTTACATTGGGGGGGTGGCCGGGTTGGTCCAGTCGCGGTGCCAGGTGAGTTCCCAGAGTCGGCCGAAGCGGACTTGTTCGCTATGGCCATCGCTGAAGTTGATATTGGGTCCGCCGGCGAGGCGGGATCCCGGGGGGAGGGTTGCTTTGGAACGGTCGGCGGTGCCGCCGCCATGGCGGGCGACCAGGTAGCGACCCATGCCGCCGTCGTTCCATCCGTAGTATCCATTGACGCTGGGTCGGTTATCGGCTTTGGGCCAGGCATCGACCCAGAAGGAGTCGCCGAGTGTGGGTGTGGTGGAGGGGTTTTGGATGGAGGCTTCGGTTTTGAAGGCGAGGTTTTCGTCTCCCCAGGAGCTGGGCCAGCCACCGGAGTAGAGCCAGGAATTGAAGGCGAAACCGCCGTGATACCCGAGAGAGTTGGCGGAGCCCCAGACGCCGTTGGTGGGCCAGATCCAGGCTTGGTCGGCGGTGCCGCATTCCCAGAAAACGCCGACGCCGGCTGGGGCGGAGGAGGCTTTACGGTCGCCCATGCCGTTGTATTCGGGTGCGGTGGGGCAGGTGCGGGCCTCGTTGGCGGCGGCGTAGTATTCGATGTAGGCGGCCATCCAGAGATTTTGATATTGGGCGTAGGGGACGGTGCGGTTGAAGTCGTTGACGTACATGAAGTGGGCGAGGCCCATCTGTTTGGTGTTATTCATGCACCGGATGGATTGGCCTTTGGCCTTGGCTTTGGCGAGGGCGGGCAGGAGCATGCCGGCGAGGATGGCGATGATGGCGATGACGACGAGAAGTTCGATTAGAGTGAAGGCACGCTGTTGATGCATGGGTAGGTCCTGGGCCTGAACTTAGTAGTGATAATGATCGTGATTAGGTTCTTTTGCAATACGTGGAGTGGGGGGTATGGGGAAAAGGCGTTGATGGGTTTTGGATGGGGGGGGATAGTGGCGGACATGCGCTCCCTTGCTTTGTGGCTTTTGGTATTCGTGCTGTCTGGGTGGCGGTCATGGGGTGCGCATTCGGAATTGGTTGGTCGTGAGGGGGAGTTATGGGATCGGGAAGGGAGGCTGCCGGACTTTTCGTATGCGGGGTATCACCGGGGGGAGGAGGCGATACCGGATTTGCCGGTCGGGGTGAGCGTGTTGGAATTTGGTGCGGTGCCGGATGACGGGGAGGATGACACCGAGGCCTTTCGCGTGGCGATTGAAGCGAGCGGGGGGAGAGCGATTGAGATACCGGCGGGTCGTTACGTAATCCGGGACATTCTGGAGGTGAGTCGACCGGGAGTGGTGTTTCGTGGGGCGGGAAGGGGGCGGACTATCCTGTATTTTCCGCGGCCTTTGGAGGAGGTGCGATCGAATCTGGGCGCGACTACGGGCGGGAGGCCGACATCGAACTATTCTTGGTCGGGCGGGTTTATTTGGTTCAAGGGATCGATGGGTTCGAGAGTGGTGGGGCGGGTAAGCGGCGAGGGCGCGCGGGGAAGCAATGGGCTGGAGGTGGAGGATGGGAGTCGGCTGGAGGTGGGGCAGGAGGTGGAGCTAGTGGTACGGGATGATGAGGACAACAGTTTGGCGAGGCATTTGTATGCGGAAGATCCGGGGGCGATGGACGAGTTGCGTGGGAGGGTGCGGGTTTCTATGGTGGCGCGGGTGGTGGGGCTGGAGGGACGAAGAGTGGAGCTGGACCGGAGGTTGCGGTTTGATGTTCGGCCTGCTTGGGGGCCGGAGCTGCGTGAGTTCAAGCCGAGCGTGAGTGAGTGCGGGGTGGAGGACTTGACCTTTGAGTTTCCGGAGACGCCGTATGGGGGGCATTTTACAGAGTTGGGTTATAATCCGGTGGCGATGTCCGGGGTGGCGCATTGTTGGGTCAGGCGTGTGGCGTTTGTGAATGCGGACAGTGGGCCGATGGTTAGCGGGGTATTCAACACGTTGGAGGATCTGGTGTATGAGTCGAGTCGGGAGCCGGATGGCGGTGGTCATGTGGGGCATCACGGGACGTATGTGGGAGGGTCGGACAACTTGTTTACGCGTTTTGATATTCGTTGTCGGTTTATCCATGACCTGACCGTGAGCCGGTGCATTGGGAATGTGTTTTCCGAGGGGCGTGGAGTGGATTTGTGTTTGGATCATCACAAGCATGCGCCGGTGGCGAATTTATTTACGGATTTGGATGCTGGGGCGGGGACGTGGTTATGGCGTTGTGGGGGCGGGGCGTATCTGGGGAGGAACTGTGGGGCTTGGGGGACGTTTTGGAACATTCGGGCGGAGGCTGAATTGCGGTGGCCTCCCGTGGGGTTCGGGCCGGACTGCATGAACCTGGTCGGGGTGGGGCGGGGTGGGGAAGCGGTGAAGGACTTGGGGGGTCGCTGGTTTGAGCCTTTTGCACCGGGTGACCTGGAGCCGGCGAACCTGCATCGGGCGCAGCTGGATTGGCGGTTGAGGCAGGGGAGCCGTGGAGGTCATACACGAGTGGGTATTCGGGCGGGGCGGTGGCTGGTTGGAGGGGAGGCCTTGTTTCGTGGGACGGCGATGGAGGGGTTGTTGCCGAATGTCCGGATGGTGAACGCGACCTTTGAGGATCAGCGTCGGGAGGATTTTGACGTGGAGGGGAACACGGGGGCGTTTCTGGCGGCGTTGCCCGATTATGTTGCGGCAGGGGCCGACAAATAGAAAGTAGAATTTCTTATCGCCGCGCCATAAAAATGGCGATCGCTGCATCCATGCGCATGAACGCTGAG
>JBMTVN010000429.1:0-3573 GCA_049451415.1 Limisphaerales bacterium | reverse complement strand
TCGTAAACACCAGCCTCTCCAAATCCAAATCCAATCGATCCCCCCCCACGCCCACCTGAACACCGTCAGCCCCACCTCCAAAATCCAGCTGACCAACACTCGCCCCATCAAAGTCAACCGCCACCGGCCCGGCATAACTAGACGGGCCATTGCAGAAAATCCAATAGGCAGTGTCGTTCCGAATCAAATCCCCGGGCTTAACCAAGCTCCACCGACCCCCATCCCGCAAACTGTATATGCGGTCCAACGGATGAGTCTCTCCCGCCGGCCCGAAGAAGTCCGCAAAGGTCACATCACCGCTGATGCCAAATCCCACCAGATTATAACGGTCCGGCACCCAGTCCGGCCGAAAAAAGCGCACCTCCCCCTCCACCATGATGGTCCGCTCCCCTGAGGTCCGAATCAAATAGGGGCGGTTGCCCGTCACCGTTAGCAGACTGTTCTGATCCGCAGCAGACGCACGCACCCAGGTCTCCCACCCCGCCTGGTTGAAACTGTTGAGGGTTCCCCCATCCAAAGTCCGCGCTGAATCCCCCGAAAACTCGGCCAAACCCGACAGCTGCTTCGGCGATACAATTCTCTGAATCTGCGTGTTGATGCCCGTCGCAAATGCGTCCTCCGGACTCATGGGCATCCCGGGATGGGTAGGGTGATCCAACGGATAGGTTGGCTCAACTTCCAGCCATACAGCACTCCAACCCGCACCCAGCCTCAGCTCTTGAACCGCTGTCCCCGCCAAACCCAACATCGGCAGCAACGTGAAAAAAAGACCCGCCAACAGGCTCAACCACCCGCGACTGATCCCCCGCCTCAGCCAAACGCCAGCCCCCCGCTCAACCCAACACAAACACCGACGGGAAACAGAACAACTTTTACATTTAAAATCGTCAGGCATGGCTTTGCTATGGTGATGCGACATGAATTATTGCTGGGTGACCGTTACCCGGATGAATTTGCTGGGCTCACCCACAATCACGATGGTGGCCCGAACCTCCTCAGTGTTCGCGGTAGGCTGCCCCACAACCTCCTCTGTCACCCCCTCGTTGCTCCAGACCGAGAGATCGTCTGACCAGATCACCTCATACAGCAGGTTCACCGCGTCCGTACGACGACGATAGGTCAGCGTGAGAAACTCAGGCTCAACCATCACCACCGGCAGCCCCTCCCTCGAAGACACCCCCGGGTCCATGTCAAACGCATACTTCAGTAGATTCACCACGCCGTCTCCGTCAGCATCATCCAGAGGCCCCGACAAATCCGGGTAAACCGACAGGTACTTCTCCGCCCAGCTCTCAAACACCACCCACCGCGGCGCAATGTGAACCACTTCCCCAACCCCCGTCCCCCCCACGTTCCGCGCCCAAACCCGGTAGTAATAGTCGATCTCAAGCAACCCCCCGACAGCAACACGGATGTCTTGAACCTCCACCCCCTCCAAAGGACTTGGGACATTCGCCACCACCGTGGAGGGCGACAGCCTCAGCAGTCCTCCCACCCCGGCATCCACAACCAGCAGACTGTCGTCACCCAACCCGACAGCCCCAGTCGGAACCACACTCTCAGACAGGACAGCACGCGTGGAAACCTGTCCGTCTAACGTCACGCGACGCACTGCCCGGTTCCCCGAATCAACCACCACCAAATCACCCAGCCCTCCCAGCGCCAATCCAACAGGATGATCAAAGCTCGAACCCGCCCCAAGACCATCAGCAAAACCCGGCTGACCACTGCCTGCCAAAGTGCTCAACTCGCTGCCAACAGACAAAAACCGCACCGCAGAATTTCCTGAGTCAACAACGTAAACCCCGCCAGCGTCCACCGCCACGACGTCCGCTGGACTGTTCAGCTCAGCGGTCAGTGCCGCCCCATCGGCAAATCCGGCCACCCCGCTTCCCGCCACAGTGCTGACTTCTCCACCAGAACTGATCAGGCGAATACGATGGTTGCCGGTGTCCGCAACCAAAATGTTCCCCGTAAGATCCACTGCCACCCCTTCAGGTGCACGGAACCGCGCCGCCAAAGCCGTCCCCTCCAGAAACCCCGCGCGCCCGGTGCCAGCCACGGTGCTAACTTCCCCCGCAGGAGTTACCCGCCGGATCGCATGATTTCCCCGGTCCGCAACAAGCAGGTTACCGGCTGCGTCAAACCGGATCCCCGCAGGCGAATTGAACCTCGCAAAACCACCAAACCCATCCTCATATCCTGGCTGCCCGCTACCACCCGCAAACACACTCGTCACACCCGACCGGCTCTGTCTCAGAATCCTATGGTTGCCCCCATCACTCACATACCGGTTCCCCGCAGCGTCAACAGCCACACCACGCGGAACGCTCAGCACCTCCTCGAACGGAACCACACTCACATCGTCCGGACCATCCAAGCCAGGATACGGCGAATACTCGAACCACACCTCAGTGCTACTATCCCCCGGCCCAATCAAACCTTGAAGGTCCACCTCACCACGCCCCGTAACCCGCGCCTCCAAAGTCTCCACTGACGGAACACCCACCAACTGGCCCACCACGTCGAAACTGTAGTTGCCCTCCTCCAGGTCATCACTCAACACCGTAATCCGACTGGAATAATGCCCCGCGTCCCCGGCAATCAGCTCAACCTGGAATGACCCGGAACCCTGTGGCTCAACACTCACAGGCGGGTTCAAGATAACATACTCCGCCGCACTCGAGGTGATCCCCCTTACGGATAACGCGTAGCTGCCCGAGTTCGCCACGGTAAAGGTCCGGACAATTCGCTGCACCGGAGCAGCACCAAAATCAACCGGCTCAATCTGATGGCTCAGGATCAACGGTGCGTCGGCGTCCTCGCCATCGTGCACCGCCACCTCAGGCTTCAAGGTCACAAAACTCTGCGTCTGCCCCCAAACCGTACCGGCCGCGTTCGATGCCCTCAGCCTCAGATAATAGGTCACCCCGGGCACCATGGACCACTCCGCAGGGAAGTCCGAGCGCACTACATAAACGCTCTCGCCGGAAACCCGGATGTCGTCGACATGGATGTGTCCGGCCAAGGACAAATCGTAAATCGCCAGCCTCACGGTCTCCCCTGCATACTCCCCTGCATCCCACACCCCACTGTCCATGTCCTCAGACCCGGAACCCGTCGCACTAAATAAGGTCTCCCAATCACCAGGAGCCACTTCCCGCTCCAGATTCAGGCACACCGCCCCCTCCTGCAGCAAATCAGGATCCATACCGTTCCAAGGAAGCGAACTCCCACCCACCAGAAACTGAACGCTCGCCTCCGTCGGGAGAATAAACGGATCGGTTCGAATCACCCCCGTGAATGCCTCGTCCAACACACCCGACTGGTCCTGCAAGGTGCTTACCAGCCACTCGCCCTGCATGTCCCCAACGTATCCCACAGGCATCACCGGCTGGTTGTCCGCCACAAACACCTCATCCCCTCCCACCCCCGAAACCGCTGCCCGCCACCCCGCTAAACCGTTCCGTCCGATACCCCCACCACCCTCAAAATCAAACCACAAATCAC
The DNA here is from genome assembly GCA_049451415.1 of Limisphaerales bacterium. Lineage (GTDB taxonomy): Bacteria > Verrucomicrobiota > Verrucomicrobiia > Limisphaerales > JAHDYP01 > JBMTVN01. The sequence goes on along the minus strand of JBMTVN010000429.1, from coordinate 63 downwards.
CCGCGTAGCTGCCCGGCACCACCATCACCAAGGGAGCACTCCGGATCAAACGACGCACTCCCA
>JBMTVN010000428.1:0-3599 GCA_049451415.1 Limisphaerales bacterium | reverse complement strand
CCGATGCCCTACAGCAGCTCGGTGTGCAGGCCACGGACGACGAGGTCGAAGAGCGACTGGTGTAGGATTTGTTGAGTGAGGCCTTCGGAGAGCCAGAGTGGTATTTCGGCGGAGCGGGACGGTTGGGAACGATTGGCGAACTCGAGGAGCAGGACTTGGGTGAGGCCGCGGACGAGCTTGAGTGGTTCGATGGAGTTGGGGAGTTCGATTTGGTAGCGCCAGCCTTGGGTGAAGCGGGTTGCGCCGATGAGGGCGGGGCTATTTTGGGGCAGGCGGTTATCGATCACGACGTAGACGCGGGCCTGCCAGAAATCGGGCTGGAGGAGTTCCTTGAGGAGGGCTTGGCGGACGCGTTCTGCGGTGATTGCGAGTGTGGCTGGCTCGAGGGGGATGAGCGCGCTATTGGTGCTGGCTTGGGATGATGGGGGTTGGCGGCCTGGGGTGGATTCGTAGCGTGTGACGACGAACTGACCGGAGTGGCTGCGGAGCAACCCGTTGGGACTGGCGTTTTGGGCGAGGGCTGGGGTTAGGAAGGTTGCCGGCAGGAGCAGCAGTGCGAGCTGGAGGGCAGCCGTGAACGCGTGTCCCCGAATCCGGCCCGGGGAAGTGCGCGGTATCTCATGGGTAACCAGGTTCCCGGCGTCAAGCGGAGAGCCGGTCATGGGGCCTCAGGGTTTGCTGGTGTTCGAGGTGCTCTTGGTGCTTTTGGCACTGGATTTGGTGGAGCTATCGGAGCTGGAGCTGGACTTGGAGTCGCTGGAAGACTTCGTCGTGCTGGAGGGGGCGGTGTCGCTTTTGGCGGCTGCCTTATAGGAATCGGAACGATAATCGGTGATGTAGAAGCCTGAGCCTTTAAAGATCAGGCCGGCACCGCCGCCAATGGCACGTTTGACTTTACCCTTGCCCCAGCGGGGTTTGACGCACTGTTCCTTGGGGCAGGTTTCGATGGCATCGGCACTCATGGACTGGAAGACGTCGAACGAGTGGCCGCATTTTTCGCAGATGTATTCGTATGTGGGCATAGCGCGTGAGGAGCTATGGTGATGGCCTATGGGAGGCGGGGATGCCTTTAGGGCGTGGCGGCTGGTGCGTTGGTGAGCACTGTGGCTTCGCCGCCCTGGCGGATTTCCACGTCGAGGTCGACCTGATTTTCACCAGTGGGCTCGGCAAAACCCGGCTGGAGTTTTTCGGTGCCGGCGGGAGTGGAGCCATAGAGGCCGCGGCGAATCCATTCGAGGCGACTGGCGATGGAGAGTTCGTCCTTGAGCCGGCTGATTTGGTCGCGGAGCAGGGCGAGGTCGTTGAATTGGCGTTCCAGGTCGGTTTTTTCGGCTTGGAGGCGTTTGAGTTCGGCGAGCAGGAATTCGCGGTCGCCTTCCGAGGCGGCCAGTTTGCGTTCTGTGTCGGCGATCTGATTTTCGAGGGCTTCGATGGCGCTCGTCAGGTCCTGCATCTTGTTATTCAGGTTGGCGTTACGTCCCTCGAGGTCCTGGATTTCCTGTTGTTTCTTATTGATCTGGTCTTGGGCGGCCTTGGCTTCCTCGCTGGCCTTGGCTTGGGTGGCCGCGAGTGTGGCCTTGAGGTCTTCGACCTGGGTGGAGGTCTGGTTGAGTTGGCTTGAGGTTTGGGTCAGGTCCTCATTGAGTTTGGAGTTGACCTGCTTTTGCTCGGCGAGGTCGGAGGACGTGAGTTCGAGCTGCTCCTTGGTGCGGGCGAGCTCTTCCTCCCGCGCTTTGCGGGCGGATTCTTGTTCGGCGGCTTGCTGCTGGAAATTGTAGAGCCCGTAGCCGAGGCCTGCGCACACCAGTACGAGCAGGAAAATGGCAACTTTCATAAGGCAAAGACCTTGCTGATCCTGTGCGTGTTTGGCAAGTCAGCATTCTAGTGGGTGTGAAGAGCGCTTGCGGGACGGCAGACGGACATTAGATTAGAGGCATGCGTTGGCCATCGAAGATAGGCGTCATGGTCCTGCCGAACGTGATCTTGTTTCCGCAGGCGTTTATGCCTTTGTATATTTTTGAGCCGCGGTATCGGGAGATGCTGCGGCATTCGTTGGAGACGCACCGGTTATTTTGTGTTGCGATGCAGAAGCCGGGGTGGAAGCGGGAGTCACCGCTGGGGGTGGCCGGGTTGGGGTTGATTCGGGCGGCGCGGGAGCATGCTGACGGTTCGTCGCACTTGATTATCCAGGGATTGGCGCGGGTTCGGTTGCAGAGTGCGACCCGGTATCGGCCCTATCGCACCCATCCTTTTGATGTTTTGCCTTCCATGATATCGAATTCGGAGCGGGCGGAGGCCTTGGCGGGGAGATTATTGGAATTGGTGGCTGACCGTTTACAGAGTGGTGCTCCGGTGGCTCAGGGGTTGGAGGCATTGGTGGAGTCGTCGACGGATTCCGGTGCCGGGGGGATTCCGGGGGTTCATTTTCTTTCGCAGGTGAGCAAGCCGGAGCAGATTGCGGATTTGGTTTCCTGGGCGTTGCTATCCAGTCCGGGGCAGCGCCAGCTGCTGTTGGAGACCTTGGATGTGGAGGCGCGTCTGAGGTGTTTGATTGAGATATTGAAGGCGGAATAACCTGGTAATGTCTGGTGTATGACCCCTCATTCGGGACATCGGCCACCTCGGGCGAAGCGCAAGCTGCCGCGTTCCTTCAAGGATTTGACGCCGACGAAGTCGTTTAATCCGCGGACCTTTTTTCACGAGATGGTGTGGAAGGCGTTGCTCATGCCTCGTCGGGGGAAGCATCGGCGTCCGGAGTTTCCGCAGCTGAAGGAGGGTGAGGTTGCGATCACCTGGATTGGGCACGCTTCATTTCTGGTTCAGTTTCATGATTTGAACCTGTTGATTGACCCGAATTTTGCGAACTGGCTGTTTTTGTTGAAGCGGGTGAAGCGGGCGGGTTTGAAGATTGAGGATTTACCGCCGGTAGACGTGGTCTTATTGACGCACGGACATTTTGATCACTTTCACAAGCCGAGTTTACGTCGGCTGCCGCGGCCCAAGATAGCGGTGACGCCGTGGGGGATGTCTGAGTTGGCGTATGGGCTGGGTTTTGAGCGGATCATTGAGTTGGAGTGGTGGGAGAGTTTTTCCCGGGGCAATTGGAAGGTGACCCTGACTCCCTGCAAGCATTGGGGTGCCCGGACCCTGCACGATGCGCACCGGGGCTTTGGGGGATTTGTATTGGAGCATGAGGGGCGGAAGATCTTTCACGCTGGTGACAGCGGATATTTCGAGGGGTTTAAGGAGATTGGGGATCGGCTGGCACCGGAGATCGCGTTGTTACCGATTGGGGCTTATCAGCCTGAGGCCTTCCGGAACGTGCATATGGGGCCGGATGAGGCGGTGGAGGCCTTTTATGACCTGGGGGCGAAGTGGCTTGTGCCGATGCATTATGGGACCTTCAAACTTTCCTTTGAGCACATGGATGATCCGCCGAGGTGGTTGAGAGAGATTGCCTTGAGGGAGGGGTTGGAGGAGCGGATCCGGTGGTTGGAGGAGGGTGTGCCGATGGTTTTTTAAGGTTTGGTCAGGTTGGGAGTGGTGATGGGGTCGATGAAGGAGGCATTGCGTGCGGGGCGCTGGGCGGCCAGAGTCGC
>JBMTVN010000427.1:0-3602 GCA_049451415.1 Limisphaerales bacterium | reverse complement strand
TGAGTGTCATGAGGAGGCGTATCAGCAGTGGGATGGGTCGAATCACGGGCTGGCGGAGCGACCAGTCGACGAGGTGATGGATCGGGGTGCCTTTGATCCTGGTCGGGTATTCACTCATGGGAGTCAGGAGACCGGGGTGGAGTGGGACGGGGGTGAGGGGAGGGTTCGTACACTGGGCTTGAGCGGGGGTGAGGAAGTTCATGTTACGGACAGGGTGATTGGGCAATATCCGTTGCGGCAGTTTCTGGTATCGGCGCCTGGCGGTCGGTGGCAGACGTTGGAGGCTTCGTATGATCCCGTGACGAACGAGTGGTTTAATGTGTATGGGGATGAGGATCGTCGGCCGGGGGAGTGGGGGCATTGGACCGGGCGGGGGATGAACTGGAACAACATGTGTGCGGGGTGTCACAACACGCGGTTGAGGAAGAACTATGATGAGGAGCGGGACGGGTATCGGACAGCGATGGTGGAGGCGGGTGTGGGGTGTGAATCTTGCCATGGTCCTTTGCGGGGGCACAACGAGTGGCAACTAGCGCATGGCAAGAGTGGGGAGAAGGATCCGACGATAGCGAAGTTGAGTCGGCCGGAGATTTTGCACAACTGTGGATTTTGTCATGCGAGGCGGGGTGATTTGACGGGGGATTTCAAGCCGGGGGATAATTTCTTTGATCATCAGGATCTGGTGATTGTGGACCGGTCGGACACCTATTATGCGGATGGGCAGGTGCGTGATGAGGATTACGAGTTTGCGTCATTCTTGAGCAGTCGGATGCATCAACGGGGGGTGATTTGTCTGGATTGTCATGATCCGCACACGGCGAAGACGAGATTGCCGGGGAACTGGTTGTGCATTCGGTGCCATAACGGGAGCTATCCGGATGCGCCGGTGATTGAGCCGGTATCGCACAGCCACCACAAGGTGTATGGATTTGACACGAACGGGGTGGCGCTGGCGTTTGATTTGGAGGCGTATGATCCGGGGTCTATTCAAGAGACGGGGGGGGAGTGTGTGAACTGTCATATGCCGCAGACCGTTTACATGGGGCGGCATTGGAGGCATGACCATGGTTTTACCATTCCTGATCCTTTATTGACGAAGGAGCATGGGATCCCGAACGCGTGCAACCGGTGTCATCAGGACAAGACGGTGGATTGGGCAATGGAGGCTGTGGATGGCTGGTATTCGAATCGGATGGACCGGGTGACGAGGACGAGGGCGGTGTGGCTGGCGCGTGCACGAGAGATGGATGTGGCGGCGGTGGAGCCATTGGTGAAGATGGTGAAGGATGAGGAGATGGGTTATTGGAGGGCGGCTGCGATTGAGCATTTGGATCCGTGGGTGACGCGGCCGGAGGTGGCGGCGGCCGTATTGGGGTCGATGAGTGACGCGGACGCATTGGTGCGTTCGAAGGCGGCCCGGGGTTTGGAGCCGTTGTTGGGGACTCCGGCTGGTGTGGCGGCCCGGGGTGTCCTGGAGAAGGCGTTGGAGGATCCGGTGCGATCGGTGCGAGTATCTGCGGCTTGGAGTTTGAGGGAGAGTGTTGGGTTGGACACCCTGGCGGCGAGCGAGCTGATGCATTTTCTGGATCTGAATGCGGACCAGCCTGTGGGGCAGATGCAGAAGGGAGCCTGGGCGATGGGGCGGAACGATGCTGCGGGTGCGGCCGGCCATTATGCGAAGGCGGTAGCATGGGATCCCAATTCGGCGCCGATCCGGCATGACTATGCCGTGGTATTGGCCGCTTTGGGGCGGACGGGAGAGGCTATTCGCGAACTGGAGGCGGCGTGTCGTTTGGATATCCGGCAAGCGGAGTATCGTTACAAGCTGGGGTTAGCATTGAGCGAGGCGGGAGATCTTCCACGGGCGGTAGACGCTTTGGATGAGGCGGTGCGGCTGGATCCGGGGCATGCCCGTGCGGGGTATAATCTTGGTCTGGCGTTGAATGCGCAGGGGCGGGTGGAGGATGGCCTGACTGCACTGGCGCGTGCTGCGGCTGCGGATCCCCTGGATCCGCGGGTGCCTTATGCGATGGCGACGATTTTGGCCAACGCGGGTCGGGTGGCGGAAGCGAGGGAAGCGGCGGCGCGTGCGGTGGCGCTGGCACCTGGATGGGGTGAGGCGCAGGGGTTGTTGCGAGGGCTGGGGGGCGGTTGACAACCGCTGGGGAGAGCGAGTCTTGGAGGGGCGGCTCTTTCTTGTGAGGCGGGTTCGCCGGGCTACGGTCGGGAGGCGCTCACTTCAGGAAGTTTTGGGGTGGCCGATTGGGATTTCCACGCCTTCGCAGGCGGCGTCGACGCGCATGGAGTCGTCGTGCATATTGACGAGTTCGCGGGCCCAATTGAGCATTGAGGAGACTTCCGCATCGTCGTGGTCGGGGTCGTGATGGAAGAGGCAGAGGCGTTTGACCTGGGCGAACATACCGAGGGCGACGACATCATCGACGCAGCCGTGGCCCCATCCGACACGTTTGGAGTATTCGGAGTCGTTGTATTGGGCGTCCATGATGAGGAGGTCGGTTTGGTGGAGGAATTGGACGAGTTGCTGGTCTTGTTCGCTGGCGTGGCGGATATCGTGGTCGGTGGGTTTACCTTCCTTATGGGTTTTCATCCGCTGGTGGGGTTCATGGTCGGGGAAGTAGGCGACTGAGCCGGTACTGGTAAAGATCCGGTAGCCGACGCAGATGCCGGGGTGGTTGGCGTACATGGCGCGCACCCTGACCCTGCCGATGCAGAATTCCTTTTCGTGGAGTTCCTTGACTTCGACGTTGCTGGTCATTTCCCGGAGGCTGACGGGGAAGTAGGGGCTTTCCATTTGTGCGGAGAGGGTGCTGAGGAGACCTCTCCTGGCGCCTTCATAGCCGAGGATCCGGACGCGGTTTTTTGGATTGTATGCGGGGACAAAGAAGGGGAAGCCCTGGATGTGGTCCCAATGGGTATGGCTGATGAGGATTGTTACGCTGATGGGCTGGTCTTTGAATTCCTGGGCGAGGGCGAGTCCCAGGCCGCGGATACCGGTGCCTGCATCGAGGATGATGATTTCGTTGTCGGCACGCAGTTCCACGCAGGAGGTATTGCCTCCGTAGATGATGGTGCCCGGGCCGGGGGAGGGGATGGAGCCCCGGACTCCCCAGAAGCGGATGTAGGGCTGCCTTTCGTCGGCGAGGGGGGGGCTGGTGGGCGGGTTTGGGGGAGGGGTTGATTTGACGGCGATTTCCGTAGCGAGCTGGGTATCTTGTTTGCCTTCGATGATTTGGATGAGGTCTTCGGAGAGGAAAGGTTTAACGAGGTAGCGGTCGGCACCGGCTTCTTTGGCGTTTTGGCGGTCGGAGGAGTAGGCGCTATTTCCGGTGGCGATGATGATGGGTTGGCGGATTTTGGAGCGTTGGCTACGGATGTTGCGACACAACTGGAAGCCATTGATACGGGGGACCAGCATATCGCAGAGGACGATTTCGGGCTGGTTCAGCGAGACTTGGGCGAGCCCGGCTTCGCCATTTTCGGCTTCGATGCATCGCCAGCCAGCGCTGAGGAGCGTCTTATAGAGCTCCCGGCGGAGTTTTGTGTCGCTGTCGATGATGAGAACGGTTCTCATGTCGGGGCTG
>JBMTVN010000426.1:0-3612 GCA_049451415.1 Limisphaerales bacterium | reverse complement strand
CGGGAAGCTGGGGACCTTCAGCCCGCGCCCGGGTCCCCGCCCCCACCAGGCCCCTCACCACCAGGACCAAATGGCTGCCCCAGCAGAACCAAAGCTCCACACCACGGCATCACCAACACACTGGAAATCAATTTCTGAACCTTCATCAACTTCATCGCCTCTCTTCTCTACCCATACCAAACCTTCCCTCCCTCAACCCCATCGCAACCCCGAATCTTGAATGCCTGACAACCACAGCTGTCATCGCTGGAAAACACGCTACCGGACTCCACCTTAAGACAGCGTGAAGACCAAAAAGATTACAGAAAAACCTCACCACCCCCCTGCCCAAACGTCCCAAATCCATCAGGAGGAATCATTGACATCCCCGATGCGAACAACGAGAACAACCCCCACCTATGGGTCTACTTGACAACCAGATCGCCGTCGTAACCGGAGCAGGCAGAGGCATCGGCCAGGCCATCGCCCTCAAATTCGCCGCCGAAGGTGCCGACGTCGCCTGCATCTCCCGCACCGCCGCCAACGCCGAAAAAGCCGCCCAGGAAGTCGCCAAAACCGGCCGACGCAGCCTCGCCATCGCCGCCGACGTCGCCAACCCAACCGATGTCCAACATGCCGCTGAAACCATCCTCAAGGAATGGGGACGCGTCGATATTCTCGTCAATAACGCCGGCGTCACCCGTGACGGCCTCCTCATGCGCATGAGCGACGAAGACTGGGATACCGTGGTCAATACCAACCTCAAAGGCTGCTTCCTCTGCACCCGCGCCTTCATCCGCAAATTCATTAGCCAACGCTCGGGCCGCATCATCAATATCGCCTCGGTCATCGGCCTCATGGGCAACGCCGGCCAAGCCAACTACGCCGCCAGTAAAGCCGGCATCATCGGCCTCACCAAATCCACCGCCCGCGAACTCGGCTCCCGTAGCATCACCGTCAATGCCATCGCACCAGGATTCATCGAAACCGACATGACCGACGTCCTCAACGACGACCTCAAAAAGAACCTCCTCAGCAAAATCCCCCTCAACTCCTTCGGCTCGGTCGAAGATACCGCCGCCGCCGCACTTTTCCTCGCCAGCCCAAGCGCCCGCTACATCACCGGACACGTCCTGAATGTCGATGGCGGACTCGCAATGTAAGCCTCTCACCCAACCCATAAAATACCCCGCCGCATAAGACGGCGTAACGAACTGTAAACGCGCCGCTTGAAAATCTCGCCAACCCACGCCCAAGGCACCCGCTTTTTTCATTACTCGGGGCTTGACGCATGGTGGGGCGTTGCATAGAGAACCACGAAAACTATACGGAAATACCCATGGCTGCTGAAAAATCCATTGAAGATCGCGTAAAGGCTATCATCGTCGAGCAACTCGGCGTCACCGAGGAACAGGTGACCCCTGAAGCCAAATTCATCGAAGACCTCGGCGCTGATTCCCTCGACACGGTCGAGCTGGTTATGGCCCTCGAGGAAGAATTCGGTCAGGAAATCCCCGACGAGGAAGCCGAGAAACTCCAAACGGTCGGCGATGTCACCAAATACGTCGAAGACAAACAGAAGTAATAAGGCCGCTTTCCCTACGGGGCAGCCGCGGTTCTCGTGCCGCTCGCTGCCCCTTTTATTATCATGCCTTCCAACTGGTCCGATCGCAGGGTCGTCGTAACCGGCTTAGGTGTCGTCTCCTCCCTGGGCCAATCCGTTGACACGTTCTGGAAAAATATTCTCGAAGGACAATGCGGCATCGACCGTATCCAAGCCTTCGATAGCGCCGGCTTCGCCACGCAAATAGCCGCCGAAGTACGGGACTTCGATCCCACCCCGGCTTTCCCCTCCCCCAAGGAAGTCCGCCGTACCGACCGCTTCGCCCAGTTCGGCCTCTACGCCGGCTGGTCAGCCCTCCAAGACTCCGGTCTGGACCTCGCGAAGATCAACCTCGACACCACCGGCGCCTTCATCGGATCGGGTATCGGCGGCCTCTCCACCATCGAGACCCAACACAAAATCCTCCTCGAAAGAGGCCCCGGCCGCCTGTCCCCCTTCATGATCCCCATGCTCATCCTGAATATGGCCTCTGGCATGTTCTCGATGTTCCATAAACTCCGCGGCCCCAACCTCGCCACCTGCTCCGCCTGCGCCACCGCCAACCACGCCATCGGCGAAGCCTGGCGTACCATCAAACTCGGCGACGCCAGTGTCATGTTCGCCGGCGGAACCGAAGCCGCTATCGTCCCCATCGGCATCGGCGGCTTCTGCGCCATGAAAGCCATGAGCACCCGCAACGATGACCCCAAACACGCCTCGCGTCCCTTCGACGCCGAACGTGACGGCTTCGTCATGGGTGAAGGCGCAGGCGTCCTCGTCCTCGAGGAACTCCAGCACGCCAAAGCCCGCGGTGCCCGCATCTACTGCGAAATCGCCGGCTACGGCAATAGCGCCGACGCCAGCCATATCACTGCACCCGCCCCCGAAGGCGAAGGCGCAGTCCGCTGTATGCGCATGGGCCTCAAACACGCCGAACTCAACCCCGAGCAAATCAGCTACATCAACGCCCACGGCACTTCCACCCCCCAAGGCGATATCTGCGAAACCCAGGCCATCAAGACGGTCTTCGGTGACCACGCCCGCAAATTGCCCGTCAGCTCCACCAAAGGCGCCACCGGCCACATGCTCGGTGCCGCCGGCGCCGTCGAAATGACCATCTGCGCCAAGGCCATCCAAACCGGGATCGTGCCCCCCACCATCAATCACCAAAACCCCGACCCCGAGTGCGACCTCGACATCGTCCCCCACACGGCCCGCGAAGTGGAGGTCAATGCCATCGTCAATAACTCGTTCGGCTTCGGTGGACACAATGCCTCCATCGTCGCCAAAAAATTCGTCGGGTAATCCCCCGCAAAAATATTAAAACACGCGCCGCCCTGCCGGATCTCCCGCAGGGCGGTGTGCTTTAAAAACACCCCCTCCTCAGGCTCCCAAAACCTCGCGCAAAAACCGCTGGTTCGCCTGATAACTCGGCAACATGTTCCCCCCCTCAGGAATCGCCCCCTCAATCTGCACCCAGCCCGAATAGTCAATCGCATCCAATACCCGCCTCACTCTCTTGAAATCCACCCTCCCCTGGCCCAGCAAAAAACCATTCTCCTTCGCATGCAGCTCGCAGATTAACTCCTGCCCACCCAACCACTCCATCTCCCGATAAATGTCGTAGCCCATCTTCTCCGAGTTCGCGACGTCGTAATACACCTTCACCGCCACCGACCCCACCCGCTCAATGATCTCCACGTGCTCCTCCGCACTCAACCAACTCTCAATCCCCAAGGTAACCCCGGCCTTCTCCGCCTTCGGCGCCACCACCTTCAGCCTCCTCACCACTTCGTCCGTCCCCGATTTATCCCCCTTCAAGTCCCCGTCCCCAAAAAAGGCCAGCAATACCACCCCCACCCCCAACGCCTTGCAGACATCAATGGAATCACTCACCCATGCCTCCGTCCGCGGATCACTCTTGTAAGGCACACTGTTCAATTCTCCTATCGCCAATGACCCAACCCGCCACCCCCCCCCCGCCGCCCCCCGCCAATAATCCCCCAGCCCCCCCGCCCACCCCAAATGAC
>JBMTVN010000425.1:0-3615 GCA_049451415.1 Limisphaerales bacterium | reverse complement strand
CTCCCTCCGCCTCCAACACAGCCCCTCCAAACTGAATCGGTAACTTGCCAAACACCTCCTCCACCCAACCCAAATTCACCCCTCTCACCGATGCACCATGACGCGATTGTTCCCACCTCTCATGGAAATCCACGTGACACTCCCTGCAGGCTGAAGACCCCGCCACGCTCGCCTCATCTCTCCCGGCAAACAAATGACTCTCCGGCCAGTCGGCTCCGCAAACCGAACCCGCCAGCCCCAACAACACACAAAAAATAAGCGCAACAACCCGCATACTCCAATTCACCACAGACCCCAAAGCTCCCAAACCCTGACACGCCCGCCAACCAGCCTCAATCCCCCAATACTACTCTCAATCGATCACGAAACTCATGCTGCCCCCCACCCCCGGTAATAAGCACGACTTGACCTGCGCCTAAGTATCGTAAATACACCATGCTTTCGATGATCGCTATGCATCCGCTCTCAGCACTCGCCCTGCTCACGGCAACTTGCGCCCTGCAAGCAGCAGATCCTACTGTCGGACTCATCCACTCCTCCCCCAATGCCGCCAGCGGTTACACGCTCTTCTCCCCAATGGCTGCCACGGATACGTTCCTCATCCGCAACACCGGCGAACTGGTCAACCGATGGCGCTCACCCTACCCCCCGGGCAGCACCCCGTACCTGCTGGAGAACGGCAACCTGGTGCGCGCCGGCAATCCCAATGACAACAATACATTCCTCATCCCCGGTGGCGCCGGACTCATCCAGAAATTCGATTGGCAAGGCAACATCCTCTGGGAATACCGCATCTGGGATGCAACCCAACGCGCCCATCACGAAATCCGTCCGCTCCCCAACGGCAACATCCTCGCCGTAGTCTGGGAACTCAAAACCGCCGAGGAAGCAGTCACCGCCGGTCGTAACCCCGCAATGCTCTCCGAGAACTCACTCTGGCCCGAAAAAATCGTCGAACTCCAGCCCTCCAGCACCAATGCCGCCACCATCGTATGGGAATGGCACGTGTGGGATCACCTCGTCCAAGACCTCGACCCCACAAAAACCAACTACGGCGATGTCGCCACCCACCCGGAACTCATCGACATCAATTACCTCGCCCCAGCCACTCCTCTCGGTGAACGCGCCGATTGGCTCCATTGCAATGGCATCGACTACAACCCCCACCTCGACCAGATCCTCCTCTGCATGCCCGGATTCGGGGAAATCTGGATCATCGACCACAGCACCACTACCGCTGAAGCCGCCAGCCATGCCGGCGGAAGATCCGGCAAAGGCGGCGACCTCCTCTATCGCTGGGGCAACCCCGCAGCCTACCGCTCAGCCACGCCGGACCAGCAAACCTTCTTCTGGCAACACGCCTCCCACTGGATCACCAACGACCGCCCCGGCGCCGGAAATATCCTCGTGTTCAATAACGGCAACGGCCGACCCGACCCCCTCAGCGAGGGCAACTGGAGCGCCGTGATCGAAATCCAACCTCCGGTCCAACCCGATGGCACCTACACCCTCAACCCCGACGGAACCTACCCGCCCCTCCTCCCCACCTGGTCTTACTCTGCCACCCCACGCACCAGCTTATACGGCGACGTCATGTCCAGCGCCGACCGCCTCCCAAACGGCAATACTCTAATCAATATCGGCCGACCCAACGTCATGTTTGAAATCGCACCCGACAGCAACGAAGTCTGGCGCTACGTCAACCCCGTTGGCAGCAGCGGAGCCGTCAACCAGGGAGAACCCCGGCCAAATGACAACTGGGTCTTCCGCGCCATGCACTACCCTTCCAGCCATCCCGCCCTCCAAAACCAAAACCTCCTCTCGCTCGGAACAATCGAAGGCACTCCAGACCAGGTCTTCGAGGTCCAACACCTCGTCAGGGATCCGGAGGTTCACCTCATCAGCTGGTCTTCCACCCCGGATGCCACCTACACCATCAACTACTCCCCGACACTGCAGCCCGCAGAGTGGACCCAAATCGGCGAAGCCAAAGCCCTCGGCCGCATCACCCACTTCTACGACACCGACCCCCTGCGGGTCATGGGGCCCAACGGTTACTACCGCCTCGAACAACAACCCTGACACCGCACCAGCCCGGCACGCCTCAACGGTTCATCGCATAAGCATCCACCCCGTCACACGTGCAAACCGGGTTCCGGTCACCAAACACGTTGTCGATCCTCGCCACCGCAGGCCAGAACTTGTTCTCCCGTAACCACGCCGCCGGAAAAGCCGCCTGCTCCCGCGTGTAAGGACGATCCCACTCGCTCGCCGTAACCACGTCGGCCGTGTGCGGCGCCTGCTTCAACGGGTTGTTCCTCGCATCCATCCGACCACTCTCCACCGCCTCAATCTCGGCCCGAATCGCAATCATCGCCTCACAAAACCGATCCAACTCGCCCTGGTCCTCGCTCTCTGTCGGCTCCACCATGATCGTCCCCGCCACCGGCCACGACACGGTCGGCGCATGAAAACCAAAATCCATCAGCCGCTTCGCAACATCCTCCACGGTAACGGTCTTAAATTGCCGCAAATCAAAGATACACTCGTGCGCCACCCAGCCATCCGGCCCCCGATACAAAACCGGATAATGCTCCTTCAACCGGTGAGCAATATAGTTGGCATTTAAAATCGCCACCTGGGTCGCACGCCGCAAACCCGTCGCCCCCATCATCCGGATATATACCCACGGAATAGGCAAGATCGATGCACTACCCCAAGGCGCCGCCGCCACCGCCCCCGCACCATCCCCCCCACCACATCCATGCCCCGGCAGAAAAGCCCGCAGATGCTCAGCAACACAAATCGGCCCCACCCCGGGACCTCCGCCGCCGTGAGGAATACAAAAAGTCTTGTGCAGGTTAATGTGACAAACATCCGCACCATAATCCCCCGGCCGACACAACCCCACCTGCGCATTCAAATTCGCCCCATCCAGGTAAACCTGCCCACCTTGCGCATGCACAATCTGGCAGACCTCCCGAATGGACGTCTCAAAAACCCCGTGGGTCGAAGGATAGGTCACCATCAGGGCCGCCAACGAACCCGCATTCTCCGCCGCCAGCTCCCTCAAGTTCCCTAAATCAATGTTCCCCTCCTCATCGCACGCAACCGCACAAACCCGAAATCCAGCCATCACCGCACTCGCAGGATTCGTCCCGTGCGCCGATGTCGGGATCAAACAAACATTGCGATGCCCCTCGCCCCGGCTCGCATGATAACGGCGAATCGCCATCAACCCCGCATACTCACCCTGCGATCCTGCATTCGGCTGCAAGGACGTCGCCGCAAATCCCGTGATCTCCGCCAGCCACCCCTCCAGCTGACGAAACAACTCCCGGTAACCCTCCGTCTGCGAATCCGGAGCAAACGGATGTAACCCCGCAAAAGCCGGCCACGAAATCGGCAGCATCTCCACTGCCGCATTCAACTTCATCGTGCATGATCCCAAGGGAATCATCGAACTCGTCAATGACAGATCCCTCGACTCCAGCCGCTTCAAATACCGCATCATCCCCGTCTCGGAATGATAAAGATGAAATACCTTGTGCCCCAAATAGCCCGTCGACCTGCGTATAGTCACCGATGGCGACTCCACCACATCCCCCGCCAAAT
>JBMTVN010000424.1:0-3617 GCA_049451415.1 Limisphaerales bacterium | reverse complement strand
AAAACAGCCCCGAAAAGCGCTCCATAAGGCGTTTTTAGGGCCTCGGACGGGAGTACTTAACTGGGGTGGAGAAGGTTGCCGTGGTCCGACCAAGGTTTTGGTTGGCTGTTGGCTGTGGGCGGTTAGCAGTGGGGCGCTTAGCCCAACTTTCTGCCAACTGCCAACTTCGGCCCATCGTGGTCCGACCACGGTTTTGGTGGCTTTGGCGTGCAAATCAGGTGAGCGGCGGGTCCGGGACCAAAGGCTGTCCTGTGCCCAGTTGAGGGGTTGGTTTAACCGGTCCTTAAGGTTCGCCGGGTTACCTTCCCGCCCTGTAAGAGACAGGACACCGTGTATTTGTTCCATGATTAAAGCGAGGAGGATGATGAAAAAGCGAAGGATAATCCCCATTGTTTCGGCCGCCTGTGTATTTCTGGTTCTGCTGCTCGTGGTTCCGCTGCGAGCTGCCCGGATCCGTATACAACCTTCCGATTTCCCTCAGGGAGGCGGGCAGATGCGGATTACCCTGACTGGTGAAAGCGGGGTGCAGTACTATGTCCGCTCGGCTTCCGACTTGAACGGTGAATGGTCACTGGTTTCCAGTGAGGCTTTTCCGGGAGCGGACACTGCTGAGGCCATTGAATTCCCTTGGGATGGATCCTCATGGCGCCAGGCCTTCTTCGCGGCTGAGAGTCCCTTTGAGAGGCGCGCCCGGTTGTTCATCGCCTCTTATCAGCGGCAGCTGGCGCAGGGCGGGCCTACCGTGCTTTCGGTCAATGGGCTGGAGGTGCAAAATACCATTACGATCGCGGAGGACCGCGCCAGCAACCAGATGGTGATTACCGGCAACGGTGTTCCCAATTATGTTCCCCGGGTGGTGGGACTCGAGGTTACGGATGGATGGAATGCGCCGATCAGCGGAGGGTTCCAGAGCATCAAGTTCAGCGAGAACAACAGCGGGTCGAATGGCGGTAACAATCCCAACCGCATCGTAGTGGCGACGGAGACGTTTCGTATTCCCCTGAATCCGAGCCTGAACGCGACCCCCACGGATACGGCCCTGGGGTCGGTAGGTGTCGCCATCAATGGCATTCCGATCTACAACCCGTTTGAGGACCCCAACCAGACGGCCGCCACGGGCCGCATTTTTTCCAGTTGCTGCGGCCATCCGCAGCTTAACGGCATTTACCACTACCACAAATATCCGACCTGCCTGAAGTTGCTCAAAGGGGATGTCTGGCAGTCCGAGAAGGAGAAATGTGACGAGGTGGACGGGCTGCTGGCTGCTGGCGCACACTCGCCCCTGATTGGATTTGCGCTGGACGGTTGGCCGATCTACGGGCCCGTGGGTTGGAGTGATGCGCAGAGGGTGAGTAGCTTGTTGAAGAGTAGTTACACCGGCAGCAATGACAGCTACGGGAATCCCGTCTACGTGGCGGGATCCGGTGACCTAGATGAATGTAACGGGCTGATATCACCCACGCCTGAGTATCCCGAAGGGATCTACCATTACGTGATGAGTCTCCATGCCGACGAACAGGGCAGGGTAGTCCGCGAGATCAGCCCTTATTTCGGCTATGACATCCGCAACACGCTCAAGAAACATGGCCTGATGCCGGCCGGTTGGGACGATGATACCGCCTATGTGCAGTCGTTGAAATCCGGTTTCCTGGTTGGTGATGTGAGTATTCCGGGCACGGATTCCCCGGGGTTTCAGACGTTCTACCAGTTTGTGACGAACATGGTGGCGGAGCTCGAGGCCGGCGCTTACCCGGATGTCGCCGCAGAGTTTCAGAGCATGAAGATTGCCTACCCGTTCACCATCCGCAAATACCGGGGCACCCCGTCTGCAGGTGGTGGCAATACCGGCCCCGATACTGGCGGGGTCGTGGCGATTGTCCCCCAGTCCGCCAGCCGGGGAGACTCCCTCCTGGTAACCGTGACCCTTCAGGCCATGGCCGGTACGCCCGGTTTGCCGCCGGTGGGGGCTCCCATTTCCTCGGCCACCGTGGGCGGTCTGGCCCTCGTCAACCCCGTGCGGGCATCGGAGACCACGGTTACGGGCACGCTCCATATTCCCGCGAATGCAGCCGTGGGCCTGCAGGACGTGCGGATTTCTTTTACCGGCCCTCCCGGCCAGCCCGCCCCCACTTATTCGGGCACAGATCTGTTTGGCTTCCTGTGATCCAGGGAGGGATCAGACGCCAAATGATCAGCCCATTGCCAGGCTGCTGAAAGGCATCCCACGGCGGCGGAGTCTGTCGCTGCCACCGGATCAAGGCTCTGGATAGCCGCATACCCCAACCTTGGATGCACCGGGTGGGCTTGCGTCTATCGCTGGATGAAGAGATCCGAGGCAACCGGGTTTTGAACCAGTGGCCCATCGTGGTCGTGTCCCATCGTGGTCGGACCACGGTTTGGTTGGTTGGCTGTTTGCTGTTGGCTGTTGGCTGTGGGTAGTTGGGAGTGGAGCGTTGGGTTGGAGTGAGGCGTCTGCACACGGCCAACCGTGTGAGGGGTTAGCTGTTTGTCTCATCGTGGTCGGACCACGACATCCCCTTTGCCATCAGAGGGATGCGCCGATTTAAAGGCTGTTTTTGGTCCTATGGGCTCCTTTTTGGGGCCAAAAACGGCGCCACAGGTTCCTGGGTTTGCCGGCATTGCGTTTGGGGCGCTATGAGGCTCAAAACAGCCCTAAAAAGCGCTCCATAAGGCGTTTTTAGGGCCTTGAATGGATGTATCTGACTGGTGTGCAGAAGTTTGCCGTGGTCCGACCACGATATTCAGATTCTGGCTGACTGGACGGTCAGTCGCCGGTGAGCCGATCCCGGATCCGCTCGAGATCAGGGTCATCAAGCGCCCGTTCCTGGATCTCGAATCCGGCCATTGCAATCGCTTGGCGGATCCAGCCCAAGGCCTCCCCCTCTCGACCGAGTGAACAGCATACGCAACTCAGGTCGTAGGCGAAGATTTCGTCGTGGGGGAATCTTTGGTGCCCCATGAGCAGCATCGAGTAGGCCTCAGCGTAACGGCTCAACCCGGCGAGAGCACTGCCTTGGTAGAGCCAACCCATGGGCTTTGAAGGGACCGCCGTGGCGATACATCGGGCGATGGCAAGTGCTTCGTTCCAATGTCCAGCATTTGCTGCCAGCCCCCACCTGACCTCTAGAACTGCGGGGTGCTCGCGGTGAGCCGGGCTGACGCACTCCAGTTCCCGCGCCGCATCCTCAAACGCCAACAGTTCGAGCCAGCCCTTCGCAGCATCGAGATGCCGTAAATCCGGTGGCGGAAGATTGGTCACGGGGGGGAGATTACCTGTCTCCGCTGCACGAGGCAAAGGTGGGATCGGATCGCGAACGGGGAACACCGCAGTGATAGATCCGCTTTTGGCCTATTGTGGTTGGACCAGGATCATCTGGGGGATGCACGGATCTAAGGGCTGTTTTTGATCCTGCGGGCGCCGTTGTAGGGCCTCGGACGGGAGTATCTCACTGGGGCAGAGGACCTTGTCGTGGTCCGACCACGGTTTTGGTTGGCTGTTGGCTGTAGGCGGTTAGTAGTGGGGAGTTTAGCCCGACTTTCTGCCAACTGCCAACTTCGGCCCATCGTGGTCCGACCAGGACCTAAACGCACTTATC
>JBMTVN010000423.1:0-3584 GCA_049451415.1 Limisphaerales bacterium | reverse complement strand
CATTGATGGAATCCACCACCTCCCCGATAACGACCGCTACCAAAAACTCCGATCCGGGGCCTGGTCCCGCGCTAAAACTCTCCACTGGAACGCTGTCCTCCCCAAAGCCTGCGACTGGCTCGAAGCCCGCGCCCGCGGCGAAAATATCACCGCCACCCCCAACCCCTGACCCTCTGCGCTTCGCTCAGCTGACAGAAGAGTGGAGAGAGCAGCGAGGACATGCTTTCGATCTCACTTCGTCAGCTGAAAGCCGAAATCTGCTCTCAACGCTTACTACCCATTGAAATCAGGATCGCTATCGGTATCGAGCGCGCCTCCAGCGCGTGTAGCCAGAAGACCGTAGACAGAAAACAGCGGCTCCGCGCTTACCCCTTGCCGCTTGGCCCTCAGCCCTCAGCGCTCTGCCCTCAGCGCTCTGCGCCTACCGCCTCCGTAAACGCGCCCGCCAATAATCCAGCAAATCCTTCAGCGTCTGCTCAAACGGAATCTCCGGCTCCCAGTCCGTAATCCGCCGCATCTTCTCCGCACTCCCATACAACACCGGCACATCCGATGGCCGTAAACGATTCGAATCCTCCCGCACCTCAATCTTCCGGGAAATGCTCAAACTCAATAAATGATCCAGAATCTCCTGAATCTCCCACGCCCGCCCGGAACACAGGTTATACACCTCCCCCGCCTCTCCCCGCTCCAATAACAGCCAATACCCGCGCACAATATCCCTCACATCAGTGTAGTCCCGACGCGCCTTCAAATTCCCCACGTGCAACACCGGCTCATGCCGGCCCAGCTCAATCTCCGCAATCTGCCGCGCAAAGTTCGAGGTCACAAACACCTCACCACGACGCGGCCCCTCATGGTTAAAAGCCCGCGCCCGCAAACACGGAATCCCATAGTTCCGGTAATACTGGAAACCCAGAAAATCCTGCGCCACCTTGCTCACCGCATACGGCGACAATGGCCGCAACGGCGTCTCCTCCGTCACCGGCAAATCCCGCTCCCCCACCAACCCATACTCCTCACTCGAACCCACCACCAAAATCCGCGGAAACTCCCCGCCCCGATGCCGGATCGCCTCCAGTAAGTTGATCTGCCCAATCGCGTTCGTCGCCACGGTCTCCGCCGGCGCATGCCACGACGTCGGCACATAACTCTGCCCCGCCAAATGCACAATCGCGTCCGGTTGGGACTGCTCCAGCATCCCCTGCACCGATGAAACATCCCTCAAGTCCGCCTCAATAATGTTCAGCCGCTCACGAATGTGCTCAATGTTCTCCGTGTTCGACCGCCACCGACACGCCCCATACACATCCGCCCCCAGCTTCAAGGCATACTCCGCCATATGGCTCCCCACAAAACCCGTCACCCCGGTAATCAACAAGCGCATGCCCAAAAGTATGCGAACCATCACCCCCGAAAGTCAAAGCACGCCTCAACCACCATCCCCCGCCCCAATCTCATCCATACCAACAGCTCCACACAACGCAGCCTGCTGCCTACGCCCGACTCAAAGCCACACCCCCCTTCCCGCTTCTCCCCTCAGTCGCATTCCAAAAACAACCCCTTGCCAAATTCCAATTTACTGTCATAGTGTCATAGGACACTAAATAAAGCCGTGATCTTCCAAATCAATTTCAAATCCGGCCTGCCAGTCTACCTCCAGCTGGTGGAACAGGTCCGGGCCGCCGTCGCCTCAGCCGCCCTCAACCCAGGCGACCCCCTCCCCACCATCCGCCCGCTCGCCGAACAACTGCGCGTTAACCGCAACACAGTCGCCAAAGCCTACGCCGAACTCGAAACCCAAGGGATCATCGAAACCCGCCCAGGCCGCGGCTGCTTCATCCGCGAAAACCAATCCCCCCTCCGTAAACAGGTCCGACGCGAAATGCTCGTCGCCGAAATCGACCAGGCCATCGTGGCCGCCCACCACCTCCAGTTGGATAAAACAGAATTCCTCTCCATCGTGGAGGACCGCCTCAACCACTTCGAAGAACGTCAACGCACCCACCACAACGAAAAGGATTCCCTGTCATGAGCACCCTCCCCGCAATCGAGATCCAGGGCCTCGTCCGCCGCTATGGCCGGCTGGAGGCCGTCCATGGCCTCGACCTCACGGTCGCCCCCGGACGCTGCTACGGCTTCTTCGGCCGTAACGGAGCCGGCAAAACCACCACCATAAAATGCCTGCTCAACCTCCTCCGCCCCGATACGGGAACGATCCGCGTCTTCGGACATAACCCCCGCATCGAAGAGGTCGCAGTCAAATCCAGCCTCGCCTATGTCCCTGACCACGTCGCCTTCTACCCCTGGATGACGGTCCGTAACTGGTTCGATTATCAGGCCTCCTTCCGCAAAACCTGGAACCACAACAAGGAATCGGAACTCCTCAGACAGTTCGACCTCGATGACACCCAAAAAGCCTCCACGCTCTCCCGTGGCCAAGCCGTCCAAGTCGCCCTCATCGGCGCAATCTGCCCCGAACCCGACCTCCTCGTCCTCGATGAACCCACCTCCGGCCTCGACCCACTCGTCCGACGCGAATTCATCCGCGCCGTCATCGGCGCCTACCAGGACGCCGACCCCGGCCGACGCACGGTCTTCGTCTCCACTCACCTCATCTCCGAATTCGAAGGTCTGATCGACGAATTCACGATCCTCGAAAAAGGCCGCGCAGTCCTCACGATGGAGGCCGATGCCGCACGGGACCGCTACAGAAAACTCACGGCATCGTTCAGCACTGAAGCACCAGATGTCGACGTCCCCGGCGCACGCCGCACCCTCCGCCAAGGCCGCAACCTCGAAGTCCTCGTCAACGGCCAGCTGGACCAGGCCAGGGACTTCATCCAAACGCTGCAGCCTGCCGACCTGAAGGTCGAGGCGCTCTCGCTCGAAGAAATCTTCCTCGTCACCGCCGGCGCCAAGGCGGATTGAAAGACCATCCCATGACCGCCGCACTGCAAAAGGAACTCCGCTCGCTGCGACCAGCCTGGCTCGCCGCTCTCGGCCTCACCGCCCTGCCCTACATCGCCTTCCAGCTCCAGGGAACCCACGGCGGACTCTGGGAGTCTCAAACCACCTGGAACTTCTGCCTCTACCTCGCCGGCGTCCTGCTCGGCACGGAGCTGCTGGGACGCGAATTCACCCACCAGACTTTCCAGTCCCTCCTCACCACACCCATCTCCCGCCAGCAAATCTGGAGGAATAAATGGCAGCCCCTCGCCTGGACCTCCCTCAGCATCCTCGCCCTGCAACTCATCCTCTGGTTCGCCCACGCCCAGCTCGGAGGCCCCCAATACAGCTCAGCGGACCGGCTCACCAGTGCGGCCTGGAAAATCACCCTCTTCCTCTGTGCCATCTGCAACGCCCTGTTCTGGATCCTCCTCACCCGACAAAATATCGGTGCCATCTGGCTCTCTCTCGCCACCCCCGGCCTCCTCGCCATCTCCCTCGGAATCATCCTCAGCTGGACCGGACTCAAAGACCCATCCGACCTGTCCTGGTGGATAACCATTCCCACCACCGCCCTGGCCTCCTACTACGCAGCATATCAGCTCTTCCTCCACGCCCAGGATGTCGGCTCATCC
>JBMTVN010000422.1:0-3635 GCA_049451415.1 Limisphaerales bacterium | reverse complement strand
GGTGGACGGGCTTCAGGATGGTGGAACGATGTCGCGGCTGCTGGAGATCTTCCTCAGGAAGCGGGCCGTCAAGGCGGGTGGGTGGCACTTGAACGTGGTGCACACGCCTGCGATGCGCGGGGTGCGGGAGGGGTTGGGGGAGGATTTGGTGCCGGTGATGGGGAGGCTGGAGCAGAGCAACTCCTCTGTCCTCTTTGGCGACCGCCTGATGGTGAAAGTATTCCGTCGTTTGGAGGAGGGGGTGAATCCTGATTTGGACATTGGCCAATATCTGGCGGAGCGTGGTTTTGAGCATACGCCCGCGGTGGTGGGGTCGATGGAGTTGGGACGCAGTGCGGGTGGGGTGGCGGCGGCCGCCTTGGTGAGCGTTTACGTTCCGAACGCACGTGATGCATGGGAGCATGCTTTGGATGCTTTGGGGCGGTTTTTGGATCGGGTGATGGTGTTGCCGGCGGACCGTACTTTGCCTGAGCTGGTGAAGCGGGGTGTCGTGGGTGTGGCGTGTCGGAGGGTGCCTGAGGACATCGGGGGGATGCTGGGGACGTTTTTGGAGTCTGCGCGATTACTGGGTGATCGGACCGCGGCTTTGCATGAGGAGTTGGCGATGGGTGAGGGGGTGGATTTTGTCCCTGAGCCATTTACGAATCACTATGTGCGGGGTTTGTATCAATCGATGCGGAATCTCACGTCTCGCACGATGGCGTTACTGCGGAAGCGGGTGAAGGCGTTACCGGAGGACTTACGTGGGGAGGCGGAGTGGGTGTTGTCGCGTGAGCAGGTCATACTGGAGCGTTTTCGGGCGATATGCAGCGGGCCTTTGACGGGGATGCGGATACGGCATCATGGGGATTTTCATTTGGGCCAGGTATTGTATACGGGTAAGGACTTTTTGCTGGTGGATTTTGAGGGGGAGCCGGCGAGGTCCTTGGGTGAGCGTCGTTTAAAGCGGTCGCCATTGCGGGATGTGGCGGGGATGCTAAGGTCGTTCAGTTATGCGGCGCATGCGGCGATGTTCCGTCGGGTGGACGAGGGTGGTTTGCCGACGTCGCAGGTGGACCGGGTCAGCTGTTGGCTGGCGGTTTGGCAGCAGTGGATTGGTGCGGCGTATGTGCGCTCCTATTTGGAGCGGGGCAGGTCGGCGGTGTTTTTGCCGCGGACAGAGGAAGAACTTGAGATGATGTTGGACGTATATTTGTTGGAGAAGGCGATTTACGAGCTGGACTATGAGTTAAACAACCGGCCTTTGTGGCTGCGGATTCCATTGCGCGGGATTCGAGGCTTGTTGGGGGAGGGGGTATGAGCGGGGCGGCGGAGAGGCTGGTTTTGGACAAGCCCGAGGTGGAGTTGACGGGGGTGGCGGGGCTGGCGAAGCGTCTGGTGGATTTTCTAGCTGAGCGGCGGGAGGAGCTATCGCCGATGCTGATTGTCACGCACGATTATCCGGATCCTGACGCATTGGCGGCCGGGTTTGGGCTGCAGTATTTGGCGAAGGAGGGGTATGGGATTGAGTCGAGGATCGTGTATCGGGGGGAGGTGGGGAGGACTGAGAACCGGGAGATGGTGAAGCTATTGCGGATTCCGATACACAAGTATCGTCCGGCCTTATTGAAGAAACATGCTTCGTATGTCTTGGTGGACACGCAGCCGGCTTTTGAGAACAACCCGTTTCCGGCGAACCGGCGTGCGACGGTGGTGATTGACCAGCATGCGGCACCGCCGCCGTTAACCGACCTGCCCCTGGTGGATCCGGATTGCGGGGCGAGCTGTGTGATTGTGGCGCGGGCCTTATTGGACAAGGGGATTGATTTGCCTCAGCGGCTGGCGACGGCGATTGCGTATGGGATTTTGACGGACACCTTTGAGTTTTATCGGAACCAGCGTCCGGATGTGGTGCGGACGTATTTGGATGTGCTGCCGTTTTGTGACATGCGGAAGCTGGCGCGGGTTCAGAATCCGGTTCGGCCGCGGCAGTTTTTTGCGACGTTGGGGCGCGGGATACGGGAGGCATTGATGTATCGGAAGACGCTGGTGACGCATTTGGGTGGGGTAGACACGCCGGATAGGGTGGCGCAGGTGGCGGAGTTTTTATTGGTATATCGCGGGGTGAACTGGTGTTTGGTGACGGGTCGGTACAAGGGGAAGTTGCATGCATCGTTACGGAGTTCCAGGTTGGACGCGAAGGCTGGGGAGGTATTGCGAGACACCTTTTATGACCCGCGTCAGGCGGGTGGTCATGGTCCTATAGCCGGGGGGAGTTGCCGGGTGGGCAAGGATATTTCGGAGGAGGCTTGGTCGGCGAAAGAAAAGAGTTTAGAACAGCGGTTGGTGCGGCGATTACGGATTCCTGCGCGGGTGGAGCCGCGCAAGGTATTTTTGCGTTGAAAGGCTGAAGGTGTCGGAACGAGTTAGCCTGTGAGAGCGGGCGGGTTGTGAGGACATATGGAGAGCTTACTCAAGTCATTCTCGGTAGTGCGGGAGGTGACCATGGCCGGGGTCTTGGACATGGCGCTGGTGGCGTTGGTGATTTATGCGGGGATGGTGGCGTTGAAGCGGACGCGACGTTCGGGCTTTGCGTTGACGGGGATATTTACGCTGGGGGTGGTTTACATTTTGGCGAGGAAGTTTGGTTTACAGCTGACGGTGGCGTTGCTGCAGGGCTTCTTTGCGGTGTTTCTGGTGGCGTTGGTGGTGATTTTCCAGGAGGACCTGAGGTATTTCTTTGAGCGGGTGGGTTTATGGTGGATGGAGCGGCGTCGACCTTTACGGCGGAGGCGGGTGCATCGGTTGCGGCGTCGGGAGGTGGAGACCTTGGCGCGGACCCTGACGGATCTGGCTCGTGCGCGGGTGGGTGCACTGGTGGTGATTCGGGGGCGGGATTTGATAGCGCGGCATGTGGAGGGTGGGGTGGAGGTTCAGGGGCGATTAAGCGAGGCCTTGTTGAAGAGTATCTTTGATCCGCACAGCATAGGGCATGATGGTGCGGTGGTGATTGAGGGGAATGTGGTGGACCGGTTGGGGTGTCATTTGCCGTTATCGAAGGAGCTGGATCAATTACCGGGGAGAGGAACGAGGCATGCGGCGGCGCTGGGATTGGCGGAGCGCACGGATGCGATGTGTTTAGTGGTATCGGAGGAGCACGGGGATATTTCGGTGGCGTTCGGGGGTGAGTTACGCCGGGTTGAGGATGCGGCTGACTTGGTGGACAAGCTGGAGACCTTTTATGATCGGACGGGGCCGGCGCAGTCTTCGAAGGTTTGGTTTGATTTGCTGCGTCGGAATTCGCGTGAGAAGGCCTTGGCGGTGGGGTTATCGGTGACTTTATGGGCCTTTTTTGTGCAGCGTTCACAGCTGGACGAGCGGGCCATTGAGGTGAAGGTGGGGTATACCTTATTACCCAACGACTTGCAGGTGATATCGACTGAGCCTCCCGTGGCTCATGTGCGATTTCGGGCGGCCCGCAGGGATTTTGAGTTTTTGGAGGAGAGCGACGTGCGGTTGGAGTTGCAGTTGCTGGACGCGATTTCGGGGACGACGCTTCGCTACATTACAGCGCGGGATTTGACGTATCCGTCCACGCTGGTGCCGGTGGGGATTGAGCCGCGGGAGGTTGTCTTTGAGATTCAGCCGCGTACGGC
>JBMTVN010000421.1:0-3640 GCA_049451415.1 Limisphaerales bacterium | reverse complement strand
GGTGTCCTGACTTAGGCGCCCCCGCGGTCCCGGGGTCACTGACTACGGTCCAGCGGTCGTTGGCCTTGGACGACTACGGACTACGGGTGTCGGGGGGCTGCACCGACTGAACGTTTACGGGGGGCAATGGATTGGCGGCCGCGGGGCGGTAACTGTCTGTATTCCTCGATGCGCGAGGTTGTCGCTGACTCAGGGTTTGGGTTTTCCGGGGGCTGGTTGGGGTGGTTAGAAGTGGATGGTGAAGCCGACTTGGGGGCCTTGGGTCATGACATCGTAGCGGAAGCGGCTGGAGCCGGAGCCGTTTTCGTAGTCTGTGTAGACCCAGCGGTAGCCGGCCTGGAGGGAGCCCCAGTTCGTGAAGCGCCAGCTGAGGTAGGGGAAGGCCTGCCAGGTGAGGTCGGAGCCTACGCCGAAGCCGCCGATATCCATGCGGGCCTTGAGGCTGAAGTTATGGCCGAGGGGGAGGTTGAGGTTGGCGCCGACGATGGGGTCCCACCAGTCTTGAGAGCCGGTGGCGATGCGGGGTTGGGGGAGGATGCCTGGGCCGCGAATTTCGCCGCTGATATTGTTGTAGCGGGTTCCGGCGAGGACTTCGACTTCATCGATGACGCGGTAGCTGAGGGAGGGTTCAGCGACCCATTGG
Source organism: Limisphaerales bacterium (assembly GCA_049451415.1). GTDB lineage: Bacteria > Verrucomicrobiota > Verrucomicrobiia > Limisphaerales > JAHDYP01 > JBMTVN01. The sequence continues at coordinate 2,997 of JBMTVN010000421.1, read as the reverse complement.
TCGAGGTCAGCACTGACGCCATTCTTTGATGCCTTGAGTCCCATGTAGATGACATCGGTGGTGAGGGCCCAGCGGTCGTAGCCGACGCGGACTTTACCCATGGCGCCGAGGTCGAGGTTGTTCCAGATGGTTTCGAAGGGGACATCGAGGTTGGCATTGACGCCTTTGGCGGTCACATCACCGGACATTCCGGGTGCGAGGCCGTAGAGGGAGACGTCGACGGACCATTTGCTGGCGTCGTCCTGTCCGAACAATGGGGTGGGGAGGATCGCGGTGAGGGCGAGGGTGAGAGGCAGGACGTATCTGGGCATAGGTGGGGATGGGGATACTGGAAGCTGATCATGGCAGCAACCGTTTCTTCTTGATGGTTGATGGGTTGACAGTGTGTGGGGTGGGGGGGACAAAGGCGGCATGAACCGGACTGCATTGATTACTGGGGCTACGCGTGGGATTGGCTGTGAGGTGGCGAGGCAACTGAGCGAGTTAGGGTTTAGGGTCTATGTGACGGGGAGGGATGAAGTGAGGTTGCATGAACTGATGGAGGAGTTGGGGTGTGCGGGTGGGGTGTTTGATTTGGCGGAGGCGGATGGGCCGGTGCGACTGTATGCGGCGGCGCGGGCTGAGTTGGGGCGGGTGGATGTTTTGGTTAACAACGCGGGGTTCAACAAGGCGAAGGACCCGATTGGGAGGATTGAGGTGGAGGATTTGGATTTGGCGTATGCGGTGAACACGCGGGCGCCGATTTTATTGGCGCGGGAGGCTTTGCGGGAGATGGGGGAGAGGGGTTCGGGGCACATTGTGAACATCTTGAGCAGCATTGTGCGTGTGAAGGCGGAGAACTACTCCGTGTATTCGATGACCAAGTATGCGATGGAGGGTTTTACGGGATGTTTGATTAAGGAGGCGCGGCAGGTGGGGGTGAAGGTCACGGCGGTTTATCCGGGTGGGGTGGACACGGATTTCAGGCCCAACGCGAGGCCGGACTACATGAAGCCGGAGTCGGCGGCCCGGATGATTGTGCAGAGTGTGACGGCGCCGGAGGATGTGGTGGTGCATGAGATTGTTTATCGTCCGATGGTGGAGACGAATTTTTAGGTGTCGGTTGTGGTGCAGGTGGAGATCGATATGAGTGATACAGTGTGCCGATATGGTATGGAGCGATTGCGTGCGTTGTTCTTTTCTGGGTTGATGTTGTTCGTGCCGGTGGGTTTGGGGGCGCTGGATCTGGAATCGCCTGCGGGTGATGTGCAGGTGCGTGTGTTGGGGGTGGAGATCGGGGAGGTTTGGGAGGTGCCGGGGTTTGAGGTTTGGAGCGGTGGGGTTAAGCGATTGGGAGTGGATCTGGAGTGGGTTGTGAATGATGTGCAGGTTTTTTCTGGGGTGGTAGTGAAGAGCTGGGTTGAGACAGCGAACCGCAGTGGGTATCGATTTGACTGGGGGAAGAGTTCAACGATTCGGGACGACTACAACCAGTTGGTTTTGGATTTGGAGCAGGAGGTAGGGGGATTGATGAAGTTGCAGCTTCTAGTTCGGGTTTACGACGACGGGGTGGCGTATCGGGTGGTGGTACCTGAGCAGTCGGGGTTGGGTGAGTTGAGAGTGGGTGCGGAGTCGAGTCGGTTCGTTCTGGAGGGGAATCCGCGGGTATGGCCGTTGTATCGGGAGAACTACACGACATCGCATGAGGGGCTTTATGCGCCGTCGAATCTGGATGAGGTGAGGGAGGGGCGGTTGATTGATTTGCCGTTGCTTGCGGAGTTTGCCGGCGGGTTCTCGGTGGCTATTACTGAGGCGGCTTTGCGCGGGTATCCCGGGCTGTATTTGAAGGCGGAGCGGAGGGGTGGCGGGGTGGGTTTGGTGGGTGATTTGTCGCCATTGCCCGGCGGTGAGGGGATTAAGGCGCGGGGGGTTGGGGAGTTTGCGACGCCTTGGCGTGTGCTGATGATGGGTAGCGATCCGGGGCGGCTGATTGAGTCCGACTTGGTGCTGAGTTTGAACGAGCCGGCGGTAGATCCGCATCCGGAGTGGTTGGAGGCGGGGAAGGCGACGTGGTATTGGTGGAATGGTCCGTATCAGGAGGGGGTGCCATTTGAGGTGGGGTTGAACTGGGAGACCATGAAGTATTACATCGATTTTTGTGCGGAGAACGGGGTGAAGTATCATGCGATCATGAGCACTCCGGACGAGTATCCGTGGTATTTCCAGACGCAGCGGGGGTATGGTCCGGGTGCGGACAGTGATGTAACGCGGCCGCGGGAGGGTTTCCCGATGGAGCGGGTGGCGGCGTATGCGAAAGAGCGTGGGGTGCGGTTGCGTTTATGGACGCATTGGAAGCCGTTGAGCGAGCGTTTGGAGGAGGCGTTTGCGCAATATGAGCGCTGGGGGATTGCGGGTTTGATGGTGGATTTTCTGGATCGGGATGATCAGGAGATGGTGGAGTTTGCGGAGCGGGTGTTGGAGAGTGCGATGCGGCATCGGCTGCACATTCAGTTTCACGGCGTTTGGAAGCCGACGGGGTTACGGCGGACGTTTCCGAATCTGTTCAACCACGAGGCGGTTTTGAACCTGGAGTATTTGAAATGGGGCAAGGAGTGTGATCCGGAGCATAACGTGACCGTGCCGTTTACGCGGATGCTGGCGGGGCCGCTGGATTATCATCTGGGAGGGTTCAGGTCGGTGAGCCGGGAGGAGTTTGAGCCGAGGATGATGCAGCCGGTGGTTTTGGGAACGCGGGCGCATCATTTGGCCATGTATGTGGTGTATGACAATCCGATGCCGATGGTGGCGGATGCACCGTCGGCGTATGTGGGGCAGGCGGGGTGGGATTTTGTGCGGGAGGTTCCGACCACGTGGGATGAGACGCGGGTATTGGAAGGGAGGGTGGGGGACTACATTGTGATGGCGCGGCGGAAGGGTGAGGTATGGTATGTGGGGGCGATGACCGACTGGAGTCCCCGGCGGATTACCGTGGCGCTGGATTTTCTGGGGGAGGGATTC
>JBMTVN010000420.1:0-3641 GCA_049451415.1 Limisphaerales bacterium | reverse complement strand
GTTTGGCGGGGATATACGGGCCGGTGCGGAGTTACTGGCTACGGATGATGCAGCGTGGTGAAGTTCGCATTCCCGGGGATGGCACGCGGTGGATGAACATGGTGCATCGCGACGACATTGTGGGGGCGGTGATGACGGTTTTGGAGCGAGGGGTTGCTGGGGAGGCTTACAATGTTTGCGACAACCAGCCGGTGCAGTATGGCGAATTTGTGCGCTGGCTGGCGGGTCGGATGGGGATGGCTGTGCCGCCTTTTGCGGGGGAGGAGGGGGAGACGAGGAGGAAGCGGGGGCTTACCAACAAGCGGGTCAGTAATCGCAAGCTGCGTGAGGGGCTTGGTTGGGAGCCGCGGTATGCGACCTACCGGGAAGGCTATGCGCAGTTGCTTGCCTGATGGAGTGCTATTGCTTACCCGCGGGGTGAGGCGCGGAGGCGAGGGGAGCAGGTGGCAGGCTACATGGCTTAGATGTTCGTGGAGAGCGGTTCAAACGCTGGTCGGCCGGTGAGGAGGATGCGGAAGAACTCACGATCGGAGAAGGGGCTGCGCTCACCGCTGGCGAGGGCTTCGGGGATACCGTCGGCTTGGCGTACGATGACGAGTTCATGTTCGCGGCTGATGTAGAGGCGTTGTTTGCCGGCACCGGCGGCGTAGACGAGGTCTGAGGGGACGGCGGGTTCGGAGTGGAGGTCTTCGAGTCCGAGCGTTGATTGTTTGAGGTGGATTTTTGAGGATTGGGGGAGGGGGGTATTGAGCCACCAGCCGAGGCCGTAGGCGGGGTTTTGGTCTGAGCCGGTGAAGCATTCCTGGAGGCAGTGGGCGGGGATGATCTCACGATGTTCCCATTGGCCGTCCTGGCGTATCCATTCGCCGAGTTTGGCCCATTCCTGGGCGGCGATGGAGAGGCCTGAGGAGAAGTCGGGCCAGCCGTCGGAGGTGCGCCGCCACCGGCCGGGCTGGAGGCCGAGGGGGTCGAAGACACGTCCATAGAGGTAGTCGAGGGGGTCGGGGCAGACGACGGCGAGTTTTCTGCGGGCGAATTCGACGAAGGCCTGGAAGGGGGTGGAATTGTAGAGGAAGCGTTGGTTGGGTTGGGCGGCGGGTTCGGTGTGGAGGGCGGTATGGGAGTCGGGGGTATGGCCGGCTTTACCGGTGTGGGAGAGGCCGCTGGTGAGCTGGAGGAGGTGTCTGGTGGTGATGCTGGATTTGAGGGGGTGGTTGGTCCATTCCGTCAGCGTATGGGCGACCGGTTCGTCCAGGTGGAGGAATCCGTCGGCCAGGGCGGTGACGGCGAGGATACCGGCGAGGCTTTTTGTGCCACTGGCGATGGGGAGGGGGAGGTCGGTGGCGGTGTTTAGAGACGAGTGATCACAGATCAGCTGGTTTTGGTGGCGGATGAGGAGTCGTCGGCCCTGGTATTGGGCGTGGTAAGCGGTGGCAGCCTGGACATGGGCGGGATGGATGGGAGAGGGTGGCATGGCGGGGTTCAGATCAGGATGGATGCGGTGGCGAGGACGGCGGCGAGGAGGAGGATGGCGAGGACGGCGGTGGTTCGGCTGAGTCCGCGACGGACGAGGCGGTGGGAGATGTGGTTGGTATCGCCGATGTAGACGGGTTGCCCGATGCGGTAGCGAATGATGATGACGGACAGGAGGTCTCCGAGGATGACGCCAAGGACGAGCAGGGGTTTGAGGACGGCGAGTTTGGAGGGGGACTGTTCTGAGTAGAAGTTGGGGAGGATAGCGAGGAGGGCGAGGAGGAATCCGACGAGGTGGCTGCCTGCGTCCCCGAGGAAGGAGGAGGCTTTGGGGAAGTTGAAGGGGAGGAAGCCGAGTAGGGCTCCGCAGGTGAGGAAGCCGAGGGAAGCGACGAGGAATTGGCCTTGGATCGCGCTGGTCCAGGCGAAGCACCAGGCGCCGATCAGGCCGAGGCCGGTGCAGAGGCCGTTCATATTGTCCATGAAGTTGCAGGCGTTGGTGATGGTGAGGATCCAGAGGACGGTGAGGGTATAGCTGACGATGGGGGCATGGACGAAGAGCGTGATGCGTATGCCGGAGGCGGCGATCAGGAGGGCGATGGCGAGTTGGCCGAGGAACTTGGGGCCGGGTTTGAGTTCGTGATGGTCGTCGTAATATCCGAGAGCGGTCATGCCGAGGGCGCCGAGGCCGATGGCGGCGAGTTGGAGGATGCGTTGTTGGAAGCCGTAATTGAAGAGGGACGAAGTATTGGTGTCGAGTGGGAGGGGGAGGCTGGTGGTGTGGAGCCATCCGGCGAGGCTGGCGGCCATGGCCAGTGTGAGGGGCAGGGTCATACCGGTGAGGACGGCGAGGCCGCCGGCGAGAGGGACGGGTTGGGAGTGGATTTTGCGGTGGCCGGGGTCGTCCACGTGGTTATGGCGGAGGCACCAACGACGCCAGAGAGGAGTGGAGAGGCAGGCGCAGAGCAGTGCGCTGAGGAATGCTGACAGGTAGACGTTGGCGGGGAACGGGATCATTTGGGTGGCGATTGGAGTCGCGTGCCCAAGGATTGGTAGAGAAGGGCCAGGTTGTCGACCATTTGGCGGGTGGAGAAGTGATTTTCGACAAAATGGCGTCCCTGCTGGCCGAGCTGCTGGCGGAGCGAGGGATCGGCGGCGAGCTGGAGGATATGTTGTTTGAGGTGCGTGTAGTCGCCGGGCTGGACGAGGAAGCCCGTCTTCTGATGGAGACAGGCTTCGCGGGCTCCGTCGCAATCGTAGGCGACGACGGGCAGGCTGGCTGCGAGTGCCTGGGGGATGGAGCGGGGGAGTCCTTCGCGTCGGGAGAGGTGCACGAGGAGGTCCATGGATTCCAGGTGGGCGGGGATCGTGGCGGGGGGGACCAGGCCGGTGAAGTGGAAGTGCTCCCGGACATTGAGCTTAGAGGCCTTGTTTTCCAGGCGTTGGCGCCAGCTGCCGTCCCCGACGATGAGGAAGCGGAGGTTGGGATTCTGTTGGAGCAGTTCAGGGGCGACGTCGAGGAGGTCGTCGTGTCCCTTGAGCTTAAAGAGTCTGGCGATCATGCCGACGACGCAGTGGCCGGGTGAGAAGCCGTATTTTTGCCTGGAGTCGGTGGAGGGTCGGGCGGAGAGGTAGGGTGTGAGGTTAAAGCCGCTGAAGATGCGCGTGTATTGGTGGGGTTGACCGATACCGGCGGCGAGGTATTGGTCGCGCATGGCATGAGCGACCACGACGAAGTGGTGGGTGAGGCGTCCGGCGAATCGTTCTGCAGCGCGGAAGCAGAGATTGGGGAGGGCGCCTTGGAAGGAGCCGAAGGAGGGGCCGTGGACAGAATGGATGATGATGGGGACGCGGGCTTGGCGGGCGGCTATCCTGCCGAGAAGGCCGGCTTTGCCGCTATGGGTATGGACGATGTGGGGCTGTTGTTGTTTGAAGTGCCTGGTGAGTTGCTGCAGGGCGCGGGCATCGTGCCATGGGTGGATGGGGCGTACAAGGGAGGGGACTATGGTCAGGAGTCCGGGGATGCGGGAGACTTGGGGTTCGAGTGATCCCTCGGGGCCGGAGGGGGGGCCGGAAATCAGTTGCAGGTTGAAGTCGGGATTCGCCCTGAGGCCGAGGATAGAGTCGATCGTGTTTTCTTGTGCGCCCCCTACGATGAGGCGGGTGAT
>JBMTVN010000419.1:0-3643 GCA_049451415.1 Limisphaerales bacterium | reverse complement strand
GGGGGGGGGGGTCGGCCGAATGGTCGGGTGCGGGTTGGGGTGATGGGGTTGAGTCGTGGGTTGGCGCATGTGGAGGCATTGAAGCGGGTGAAGAACGTGGAGGTCGCGTGGGTATGTGATGTGGACCGCGAGCGTTTGGGGGCGGGTGTGGAGCGGGCGAGTGCGGGCGGTTCCGGCAAGGTGCGGGGCACGGATGATTTTCGTCGGATGTTGGAGGATGCTTCATTGGATGCGGTGACTATTGCGGCACCGAACCATTGGCATGCGCCGGCGGCGATGCTGGCGTGTGATGCGGGCAAGCATGTGTATGTGGAGAAGCCGGGGAGTCACAATGTGCGGGAGGCGGACTGGCTGGTGGAGGTGGCGGAGCGGACGGGCAGGAGAGTGCAATTGGGAACACAGCGCAGGAGTTGGCCGGCGGTGCGGGAGATGGTGGAGCGTTTGCATGGCGGGGTGATTGGGCGGGTGACTTATGCGCGTGGGTGGTATAGCAATGCGCGCGGATCGATTGGCCGGGGGAGGATGGTATCGGTTCCGGAGGGTTTAAATTATGCCTTGTGGCAGGGGCCGGCGCCGTCGCGGGTGTATCTGGACAATCTGGTGCATTACAACTGGCACTGGCGCTGGCATTGGGGTGGGGGCGAGCTGGCGAACAACGGGGTTCACGCCTTGGATTTGATGTGTTGGGGTTTGAAGGTGGGGCACCCGAGGCGGGTCACGTTCCATGGTGGTCGGTATCATTTTGGGGATGATCAGGAGACACCGGACACGGCGGTGGCGACGTATGATTTTGGTGAGGTGGGGGCGTCGTGGGACACGAGCAGTTGTGTGCCGAGGCGCGAGGAGGATTTGCCGTTTGTGGCGTTTTCCGGGGTGGGGGGGGGGGTGGTGAATGGGGGTGGCGGCTATATCGTCTATGATGAGCAGGGCAAAGAGGTGTCGCGGCGGGAGGATGAGGGGGGGGATGTCTCGCATTTTGAGAATTTTGTGGGGGCGATTCGGGGTGAGATCGCGTTACATGCGTGGATTGGGGAGGGGCAGAAGGCGGCGCGGTTGTGTCATTTGGGGAACATAGCGTATCGGAGCGGGATGGTGCTGGATGTGGATCAGGAGGATGGCGGTGTGGTGGGTGTGGGGTCAGCGGCGGCGGCGGCGTTGTGGGGGCGGGAGTATGAGCGGGTTTGGGGGAAGGAGTTGGAGCGAGTAACGGCGGGATGATTGTGATGTTGAACGAGAGCAGGTGTGGGATTGTGGTGGGGTGGTGGTATGCCATGGCCTTGGGGCTATTGGTGGGTGTGGCTGACTTGGCGGTGGGGGCGGAGTTCAAGCTGGGGAGTGAGGTGTTAGCGGCCCGGGGTTTCCGGGAGTTGCAGGGCAAGCGGGTGGGGTTGCTGACGAACCCGAGCGGGGTCAACCGGGAGGGGGTTTGGATTGTGGATGTATTGAAGTCATCGCCGCAGGTGAATCTGGTGGCGTTGTTTGGTCCGGAGCATGGGTTATATGGTGTGGTGAAGGCGGGTGAGAAGGTGGAGGGGGGCAGGGACAAGGCGACGGGTTTGCCGGTGCATTCGTTATATGGTGCGGCGAGGAAGCCGACGCCTGAGATGCTGAAGGGATTGGATGTGTTGGTGTATGACCTGCAGGACACGGGGACGAGGTCGTATACGTATATCAGCACGATGGGATTGGCGATGGAGGCGTGTGCGGAGGCGGACTTGGAATTTGTGGTCTTGGACCGGCCGAATCCACTGGGGGGTGTGCGGGTGGAGGGGCCGATGGTGGAGGAGGATTTCCGTTCGTTCATTAGCCGGTGGGATGTGCCTTACGTGTATGGGATGACGTGCGGCGAGTTGGCGCGAATGATTAATGACGAGGGATGGATTCGGCGGAAGTGCAGGCTGACCGTGGTGCCGATGCAGGGGTGGGCGCGTGACATGACATGGAAGGATACGGGCTTGGAGTGGGTGGCGACGTCGCCGAACATTCCGAATGTGGATGCGGTGTTTGGGTATCCGAGCTTGGGTTTATTGGGTGAGGTGGCCGGGGGGACGGGGTTAACGATAGGGGGTGTAGTGAAGCGTCCGTTTCAGACGGTGGGGGCGGACTGGTTGAGTGCGGCGACTCTGGTGAAGGAGTTGCAGCGGGCGAAGTTGCCGGGGTTGAGGTTTATTGCGCGAGAGTATGCGGGTTCGCGGAGTGTCTTGGGGTGTATGGACATTGTAGTGACCGATCCGGTCAGTGCGCCGTTGGTGGCGGTGAATTTTCATGTGTTGGAGGCGGTGAAGAAAGTGAGTGGTCGCGACTTGCTGAGGGAGGCTGAGCGTTCGGGGAAGAGTTTGGCGTTGTTTGACAAGGCGGCGGGCTCGGATCGTTGGAGGGCGAAGTGGCGTGGGGGTGTGAAGGCGTCGTCGCTGGTGCAGTCGTGGAAGGCCGGGGAGGAGGAGTTCCGGAAAGCACGCTGGCCATATTTAATTTACCGGGGGAAGAAGGAAATCTTCGGGGGTAGTGCACCGGGGAAGAAAGCGAGATCGAGGGAGGTGGAGATTCAGCGAGGCGACACGGTGTTTAGGATCGCGAACGAACATGGGGTAACGGTGAAAGAAGTGATGAAGCTCAATCCGGGGCTGGATCCTACGCGGTTGCAGGTGGGGATGCGGCTTCGGGTGCCGTTGCGGTAGGCGCCAAGCGGGAAGGGGTAAGCGCGGAGGGCTGGGAGCAAGGCGCAGAGTGGGGGGCAGTCGGATCTGACTGATCCGTCTGATGCGGGACGGGTTCGCGGTGGGGGTGTGAGGGTTTTAGACCTCGAGGATGCAGTCTTCGCTGCCGAAGGGGTTGGCTTCCTTGCGACTGCACTCGGGGTCATCGGCCCAGGCGCCATCGACGATAAAGCGGTAGTGGTAGGTGCCGGGTTCGAGTGAGGTGGTGGTTTTCCAGAGGCCGGATTTCTGTTTTTTGAGGGGGATGGCGCCGAGTTCCCAGTCGCAGAATGAGCCGGCGACGAAGACGGCGGCAGCTTTTGGCGCGTGCAGGATGAATGCGACGCGTGTCTTGTTGGGCTTGGCTTTAGTTTTCATACGCAAGAGCCCGGTTGCGGCGGCAGCTTGGGCCGCGGTTGGTCAGCCCTCGACCTGGGATTTGTAGGCGGAGGGGCTGAGCATGGCGTCGGCCTCGGAGGGTTGGGCGAGCCGCAACTTAAAGGACCAGCCTTCGCTGTAGGGGGCGGTGTTGACGAGTCCGGGGTTGGAGGCGAGGGCGGGGTTGACTTCCGTAACCGTGCCACTGACCGGCGCATAGACATCGCTGGCGGTTTTGACGGATTCGACGACAGCGCAGGGTTCGCCTGCCTTGAGGGTGCGACCGACTTCGGGGAGTTCAACGAAGACCACGTCGGTGAGTTCATGTTGGGCGTGGTCAGTGATACCGAGGACTGCGGTATCGTCGGTGATGCGGATCCACTCGTGGCTTTTGGCGTATTTGAGGTCGTCAGGGATGAGAGACATAGCGCTTAGGGAGATGTAATGGTCAGGGTGGGTTTCGTCAAACGGGTTTGTGGTAGAGCGGCTTTCTGGCGGTGATGGCGGGGAAGCGTCGGTTTCGAATTTCGATCTCGATGGGGGTATCGGGCTGGCTGAGTTCGATGGGG
>JBMTVN010000418.1:0-3651 GCA_049451415.1 Limisphaerales bacterium | reverse complement strand
CTCCGTATCGTCGAATCCCTCGAACAAAAATACCCCGCATTCCCCGGCCTCAACCTCTCCTGGGAAGTCCGCGAAGGCCTCGCCAAACACGAAACCAGCTACGATATCCCCTCAGAATTCGCCGGCACCATCGGCCCAAACCCCTCCCTCGAAGCCCAAGTAGCTAACCTCGCCGACGAAATCACCTACTACTCCCACGACCTCGACGACGGCCTCGACTCCGGCCTGCTCTCCGAAGACCTCCTCTCCCGCGAAGTCCGCCTCTGGCGCAGCGCAGCCCGCAATGTCCAAAAAGAACATGGCCGACTCCCCGATGAATGCCGCTGGTACTTCACCATCCGCTGCATCATCGACCGCGAAATACACGATGTCGTCCGCACCAGCGAAAAACTCCTCCGCACCACCCAGCCCACCTCCGCCGACGACGTCCGCCAATGCCCCCAAGCCCTCATCCGATACAGCCCCAAACTTCAGGAGCTCAACCGAGAACTCCGCGCCTACCTCCACAAAAACCTCTACGATAACCCCGTCGTTCACCTCCCCAATGAACGCGCCGTCCATAGGATGGAACAACTCTTCCAGCATTACCTCGAACACCCCAAAGCCATGGGCGCCACCTCGCGCCGCCGCATCCGCTCCGAAGGAATCCACCGCACAGTCTGTGACTATATCGCCGGCATGACCGACCGCTATGTCATCGCCGAACACGCACGCGTCTTCGGCCTCCAGCCCTGACCCCACCCAACCCCATGCCCAGCTTCTACCCCGGCCAACGCTGGATCAGCGACGCCGAACCCGAACTCGGCCTCGGCACCGTCCTCAATGCCGACCCCTCACACGTCACCATCGTCTTCGCCGCCTCCAACGAAACCCGCCGCTACAGCACAGATAACCCTCCCCTCCGCCGAGCCCACTTCAAAACCGGCTCCACGATCACCACCCGCTCAGGCACCTCCTTCCTCGTCTCCAGCCTCCAGGAATCCCAACACCTCATTACCTACCTCGCAGATAACCACACCATCCCAGAGTCCGAACTCGCCGATTCCCTCGCCCAGCACGACGCCGAAGACCGCCTCCTCTCCGCCACCTTCGACCCCCTCGAATCCTACCACCTCCGCACCCAGGCCCGACGCTACCACCACCACCAGCGCCGCTCCCCAGTCCGGGGTTTCATCGGCCCCAGAATCGATCTCATCCCCCATCAACTCTACATCGCCCACACCATCTCCACCCGCCACGCCCCCAGGGTCCTCCTCTCCGATGAAGTCGGCCTCGGCAAAACCATCGAAGCCTGCCTCATCCTCCACCGCCTCCTCCTCAGTGGCCGCACCTCCCGCGCTCTCATCCTCGTCCCCGAACCCCTCGTCAATCAATGGTTCGTCGAAATGCTCCGCCGCTTTAACCTCCACCCCGCCATCTTCGACGAGGAACGCTGCCAGTCCATCGAACAGCGCCACCTTGATGCAAACCCGTTCCTCGATGACCAACTCATCCTCTGTAGCGTCCAGTTCCTCAGCCAGGACCCAAAACGATCCCAACAAGCCATCCACGCCGGCTGGGACCTCGTCATCGTCGACGAAGCACACCACCTCCAGTGGTCCCCCCAGCAGGCCAGCCCCGACTACCAGCTCGTCGATGCCCTCGCCCAGCATACCAACGGCCTCCTCCTCCTCACCGCTACCCCCGAACAACTCGGCCCCGAAAGCCACTTCGCCCGACTCCGCCTTCTCGACCCCGACCGCTATAATAACCTCAACGACTTCACCAACGAATCCGCCGACTACCGACCACTCGCCGCCATCATCCAAAACCTCCAGCAAGCCAAAAAACCCAACCCCAAACAGCTCGCCGCCCTGCAAAAAAGCTTCCCCACCCAATCCCACCACCTGACGGAACTCATCCAGACCGCCCAGTCCAGCAGCACTGAAAACCGCCAACTCATCGTCGACCAACTTCTCGACCTCCACGGCCCGGGCCGCGTCGTCCTCCGCAATACCCGCTCCACCATGCAGGGCTTCCCCCAACGACAAGCCCATATCACCACCCTCCCTGCCACCTCACCCAACGACATCGAACAACTCTCCATCGAGTTCGCCGTCGATGCCGGAGATTCCAACCTCGCCTTCACCCCCAAACCCAACACCGACCCCCGCCTCCCCTGGCTCCTCCAACTCATCCAGAAACTCAAGGAAGAGAAAATCCTCCTCATCTGTACGTCCCTGAAAAAAGTCATCGCCCTGGAATCTGCCCTCCAACAACACCTCGCCCACCCCTGCGCCGTCTTCCACGAAAACCTCACCCTCCTCCAACGCGACCGTAACGCCGCCTGGTTCGCCGACCCCGAAGGCCCCCAAATCCTCCTCTGCTCCGAAATCGGCAGTGAAGGACGTAACTTCCAGTTCGCCCACCACCTCGTCCTCTTCGACCTCCCCCTCAATCCCGAAATCCTCGAGCAACGCATCGGCCGACTCGACCGCATCGGCCAATCCCAAACCATCCATATCCACCTCGCCTGCGTCCCCGGCAGCCCCCAGGCAGTCCTCGCCGAATGGTACCACAAGGGCCTTAACGCCCTCGAATCCCACCTCGAAGGTGGCAATGAACTCTTCCGCCAATTCGGCAGCGCGGTCCATGACCTCGCCATGGAATCCCCCGACCTCCCACCCACCGAAGCCGCCACCAAAACCGCCCGGCTCATCGGCGAAACTCAAATAGCCCGCAAAAACCTCCAGTCCAAACTCGAAGAAGGACGTGATCGACTCCTGGAACTCAACTCCTTCCGACCCCATACCGCCCAACGCCTCATCGAAGATATCCGTCGCGAGGACCGACATGACCTCCTCGAACCTTTCATGCTCGATGTCTTCGAAGCCTTCGGAGTCCATGCCGAAGAGCTCGCCCCGCATACCTATAAACTCGACCCCCGCGGCGTCACCACGGAAGCCTTCCCCTCCCTCCCCGACCACGGCCTCATCGCCACGTTCGACCGCCCGCGCGCCCTCAGCCGCGAAGATGTCACCTTCCTCTCGTGGGATCACCCCATGGTCACCGGCTCAATCGACCTCCTCCTCGGCTCCCCCAAAGGCAACTGCACCTTCGGCACCTGGCCCGATCCCAACGAAAAATCCATCCTCCTCGAAGCCTGGTTCGTCGTCGAACCCGTCGCCGACCGCAAACTCCACGCCGACCGGTTCCTCCCCCCCACCCCCATACGCGTCGTCATTAACCACAAGGGACAAGACGTCACCGACCAATACCCCAAGGCGGCTCTCGACCAACACCTGCAACCCGCCCCTCCCTACAAACTCCTCGATGACCCGAAAATCCGCAGCACCATCCTCCCTTCCATGATCACCTCCGCCACCACTGCCGCAGAAAAACACGCCTCACTCACAGTCTCCCACGCCAGCAAGTCCATGCACCACCTCCTCACCACGGAAATCAACCGCCTCAACTCCCTCCAGGAAACCCACGGAAATATCCACCCCAAGGAAATCACCACCGCCCAAGACCACCTCCAACACCTCACCTCAGCCCTCCAAACCGCCCGCACCCGACTCGACTCCCTCCGCCTCATCTGGAAAGGCCCACCCCAGTTGCTCGCCTAGCCTTTCCTCCTTCGCTCTCTGAGCTTCGAAAGACAGGCTGCGC
>JBMTVN010000417.1:0-3701 GCA_049451415.1 Limisphaerales bacterium | reverse complement strand
CCGCCACACCCAAAAACCAAAACCAACCGACGCTGGGTCACCTCCCTCAAGGCAGAAAGCACCCCACCCAGAGACTGCTCCGTATGAGCGTAGTCCACTACCACCCGAAACGGTTGTCCGGCTTCCACCCGCTCCAATCGCCCGGGCACCTGCGGCATGCAGCTCAGCGCCTGCCGAGTCACCTCGGGCGTTACCCCCATCGCCAAAGCCACTCCGCTCGCCGCCAAGGCATTCGAGACGTTGAAACTGCCAAGCAAGGGTAGCTCCACCTCAAAGCCCCCCGCAGGCGTCATCACCTCAACCCTGGACCCTTCCGCCCCGGCATACACCACCTGCCCGCGTATATCCGGTAAACCACTCAGCCCATAGGTCAGCCGCCTAACCCCGGGCAACTCCTGCGCCAAACGTAATCCCGCCGGATCATCGGTGTTCAGTAATGCCACCCCGGGCTTGCCCCCCTGCCCCAATAACTCAAAAAGCCTGCGCTTCGAAGCATAGTAGGACTCCGCCGATCCATGATAATCCAGGTGGTCATGCCCCAGGTTCGTAAACACCCCCACGCCAAACTCCACTTCATCCACCCGGCGCTGGGCTAGCGCATGCGAACTGACCTCCAGTATACAATGCCGGCTCCCAGCCCTCGCCATCTGGGCCATCATGCACTGCAAATCCAAGGCCTCCGGCGTGCTGCGCTGCGCAGGAATAGTCCGCCCCCCAACATCATACCTCACCGTGCTGATCAAACCGCTCCCCCGCCCCGCCGTCGCAAGAATGTGCTGCAACAAAAATGCCACCGTCGTCTTGCCATGCGTCCCCGTAATCCCAATGACCCCCAATTCCCTGCTCGGATGCCCATAAAAACTAGCCGAGGCCCTGGCCAAAGCCGCCCGGGTATCAGCCACCCTGATGCAGGCCGCCCGCCGTAAACCAAAGCCGTTCCGCTCACACACCACTCCGCAGGCACCCCGGTCAATCGCCGCATGAATGTGATCGTGACCGTCACATTCACTCCCGGGCAAAGCCACAAATAACATCCCGGGAAATACCCGGCGCGAGTCATATGCAATACCCGTTACCCCCGTATCCAGGTCGCCTTCAACCCGGAGAGGTGCCAGATCCGCTATGAGTTCACGTAGTTGCATCGCCAAGCTACATCCTCGACCCACCCTGGAACTGGGTCAAACGCATGCTGGAATCCCTCCCAGCCCAGTTCACCGATTTCGAAGGCGACGGCGGCACGCCCAGCAATGCCCCTGCCTCAGACGCAATCTCCCGGAAAATAGGCCCCGCAGTAGAACCACCAAAACGCTTCCCCCCATTCGGCTCATCCACAAATACCCCAATGCACAACCGGGGAGCTTCCGCCGGAAAAAATCCAATAAACGAAGCCATGACCTCACCGCTTAAACGACGCCCGGCCCACTTGTCCGCCGTCCCCGTCTTGCCAGCCACGGTGTAATGCTCCAACCGCGCCATCCCCCCCGTGCCACCAGGTTCCTCCACCACCGACATCAGCCCTCGTGTCAACTCCCTCGCCGCTCGCGCGGAAATCGCCCTCCCCCGCTCCCTCGGCTCACAGCGCCAAAGCACCTGCCCGTCAACCAACTGAATCTGCTTCACCAGATACGGGCGCATCAGCACCCCGTCGTTCGCCACCGCCCCAACCGCCGCCGTCATCTGTAACGCGGTCACCTCAACCTCGTGCCCCATCGGGATGCTCGTAATCGAATAAACATCCTTCCACTCCGATAACGGCCGCAACCGCCCACTTGCCTCCGCAGGCAGGGGAATTCCCGTCCGCTCCCCAATCCCAAAACGCCTCAAACCCCGGTATAGCTCTTCCTCCCCCAGCCTCACAGCCACCTTCGCCGCACCAATGTTCGACGACTTCGCCAGCACCTCCCGCACGGTCAGCTCGTCATACACATGCAAATCATGAAGCGTACGCCTCACCCGCCCCAGGGAATAGGTCCAAGCCCCCTGCTCACCACAGTTCACCCGATGATCCAAACTCACCACACCCGCATCCATCGCAGTCCCAATCGTCAGCACCTTAAATGTCGACCCCGGCTCAAAGGTGTCCGTCACCACCCGGTTCCGCCTCCCCTCCGGCGTCGACGCACCCAGATCGTTCGGGTCAAAACCCGGCATGCTCGCCATCGCCAGGATCTCCCCGGTCTGGGGTATCATCACCACACAGGAAATCCCCTTCGGCCGATGTGCTTCAAAACCCCGCCGCAAAGCCTCCTCAACCACCCGCTGAACCCGAGAGTCCAAGGTCAGCATGACATCCATCCCGGGACGCGCCCGGAATGTATCCACCACTTCCGTCATCCAGATACCCCCACGACTAATCATCCGGGTCATTCGCCAGCCGGGTATGCCCTCCAGATATTTGTTCAAGGTCCGTTCCAACCCCTCCGCTCCTATGGTCGGAGCAGTCAGCGGATTACGCTCCGCCTCAGGATTATGCCCCACAAAACCCAATACGTGCCCCGCCAACCCGCCCGGCTCATAAACCCGCACCTGCCCATCCACATCCTCCGTGGCGATCGAGTTGACCAAGGCCTTCCTCAGCATGGTCCTCTGGTCCCCCGAAAGCTCGGCCGCCACCTCGCTCAAATCCATCTCCAGCAAGGACTCCCGCAGCGCCTTCCACCGATCAGCCGGAAACTCCTTCTTCAAAAGCGCATACTGGTCCCTCACTACCCGACCTTCCGAATTGGTCCGCACGGTCGTGGCCAGAACCCGCGTCAGCTCAGCCTCATCCCAGCCCAACGGCCCCGCCAGCTTCGCCGCCATGAACGGCGCATACTCCGGACCAATCAACGATGGATCCGCCTTCACTTCCTTCACCGGCATGCTGTAGGCCAGCACGGAACCGTTGCGGTCCTGGATCTGCCCCCGCAAGGGCGTATACAAACGGGTCGCATTCCGCATCCCCGCCACCACGGCCTGCAGTTCGTCCGCCTTGACAACATGGATCTCCACCAGCCGCACCAGCAGCACGCAGAAACACAAAAGCAAGCCGCCAGACATCAAAGCCAGCCGCCGATACTGATAAGGTGGAACCGGCGCAGCCACCCCATTCCAATTGCGAGGGGCCGTCATCTTCCCCCTCCCGTCCCCGAGGACATCCGCTCCGCCCTCGCAACCATGGAATCCTCCACCGACCGAAGCTCCACCTCAACCGTTTGCCCCGGAATCGATGGACGCAAATCCAGATTCAAATGCCGTGCCATCTCCTCCAGGCGCCGGGGCGACTTCAGCTCACCCAACTCCTCCCGCTGCTTCCGGTTGCTGTAGCGCGCCGACTCAATCTCCTTCTCCAAGTCCGAAATCCTCCCGGTCAAAAGACTGTTCTCGTGGGTCTGACGAACGTAACCAACCGCCACACCCCCAATCAGCAAACAACACAAAAAGGCCTTGAGCACGGATTCAAACCGCACCTCAGGCGCCTGCGCCTTAGTCCTTGCTGCTCTGCGGGCCATAACCTGTTGCCTCCAGAATTCTCAGTTGCGCGCTGCGCGCGCGCGGATTCTCTTTCGTCTCGCTCTCTTCCGCCCTAATCGAATTTCGCACCACCCACCGCAAACGCGGCTCAACCGGACGCCGCAACTCCGGCACGTCCACTTCTCCATCCACCTCATACCCCCGCGCATTCCGGTCCCCAAAACGCTTCACCGCCCGATGCTCCAGGG
>JBMTVN010000416.1:0-3702 GCA_049451415.1 Limisphaerales bacterium | reverse complement strand
CCCTGAACGAAGGGGGGTGGCTATGAACTCCAATGCCGGCGGGGACCAGGAGCCGATTTGCGGTTTGGGGGAGAAAGGCGATTCGCCATCGGGGGAGATGACCTACTTCGTGGGTTTGAACTCGGCGGATTTCGCTGATGTCTTTCGCTGGCATTTTGCCTTTGATGAATCGATACGACTGACTCAGCTGGGATATGCGCTGCGTCGGCTCTGGCCGAACTGCCAGCGGGGTATGGACGTCTCGAAGGCAGTCCTGTCGGTTTATCCGCGGGGTGAGTTGAGCCCGGAGTTTATTCGTCGGCATGGCAAGCGCTTCTTTCTTTTGGAGATCCAGCACCTGCGGCTGAGGCTGCGCGGGGAGATTCGCTTTCTGGGGCAGCATGGGGTCTATGTTTTCATTGGTTCCCCTTGGTTTACTGATGCCGAGGAGTTGGTGCGTTTTGGTCTGCACTATGATGATTTTGCAGTGCACGACCCGGTGGTGGACATGCTCCAGCTCTTTCAGTCGAACAAGGTGGCATTGGAGGATGCCAAGCGGCTTTCCTTGAGGCTGACCGAGCAGAGCAGCGAATTGCGTCGGGCGATGGCCGCTTTGGATTCGATGGAGGATGCGGTGATCATCTTTTCACCGGACGGCTACGTTGTTGAATATGCCAATCAAGGAGCGGAGCGTCAGTTGGGGCGGGATCGTGAGGATTTGAGTGGGCTTGGTTTTCTTGAGTTATTCGATGGAGTGAGCGAAGGGGACATGCAGGCGGCTTTGCGGCCAATGGAGGGGAGCGAGGTTCGCTCGGTCCGCCTGATGGGGGAGATGAAGCGGAAGAGCGGGGTTTTGCTGGCTGTGGAAGCTATTATTCAAGGGGTGTATTTGACAGCGGGGCGCAGGAGCTATGTAGCTTTGGTCAGGGACATCAGCCAGAGGCTTGAGCGGGAAAAGGCAGAGCGGCGGACCCAGCGTTTGGAGAGCATCGGTTTATTGGCCAGTGGCCTGGCGCATGACCTCAACAACTCCCTCACCCCGATTCTTCTCGTCCTGGAGTATTTGCGAGGTCTGGTTCCGCAGGAGAAGGAGTTGCTCGACACTCTGGAGGACAGTGCGAAGCGAGCCTCAGCGGTTGTCAGGCAGCTGCTAACCATCGGGAAGGGCAATGAGGGCATTCGGATGGAGGTCGATTTCTCCAAGCTATTCCATGAGATCTCGACCATTATTCGTTCCACGTTTCCCAAGAACATCCAATTTGGTTTGGCGGCCCAACCCGGGTTGCCCACGTGTATGGGGGATGACACGCAGCTGCATCAGATGTTGCTGAACCTCTGCGTGAATGCACGGGATGCGATGCCGCGCGGGGGTACACTAACCCTAAGGTCCGGACTGCTTCAGGTGGACGAGACATTTGCTGCGAGCACGGTCGATGGGAAGCCCGGCCAGTATGTGTTGGTTGAGGTGGAGGACACGGGGATTGGGATGCCTCCCTCCGTCATGGAGAAGCTCTTCACGCCCTTTTTTACGACCAAATCCCCGGACAAGGGAACGGGCATGGGATTGGTGAACGTGGCGGGGATCGTGAAGAGTCATGGTGGGTTCCTGACTTTGGACTCGAAGGTGGGGCGCGGGACGGTGTTCAGAATCTACCTGCCTGTGGGGGAGGCTGGCTCGGCTGACAGCCGTGGCTTTGAGTTGCCGGTTCACTTGGATGGGGGTGGGGGGCTGGCGTTGGTGGTGGACGACGAGCCTGCAGTTCGGGAGTCGACTCGCCTGGTGTTAGAACGGTTCAACTTCCGGGTGATGCTGGCTTCGGATGGCTTGGAGGCCTTGGTGAAGGCGGTGGACCATCGTGATGCGCTTGCCGTGGTGATGACGGACATCCACATGCCGCGGATGGACGGTCTCGCGTTTGCCAAGGCGATCAAGGAGATGCGCGCGGGCCTGCCCGTGGTGGCCATGGGGGGGAGGTTGGACGATGAGCTTCGCGACGAGCTTTCAGCTGCGGGTGTCGAGGAGGTTTTACGGAAGCCATTTGATGAGAGGTCGCTTCTCAGGGTGCTGGCCCGGGTGACTTCCAACGGTTGATTTCAGTTAGAGGCGCAGTCCTGCGGTGGGTTCACGATGGCGCGGGTTGGTGAGACGGTTTTGGATCGTTTCCAGCAGGAGTTGTTGGTTTCGGACTTTTTCCCGGAATTTGGCGTGGTCCGTATGGGTAATTTCCATTCTCAGGTTTGCGAGGGTCTGTTCCAGGAGTTCCTGCAGGGCCTCGGTTTCGGCTGAGTTCAGGAGTAGTTCGGTCATGGCTAAGCCTTTGGTCTCATTAGCATGGTGTACTCTACGCCGCGTGAGGCCCCCTTCAAGGGGTAGTTCAATTAGGGGGAAATGCCCTAGTTTGAAGATCTGATGAATTCCAGGATCATATCCGCTTAATCTACGTCAATTGGTGGGGTTGTGTTCGATGGGGCTTTGGGGTTCTTATAATTGCGAATTCTATGCGTGCCGATCTATTCCACATCCACACTGAGGACCCGACCCTCTGGAAGGTTCGGGAGCAGATTATCCTGAGCTATGCACAGGCACTGGAGTTTGCGCAGATCACCAGCATGGGTGAGTCCGGGGAGCCGGTGATGGTTGAGCGCCGGATGAATGACAGCTGGGTTCCGGCCTATATGGTCGACCACACCGGTCAGGTTGTAACTTGAGGTGTCGGGGTAGAGTGGTGGCCTCAGAATTTTAACATCCGCTGCGTTCTTGCAGCTTGCTTCGGGCATTAGACTTGGAGGAAGTTTGCTTGCATGCGTCACGAGGTTCTTTGGCGATGTTTCCGGTCCTTCCTTAACGGTTGCGGCAGGCTTTTTCCGTTCAGGTTATCCCACAGCCCTCAGCGGTTTTGTCTGTTCTTCGTTGTCTTCATGGTGGTGGTGGCCCACGGTGCAGATCAAAGCCGCGCGGTCGTAATTGGGGTGGACGGGCTTTCGCCTGAGGGTGTTCGCCGGGCACATACCCCGGTGCTTGATAGCCTGATGGAAGCTGGCGTGTGGACCTTGAGCGGCCGGGGTGTGATGCCGACATCCAGTAGTCCCAACTGGGCTTCGATGATCATGGGTGCGGGGCCGGAGCAGCATGGCATTACCTCGAATGATTGGGAGACCAACAAAGTGGAGGTTGCCCCGACGGCTACAGGTGCCGGCGGGGTATTCCCAACCCTTTTCGATGTCGTGATTGAAGGGAGTGGCGGGAGGGCGGTTACGGCCTGCATATACGACTGGGGTGGGTTTGGCCGGCTATTAGGCGGAACGAAGCCGACCGTTTTCGAGCATGTAACCGGCGGGGATGCCACGGCCCGGCGTGTGGCTGAGGTTATTCGGGAGCGGAAGCCGGATCTGCTTTTCGTCCACTTTGACGAGGTGGACCACGCGGGGCACGAGTATGGGCATGGGACCGGGGAGTATTTCCGGTCCGTGGAGCATGTGGATGGGTTGATTGGCCAAATCCTGGCTGCGCTCACGGAGTCCGGGATCATGGATAGCACGTATGTGTTGGTGACCTCGGATCATGGAGGTGTGGGTAAGGGGCATGGCGGGGCCACCACCGCTGAGCTGGAGATTCCGTGGATTTTGTCCGGGCCCGGCATCAGGCGAGGATGGGAGCTGGACAGGCCATTCAACACTTATGATACGGCGGCGACCGTCGTGAGGCTCCTGGGTTATGCGCCT
>JBMTVN010000415.1:0-3725 GCA_049451415.1 Limisphaerales bacterium | reverse complement strand
CCAACGTGCTCCCTCACACACCTTCTGCCACTCTCCCGCACCCTTTCCGCATCCCTCACCCTCGGCCGCATCCTCCGATACTGGTTCAATATCACCGGCATCAGCCCGTCCACCCGCGGATCCGGCACCCCCAACCCCGCATAAGTCCCGATGTACTCCCCCAAAACATGCGCCACCGGAGTCCGGTCATGATAAAAGGACAGCCTGCAGCCAAATGCACTCGGCTCCGCCAACATCCCCATCTCCACCCAAAAGCCCGGCAAAAAAATCACCCCCGGAAAACGCCGCACCACCTCTAGGTTCGTCGCCAGCCACACCTCAGGAACCATCAAGTAATCCAAGGTCGAAATCCCCAAATACCCCGGTATCCAGGGACTGTCCACGATCAGAGCCACCGGAACCCGCCCCACATCCTCTCCCGCGGCACATCGACGGATTAACTCCCATTGCTTGGTGTCCATAGTCGGGAATGCCCCGCAACCATCGCACGCCCCCCCGCCCAGCGTCGACCGCAAACCCCAGCTCACTCACCCGCAGCCGCCCGGGCATCACGATACTGATACCGCCCCGCAATCACGCTGAACACCACCGCCACCACCGCCGTCAGCACAGCGTAAAACAAGAACATCCCCGGCGTCACCGAGACGTCATGCCCCCCACCCTCCCCGCTCAACATACCCGCCACTTTGGTCGCACCTATCACCAGCAAATTGCCCACCGCCACCGTCAAACTCCAAAACCCCATGATCGTGCTCTTCATGCTCGGCGCCGCCTCCCTGAAAGCAAACTCCAACCCGGTCGTCGAAACCAACACCTCCGCCATGGTCAAAATCAAATACGGAAACGTCTGCCAAATAACACTCAACTCCTGCCCCGCATTCAGTCGCACCTGAAAAATCGCCACCACCACAAAAGAAAATCCCGCCAAAAACATCCCCGCCGACATCCTCCGCAACGGCGTCGCCAAACGACCCAGCCGCGGATACACCAACAAGGTCAATATCGGCACCATGATCATCACCATGATCGGGTTCGCCGCCAGCATCTCCTCCGGCCCAATCGTGTAATTCCCCAGCTGGTACGCCGTCATCATCTCCCCCTGCAAAACCCAGGTCGAAAAGGTCTGGTCAAACAAAGCCCAAAAAACCGGAATCAAGGCAAAGATCGACAGAATCGGCGCCACCGACTTCGCCGCATCCACCTCCGCCGAACTGAAACGCTCACGAGCCGCATCCCAAAAGCCACGCCCCCCTGCACGCCTGCCCCTCTGCTGCCAAGCAAACCACCACACTTTCAGAAAACCCGCCGCCCGCGTCTTCGACGTCGGAGGCACCATCACGTAATGCCGTGTCCCCAACCAAAACACAAAGGTCGCCAACCCCATCGCAATCCCCGGTATCCCAAAAGCCCACCCGTAACCATACTCCTTGCGCACAAACGGAATGGTCAAAAATGCCGCCGTCGACCCCAGATTAATGACCCAGTAAAACGCCGCATACGCCTTCCGCAGTAAATGGGCCTGCTCCGGCTTGAACTGATCCCCCATAAATGCCGACACACACGGCTTGATCCCCCCTGACCCAAACGCAATCAATCCCAACCCGATCGATAAACACCAGAGCTTCTCCGTCGTCCCCCCAAACAAATCGCTCATCGCCAGGACCCCGTGCCCCAGACAGTAAAACAGCGAAATCCATAAACTGGTCCGATATCGCCCCCAATACCGGTCCGATACCCACGCACCAAGCAAAGGCATGAAGTAGTTCACAAAGGTGAACAAATGGATGATCGTCGTCGCCTGGTCCTTCGTCATCACCAACACGTTGGTGATATACAGGGCCAGAATCCCCTTCATCCCATAGTAGCTGTAACGCTCAGCCGCCTCGTTCCCCAGAATAAACCGGGCCTGATGCGGAAACCGATCCATCGATGATTTCACTGCGGTCGTCATGGCTTAGGCGCCCTAGTGGCTATCGGAACATCACCCCCCTGCCAAGCCCTTTCGCCTCCTGGCACCCAACAAACAACCCTCTCCACAACATCACCCCCAAAAAAACTCACCTCCCCAACCCCTCAGGAATGCAAATCCGAAACACTGTCCCCTGCCCCGGCACCGATTCCACCCCCAAACCCAAACCCAACTCCCGCGCAATCTCATGCACCATCGTCAACCCCAACCCCGTCCCCTTGCGCGTCGAAAATGCCTTCGTCGTAAAAAAGGGTTCAAAAATCCTCGGCAACGCATCCGCAGCTATGCCAATCCCCGTGTCCAATACCTCCACCACCACTTGAGCCCCCTTCACCGCCGGCGGCAAAACCAGACCACCCCTCACCTCCCCGGCCCACGCACGCAACAAAATCTCCCCCTCCCCCGACATTGCCTCCCCGGCGTTCAAAATCAAATTGATCAACATCTGCCGAAACAGATCCGACGCAATCCGCACCTCGGGAACATCAGGCGACGCCTCCAGATGCAACCTCACTCCAGCAGGCAGCTGCTCCGAGACCAGCCGGATCGTCTCCTCCAAAAAGGACTCCATCCGAATCGACCTCCAGTCCTGACGCGAGGTCTTGCTCAACCCCAACATCGTCCTCACAATCCCCGCTCCCTGATCCACCATCTTCCGAATCCGATCCACCCTGACCTTAATCTTCTCCGGATCACCCAGACTGCTCTCAATAATCTGCGCCGACCCCTTGATAATCGACAGGATCGCATTGAAATCATGCGCTATCCCCGCCGCCAGAGTCCCTAAAGCCCTCATCTTCTGGCTGTGCACCAACTCCTCATTCGCCCGCTCCAGCTCCCGCGTGCGCTCCTCCACAATCCGCTCCACCTCAGCATAACTCCTCAGCAACCTGAAATGCCGGTTCACCGCCAAAGCCGCCAGCACCAACGCCACCACCACCCCCACCGACGCCACCGCCACAATCCGCGGTTCCGCATACCACGGAACAAATGCCACAAACTCAAAGACCGCCGGATCCACCTCCTCGTTTAAGCCCGGGTCCATGCTCCGCACTTCCAACCGCTGGGCCCCGGCCGTCAAATTGGTCAGCCACATCACCGACCCCGGCTCGTAAGCCGTCCATGCCCCCTCATTCAAACGCGTGGAAAATAACAGCTGCCCCGACTCGGCATACTTCCAGCGATCCATCGCCCTCACCACAAAACTCACCCGCTCCCGCGTGGAAAACGTCCGTCGCCCTCCCGCCGAAATCACCTCCGTCCTGGGAGCGTCCGTGTCCACCTCAGGATGCTGCAGCCACAACCTCCCACCCGCCGCTAACCAAAGCCCGCCCCGCATATCCAACCACACGTCACTCACCCCCAACCCCGCCACTCCTCCACCCCAAAGCTGCTCAACCCACGCCCCCGCCCAAAACCGCTTCAGGAAACCATCCCCCATCGCCCACAAGGAGCCATCCCGCAACACCCGCAAATGCTTCACCCCCCCGGGCGTCGGTCGCATAAAAGACCACACCCGACTATCCCCCTCCACCAAACCCCGCCCCGTCGCACACCACAACTTCCCGCCTCCCGCATCCACCATCGAATACGCCCCGCCAAAGGAATAAGTGTCCACCCGCAGAAACACCCCCTGCCGCGCATTCCATATGGCCAGACCCTCCTCCGTCCCCAACCAGGTGTCCCCCGCCCGACTCACAAACAAAAATGTGGGTTTGTCCCCCAAAAGCCATCCCTCCCCAGGCAAAAAAATCTC
>JBMTVN010000414.1:0-3728 GCA_049451415.1 Limisphaerales bacterium | reverse complement strand
TACCGCGGAACGCACACCCCTCCCCCGCCACATGAAGAAAATCGCGGGATAAACCAGCAGCTCCAGCAAAGTTGAGGTCACCACGCCACCCACCATCGGGGTCGCAATCCGTTTCATCACATCCGCCCCCGTCCCCTCACTCCACAAAATCGGAATCAACGCAATGAGGGTCGTGGCCGCAGTCATCATCTTCGGCCGGATCCGCTTCACCGCCCCGTAATGGATCGCCTCGGTAAGATGATCCACGGTCGACATCTTCCCTTCCCGACTCCACTTCTCATATGCCAGGTCCAGATATAACAGCATGACGACCCCTGTCTCCGCATCCAAACCCGCCAAAGCGATCAAGCCAATCCACACCGCCACGCTCATGTTGTAGTCCAGCAGGTAGACCAGCCAAAAAGCGCCCACCAAAGAAAACGGAACGGCCAGCATGACAATGCACGTCTTTACCCAGGACTGCGTGCTGAGATAAATCAACAACCCCACCAGCAGCAAGGTCACCGGAACCACCAGCAACAACCGCTGCTTCGCCCGTAGCATATACTCATACTGGCCACTCCAAAACAGGTTGTAGCCGTCGGGCATGCGAATCTCCCCCCCCGCAATCGCCGCCTCAACCGCCGACTGCGCCCTCCCCACATAGGTCCCCACGTCCACATCCCGGATGTCCACATAAATCCAGGCATTCGGCACAGCCGCCTCACTCTTGATCGACATCGGCGCATTCACCACATCCAACCTCGCCAGCTGCCCCAAGGGCACCTGAGCCCCCATCGGCGTCGACACAAGTATCTCCTGCCGCAACGCATCCAGGTTCGATCGAAAATCCCGGTCATACCTCAGGTTGATCGTGTAACGCTCCAATCCCTGAACAGTGGTCGCCACCGGCATGCCCCCCAGGGCCACGCTCAAGACATCCTGAACGTCCCCCACGGTCAGCCCGTACCGCGCAATCGCCTCGCGATCAATGTCGAACTCAATGTAGCTCCCGCCCATCACCCGCTCCGCATATGCGCTCGCCGTCCCCGGGACCCGACTCACCACGCTCTCAACCTCGGTCGCAATCCTCTCCAGCTCCCGCAAATCCGCCCCCGCAATCTTGATCCCGACCGGTGTCTTGATCCCCGTCGATAACATGTCAATCCGCGTCTTGATCGGCATCGTCCACGCATTCGCCAAGCCAGGAAACTGCACTGCCCTGTTCAAGGCATCCGCCAGTTCGTCCGGCGTCCTCCGCCGACGCCCACCCCCGGCCACCTCCACCTCCGGCCAATCCTCCTCCGGCTTCAACATGATCGTGGTCTCAATCATGTCCATCGGCGCTGGATCCGTGGCCGTGTCCGCCCTCCCAATCTTCCCAAACACACTCTCCACCTCAGCAAAGCTCCGGATTATCTTGTCCGTCTGCTGCAGCAACTCCCGCCCCTTGGTCGCGGAAATCCCCGGAAAGGTGGTCGGCATATACAACAAATCCCCCTCATACAACGGCGGCATGAATTCCGAACCAATGTTCTGGAAAGGAAATAAAATGTTCGCCCGCCCCGCTAATTGCCTGAACTCACCTTCCGGCAACCGCTGCACCACCCAGCGGTTCCACGGAAAAAATACCTGGACCACCAACAACCCCGCCGCCAACACAACCCACCAGCGAAATCGAATCACTACCGCAATCACCGGGTGATACAACCAAATCAAAAGCCGGCTGATCGGATTCTTCTCCTCAGGCATCGCCCGCCCGCGAATGAACAATCCCGCCAGCAACGGCGCGAGGGTGATCGCCAAAATCGCCGCCGCCGCCATGGAATAGGTCTTGGTAAATGCCAGCGGCTTGAACAACCGCCCCTCCTGCTCCTGCAAAACGAATACCGGCAAAAAGGAAACCGTCACCACCAGCAAAGCGTAAAATACGGTCGGCCCCACCTCCACCGAAGCATCCCGGATTATCTCCCAGTGCGGCTTCCTGCCCTGATCCACCTCCATGTGCTTGTGCACGTTCTCCACCAGGATAATCACCCCGTCCACCAACACTCCAATCGCTATCGCAATCCCACCCAACGACATGATGTTCGAGCTGATCCCCTGAATATACATGATCAGAAACGACGCCATCACTGCAATCGGCAGGATCACAATCGGCACCAGCGCCGTCCTCAAATGCAACAGGAACAGGATCATCACCAGCGCCACCACAATGCTCTCCTCCATCAAGGTGCGCTCCAGCGTCTTCACCGCCCGATCAATCAGTGCCGTCCGGTCGTAAGCGACGCGATATTCCACATCCTCAGGCAAACCCCTCATCGCCCTGTCCAACGCCTCCCTCACATCCGCGATCACCTGCCTCGCATTGGCCCCATACCGCACCACCACAATCCCCCCAACAGTCTCCCCCTCACCATTCCACTCCGCTATCCCCCGACGCATGTCCGGCCCGACCTGCACATTCGCCACATCCCGCAACAAAATCGGCACCCCGTTCGTACCCACCCCCACAGCCGTACGCCTCAACTGCTCCACGTCATCCACATACCCCTTCACCCTCAGAATAAACTCCTTCTCCGCCAGCTCGAGGGCGCGCCCGCCCACCTCCCCGCTGCTCCGCTTCACCGCCATCTCCACGGTCGATAAAGGCAACCCATACGCCCGTAACTTCACTGGATCCACCGTCACCTGATACTGCTTCACAAAACCGCCAATCGATGCCACCTCCGAGACCCCCTCCACCGCCGTAAGCTGGTTCTTCAAATGCCAGTCCTGCAAACTCCGCAACTCCTGCAAATCACGCTCCTTCGAATGCAGGGTATACATGAAAGCCCAACCCACACCCGTCGCATCCGGCCCCAGCGAAGGACTCACTCCCCGCGGCAGCTGCCCCGACAAACTGCTCACATACTCCAATACCCGGCTCCTCGCCCAATAGGGATCCGTGCCATCCTCAAAAATCACATACACAAAGGAAAACCCGTAAAACGAATACCCCCTCACCACCTTCGCATAGGGCACCGACAACATCTTCGTGGTGATCGGATAGGTCACCTGGTCCTGCACAATCTGCGGTGCCTGCCCCGGATACTCGGAAAATACAATCACCTGCACATCCGATAAATCCGGAATCGCATCCACCGGTATGTGCCGGACCGCATGAATACCCCCCAAAACCAGACACACGGTCATCACCAGAATGAGGAACCGGTTCCGTAGTGAAAAATCAATGACGCGCGCCAGCATGATAGACCTCCCTAGTGTCCTGCCTCGTCCCCCGCACCCGCACGGTTCCGCAGCCAGATCCCCTCCGAACGCTTCCCATGCTTCACTCTTCCCGTCTCCACTAAAACCATCTCACACTCCGGACACTTCCCCGGATGATCCTCCACCACATGCGCATGGGATGCCATCGGACACGTGTAAAGCGTCACTCCAGCCGGCACACCAGGCGGCTCCGGCTCAGGCTCAGGCTCCTCCATCACGGGAATCAAGGTCATGCGGCACTTCGGACATTTCCCCGCACCAGCCTCCCGCACCTCCGCATGCTCCGGCATCGGACAGGTATAATACTCCACCGCACCGCCGGGTCTTACCCGGCTCAACGATTCACCCGATACCGGCACCAACGCCATGCCGCACAACGGACAACCCCCGCCATGGTCATACTCAATCGCCACATGCTCCGGCATCGGACAAATGTAAACCGCCCTCCCGTCACCCCCGCCCCCACGTGCCGGAAACCC
>JBMTVN010000413.1:0-3731 GCA_049451415.1 Limisphaerales bacterium | reverse complement strand
GTATTGGCCGGGGATCCTGAGGTGTGCTTTCCGGAGGGATTTGGGTCGGTTTTGGAGGTGGCTACCGGGGGTGTTTTGCCCAGGGGTGCTGACGTGGTGGTTCCCGTGGAGGATGTTCTTCTGGAGGGTGGTCACATCCGGTTGGTTGGGGGAAGCGACATCGTGCGTGGACAATACATTCACAGGCGTGGAAGTGATTATCCGAAAGGGCGGCAGCTGGTTCAGTCCGGGAGTTTTATCCGGTCGGTGGAGGTTGGTGTATTGGCTTCCTGCGGTTATGGGGAGGTTAGGGTTGGTCGACGTCCGATCGTTTCGGTTTTTGGAACTGGCGATGAACTGGTCGGGGTCGGTGAGGAGCCGCTGGCTCATCAGTTGAGGGGATCCAATCTGCATGTGTTGGAGACCTTGCTGACCAGATGTGGTGCGGCTGTTCATCGGGTGGAACACCTGCCGGACCAGGATATGGAGAGTCCTGAGCGGTTGCGTGCGAGTCTTAGTGACTCAGACCTGGTGGTTGTATCGGGGGCGATTTCGAAGGGGCGCCTCGATTGGGTTCCCGGAGTGCTGAATGAGGGATGCCGTTGTTTGTTTCATGGGGTTAGCCAACGTCCGGGCAAGCCGATGGGAGTTTGGCAAAGCGGTGGTGGGTGTGTGGTTTTTGCACTTCCAGGAAACCCTGTCTCCACGTTGACATGCGGGCTCCGGTATCTGTTGCCCTTCGCCCTGGCGATGCTTGGCAGTTCGGTGGTTCCTGAGACACGATTAATGGGGGAATCTTTTCGGTTTGAGAAAGCCCTTTCACTGTTTCTGCCGGTCAAGTGCCTGTCCGACGGCACATGTTTACCGAGACCTGTGCGGAACTCCGGAGATTATGCTGGTTTGGTTGCGACGGATGGTTTCATTGAGCTGGCGGCCGAAGCAAACTTCTGGACAGCTGGCGACAGAGTGCCTTTTTTTGCGTGGAGATGAGCAACGAATTCCTTTCCCATTTGGATCAGGCAGGGCGGCCGGCGATGGTGGATATTTCTGCCAAGACGGCTGGTAGCAGGGAGGCTATCGCCCAGGCCAGGGTGAACTTTTCTGCTGAGGCATGGGGACGACTGGCAGCTGGAGGATTCTCGACCAGCAAGGGACCTGTATTTGATGTGGCGAGGATTGCCGGTACGATGGCGGTCAAGCAGACCTCCGACCTGATTCCTTTTTGTCACTTCCTGCCCATCGAGGGTTGCGTCCTTGAGATCTCGCCGGTGGAGGGGGATCCTGCGGTCCTGATTATTTGTCGGGTTCGATGCAATGGCAAAACCGGTGTAGAGATGGAGGCGTTGACGGGTGCCTCAGTGGCGGCTTTGACCCTGTATGATATGACCAAGAGCCTGGGCCCTGAAACTGTCATTACGGAAGTGAAATTGGTGAGTAAAACCGGAGGAAAATCGGATTATGTCACGACCTGATTCGATGCCGCCGCTTGCGGGTTTGGTGCTGGCCGGTGGGCAGAGCCGGCGCATGGGTCAGGACAAGGCCAACCTTGTTTATCGCGGATCGGGGGATCCGCAATGGATGACGACGGCTGGTTTACTGCGTGCGTTTTGTTCACCTGTGTGGATTTCGATTCGTCGAGGGCAGGAGTTGGTCGGGACGGTGCCGGAGGGGATGGCAATGGTGGAGGATGGGCCTGAGAGCATGGGGCCCTTGTCGGGAATGCTGGCTGCTGCAAGCAGGCTGCCTGGGCATGCCTGGCTGGTTGTGGCCTGCGACCTGCCCTTGGTTACAGTCGAGGTGTTAGGGCAACTGGTTGACGGCAGGGGAGGGGCTTCTGTTGTGGCTTATCGGAGCGCGCACGATGGACTTCCGGAACCGCTCTGCAGCATTTATGAGCCATCGATGATGCTGCGCCTTGAGCGTGCTCTGAAGGAGGGTCTTCGTTGCCCGCGAAAGATACTCATCCATCACAGCTCGGTTGTGCAGTTGCTTGATTTGGCCGATGCGAATGCGCTTGAAAATGCAAATACTCCCGAGGAGCACAACCGCTTGAATGGTTATCTCAGATCCCGATCAAGATGAGAATCACCGTCCTCTATTTCGCCCAGTTAAAGGATCACCGTGGGCGGTCGACGGAGTCCATTCAAACGGATTGCCTGACCGTTGGCGCACTTTATTCATCGTTGGGTCTGGATAATGAATTCCACCTGCCGCGGGGTCATGTTCGGCCGGCCGTGAATGAAGTGTTCTGCGACTATGACGCTGTGTTGAACGAGGGTGATGTGGTTGCTTTTATGCCGCCCATGTGTGGAGGATGAATACTGTCGCCTTTTCCATCAGCAACCTTCCTTTGGACATGGGCCTTGGGAGGCAATCCATGATTGATGTGCAGGTCGGTGCCTACTCTGCCTTTGAGGGCTGGGTGCGGAATCATCACCTGGGTAAGGGGGTGGTCTCGCTGGAATACGAGGCCTATGAGGCCCTTGCGGTCAAGGAAGGCGACCGGATCCTGAGGGAGGCCGTTAAGCGTTATGGAATCCAGCAGGCCCGATGTGTGCATCGTATTGGACACTTATATCCGGGAGATCTTGCTGTCTGGGTTGGGGTGACGGCGGTGCATCGGTCCGCTGCCTTTGATGCCTGCCGTTACATCATCGACCAGGTGAAAGCGAGGGTGCCGATTTGGAAGCACGAATTCTATGAAGACGGCAGCCATGAATGGGTGGATCCGACGGATTGCCGGTGCGGGTCGGACAATGGGGTTGGATCATGAGTGTGTTGCGTCCCATTGATCTGCTGGGCCGGCGATTGTCCACGCTGCGTATTTCTGTC
This sequence comes from Limisphaerales bacterium, assembly GCA_049451415.1. Lineage (GTDB taxonomy): Bacteria > Verrucomicrobiota > Verrucomicrobiia > Limisphaerales > JAHDYP01 > JBMTVN01. The sequence goes on along the minus strand of JBMTVN010000413.1, from coordinate 920 downwards.
ACGGACCGGTGCAATCTGCGCTGTCAGTATTGCATGCCGGCTGAATTGTTGGGACGGGAGGTTGCCTTTTTGCCTCGTGATCAGATCCTGAGCTTTGAGGAGTTGACCCGGGTGTCAGCTGCTTTCGTATTGCTTGGGGTTGGCAAGCTGCGGGTGACGGGTGGGGAACCCCTGTTGCGAAGGGATCTCCCTTTGCTGGTGTCGCTACTGCGTGGTCTTGGAGAGCATCTCGACCTGGCTATCACCACCAATGGAACCGGGTTGGACAGGTTGGCCCCGAGCCTCCGTGAAGCAGGCTTGAATCGGGTTACCGTTAGTTTGGACGCGCTGGACGCGACTGTGGGGTCCCGTATGGCTGGTCGGCCGGTAGATCCTGGCAGGACGTGGGCTGCCCTTTTGAAAGCGCGTGATCTGGGGCTAGCCATCAAGGTCAATTCGGTGATCAGGCGCGACATCAATGACGACCAGGTGTTGCTGCTTGCGTCCCGCTGTCGGGAGGAAGGTATTCCCCTGAGGTTCATTGAATATATGGATGTCGGGAACTCGAATGGATGGTTGCGGGAACAGGTCGTGACTGGAGACGCAATCCGGATGAGGATTTCGGCCTGCTGGAGGTTAGAGCCGGTGACCGAACCGTTGGCGAGTAGTACGGCACGTCGGTTCCGCTACGTGGATGGGGCAGGAGAGGTGGGATTCATTAATTCGATCACTGAACCTTTTTGTCGTGGGTGTGACCGTGCCAGGGTTTCCGCAGAGGGGACGCTTTATACCTGTCTTTTTGCCGGGCAGGGGGTTTCCCTCAAGAAATGGTTACGGACTGAAAAAGTTGGGGTTGCTGAATTAGCCGACCGGCTGGCTGATGTGTGGGTTCATCGACGGGATCGTTATTCCGAGGAGCGGGCCGGGGGTGATGGCGTGGG
>JBMTVN010000412.1:0-3758 GCA_049451415.1 Limisphaerales bacterium | reverse complement strand
CGTCAAATGCACCTCATCCCCCAAAATCTCCGCCTTCCCCCACTCATAAGGGTTGTGCCAGCCCTCCAACCCGGCGCCCGGCATCAGGGAAACACCCCCGGAAGCCGACCCCGGACTATGACACCCGGAAACCACCAGCAGCAGGCTCAGGCCAAGAATTCCTCCACTCACACGGGTCAAAATCGAAGCTGTCATGATCAGTCAGTCAGTTTGGGTTTCGTGAAAGGATAGGCCTTCCCGGCATCGATGCGACGCCAAAAACGGTTTTATTCAAAAACTTCGACCTTCAACCCCGTCCGTTCCCTCACCACAACGGCCAGCTCATCCAGTTCCTCCCGCGTCAACCGCGTTGCATAGACCTCCGGGGTCGGCCTAGCCACGGTATATAAATGGACCTCCCCAATCCGCCCACCCCCATCAGTGATCTCCCTCAACCGATCACAATACGCCGACAACTCCGCCTCCGACATCCGCTCCCCATGCACTTTGAGCATCAGGCTCTGGATCACGATCGGCCGCACGCGAGCAGTCATCAGCAGGTTTGAACGGATCCGCTCAAAACTCACCGAGGTCCGGTTCACCAACCGGTAATAAGCCTCCGTCCCCGCATCCAACTTGGCCCACACCTCCCCACCGTTCCTGTCCATCAACTCTAGCCCCACCCTCACATCCCGCTTGTCCAACCCGGCCGCGTCCGTAATCAGGACCAGCTTGGTTGAAGTCAAGGCATGCTCCCGCCGCACATCCACCGCCACTCTCACCGCATCCGAAAAATTCGGAATCATCGTCGGCTCACCATCCCCGCTGAAAGCAATGTCCTTGATCTCTCGCTGCACCCGGGAGGGCAGGGGAGCAAACTTGGCCTCACCCGCCAGCCCTCCCTCGCGCACATACCGCACCATGCCGTCAAGCTCACTCCGCACCTGCGACAAATCCAACACGGTCGTCCGTGGCGGATTCACCCGGTCCACTTCACAGTAAATACAGTCGAAGTTGCACCGCTTGTCGGGGTTCAGGTTCACTCCAATCGATAAACCGCCGGAACGTCGCGAAACCACCGGATAAACGTAGGTGAATAAATGGTAGTCCCGCGAATGATCCTTCACCGCATCCCAGTCAGACCGAATAGCCTTGCCGCTGTCGTCAACCATGGCCGCAACATACGCAGGCGCAGCCCCCACGCAAAGAGGAACTGGAAGCTCCGGTTGCGAATCTTCCACCTTACCCTATACTCCACCGCGTGATCCGCTCCCTCTCACGTCAAATCGCAGCCCTGGCCCTGCTCACCGCCTCCGCCGCCCACGCCCAGCCCGCCGGCGTCGGCGGCCCGGGCTCCGTCCTCACCCGCATGGATGCCACCGTAAGCTACACCGGGGCAGGGGAGGTCGAACGGAAGGCCGGCACCGGGGAAGCAGCGACCACTCTGTCCAGCGCCTCCGCCGCCGTCTATTACCAGGCCAGTGAAAACCTCAGCCTCGGCACAGGCGCCTTCTGGCAGGGCCTCTGGATCGATCACAACGGCTCCGCCCCCCTACCGGACCACACCCATGGGCTCGGCCTCAGGCTCTCAGGCATGTGGAAGCCAGCCGATGCCTGGAGTATCCGTCTCGATGTCCGCCCCGGCATCTACAGCGATTGGCAGGATATCGACGGGTCCGACATCAACTTCCCCGCACTGGTAGCCGTAGGTTACCAGGTCAATACCAACCTGCTCCTCGTGGCCGGAATCAACATCAACCCCTGGAGCCGCCTCGCCACGATCGGCGGCCCCGGCGTGTGGTGGCGCTTCGCCGAAAACTGGACGCTGAATCTCGTCCTCCCCAAACCCACTCTCGAATATAGCCTCACCAGGAACTGGATCACTTTCATCGGCGGTGAAATCACCGGCGGCGCATTCCGCGTTGCCGAGGACTTCGGCAACGAGTACGGCCGCTCCAACCTGAACGGTGAGAAGTTCGCCTACCGCGAACTCCGGGCCTCCGGTGGGCTGCGCTACCGGATGGGCCCCTTCTGGGGCGCCTCCCTCGAGGCCGGCTACGCCTTCAATCGACAGTTCGAATTCCGCGAGGCCGACTGGCAGTTCCGCACCGACCCCGCACCCTTCGTCCGCCTCGGCCTCCAAGGCGCTTTCTAGTCACGCCTTGCGTTCACGCGACCCCGTTCCGCAACCCCTCCGGTTGAACGTTGACGGCCAAAATGGCCGCCCTCATGCTCCACCCCATGAGGATGCAAGGTTACACCCGAACTCTGTTCATCCTCGCCCTGGTCCAGCTCTCGAGTTGCCAACCTCCCCCACAGGACCGCTTCCCCGGCTACGTCGAGGGAGATTACGTCTACGTTTCCGCCCCCAGCGGCGGCCACCTGCTCGAACTGCTCGCTCACCGCGGCAGTACGGTCACCAACCAACAACTCCTGTTCATACTCGATCCCCAACCGGAAAGCGCCGCCGCCGCCGCCGCCAAGGCCCGCCTCGCCCAGGCTGAATCCGATCTCGCCAACCGGCAAAAGCCCCTCCGCGAACCAGAACTCCGCGCTCTCGAAGCCGAACTCCAACGCCTCACTGTCCTGCGCGAACTCGCCAGCAATAACCTCACCCGCCGCCTCAATGCGTCCCGACAGAACCCGGGAACCTTCTCCCCCGAACAAATGGACGAGGCTTCATCCTCGCTAGCAGAACTGGACACCCGCATCGCCCGGGGCGAGGCGGAACTCCAGACCGCCCGGCTCGGCAGCAGAACCGACGAAATCCAGGTCGCCCGCAATATGGTCGCCATGCGGCAACACGAACTCGACCAGGCGCGATGGAGCCTCGAACAAAAACAAGCCCTCTCACCCGCCAACGGCCTCGTCCAGGATACCCTCTACCGCGAAGGTGAATGGGTACCGCCCAACGCCCCGGTCCTCTACCTGCTTCCACCCGAAAACCGCCTCGTGCGCTTCTTCGTACGCGAAACCCAACTCCACCTGTTCAAGGTCGGAACACACGTCCGGATCTCCTGGGACGGCGCCACGCACCCCGAAGAGGCCACGGTGCAATTCATCTCCTCCCAGGCAGAATTCACACCGCCAGTCATCTACAGCCGCGAAACCCGCACCCAACTCGTCTTCCTCCTCGAAGCGTCTTTCACCCCCAACGCCTCCAGCCAGCCCGCCGTCGGCCAGCCAGTCGACGTCGCCATCACCCCCGTTCCATGAACGTGGACACCCCCGCCATCGACGTCCAAAACGTCTCAAAATCCTTTGGCACCCACCGCGTCGTTGACCGCGTGTCGCTCCGCGTCCAAAAGGGGGAGATCCACGGCTTCCTCGGCCCCAACGGCAGCGGCAAAACGACCTTCCTGCGCATGCTCTGCGGCCTACTCACCCCCGACGAAGGCGAAGGCTCCTGCCTCGGCTTCGACTTCCGGCGTGAATCCCGCCGTATCAAGAAGCAGGTCGGCTACATGCCCCAGAAGTTCAGCCTCTACGAAGATCTCACCATCGCTGAAAACCTCGACTTCATGGCCCGCGTCTATGCCGTCCCCAACCGTCGCCAAGCGGTCCGCTCCAGCCTGGAGGCCCTCGGCCTCGACCAACGCCAAAATCAACTCGCCGGAGAACTCTCGGGCGGATGGAAACAGCGCCTCGCCCTCGCCGCCTGCCTCATCTCCAACCCCCGGCTGCTGCTCCACGACCAGATCGACGCCCGTGGATACCCAGACATCCGGATCGCCGCTTTCCACGATTGTCCCGCCATAGGCAAGCGCTGACAGGCAGCG
>JBMTVN010000411.1:0-3764 GCA_049451415.1 Limisphaerales bacterium | reverse complement strand
CAGTAAAAATCGCCCGTGCAGCCAGCCAATCCGTAGAAAATCCCGCACCGGATTAAAGTGCGACATCCGCGAAGTCGGCGCAGCATAGTCCACCTCCACCGGGTGCTCCACCAACGGCACCCCCGCCCACGCCGCCCTCACCAATACCTCAAGTTCCCAGGCATACCCCGACTCCCTCAGCCGTAAGCGCTTCACCATACCCAATGGATAACACCGCAACCCGGTCTGCGTGTCCCCCAGTGCCACACCTGTCTCCAACCGAAAACACAGGTTCGACAAGCCATTCGAGAATCGCCGCTCCCTCGGCGCACAGGCGCGCCGCAAATCCCTCACCCCAACCACCAGGGCGTCCGACCCCCTCTCGCTCACCGTCGCCAACATCGGCACCGCCTCCACCGGATGCTGCCCGTCCGCATCCAGGGAAATCGCGTGGGTAAAACCCAGCTCCATCGCCAGGCCAAATGCCGCCTTCAACGCCCCCGCCTTGCCCAGATTCACCGGCAATTCCAACACTCGCACCCGCTCGTCCCCGTCAAAATGACGCAACGCCTCAGTAGTACCGTCCGTCGAGCCGTCATTCACCACAATCACTGGAAAAAAACACGCCGCCCCACCCACGACCTTCGCAACTGTAAGCCCGTGATTAAATACCGGCACCACCACACAAAACCGCTTTCGCTCCATCTGCACGCCATCGTTCCCCCTGCCTCAAAAGTGTCAACGTTCAAAGTTGAACCCACCTCCCAATCCGTACACCTTCAATTGCCTGACATGGATACCCACACCTCAATCAACCAGCAAAACGACCTCACCAGCCAAGTCGCACTCGTCACGGGCGGATCCCGTGGCATCGGCCGCGCCATCGTCGAGAAACTCCGCCAGAAAAACGCCACCGTCTACTTCACCTACCGCAGCAATCAAGCCCAGGCCCAGGAACTCGCCTCCACCGGCGCCATACCCGTCCAATGCGACCAATCATCCACCAGCGCCATCGAGGAAACTGCAGAACAAATCCTCTCCGCCACCGGACGGGTCGACATCCTCGTCAATAACGCCGGCCTCACCCGTGATCAAATCCTCCTCAACACCCCCGAGGAAGACTGGATGGAAGTCATCAATGTCAACCTGAACGGCCTGTTCCGTTGGTCCAAAACACTCAGCAGACCCATGCTCTTCGCCCGCCGTGGCACCATGATCAATATCGCCTCCGTCTCCGCCCTCGTCGGCGTCATGGGACAAACCGCATACGCAGCCTCCAAGGGCGCCATCCTCTCCTTCACTAAAGCCCTCGCCGCTGAGCTCTCAGGCAAAGGCATCCGCGTCAATGCCGTCGTGCCAGGCTTCATCGAAACCGACATGACCTCAGCCATCCCCGAGCCGATTCGTAAAGCCAGCCTGGAACGCATCACCATGCGCCGCTTTGGTCAACCCCATGAAGTCGCCAACGCAGTCGCATTCCTCGCCTCGCCAGATGCCTCCTACATCACCGGCCAAATGCTCGTAGTCGATGGCGGCCTCACCGCCGCACCACGCTAAGGCAACCACCATCCCGCTTACCCCCACCGCGTTGCCAGGCTATCCCCACTCCTGCGCGGAGCGCCAACCCACTCTCTCTCCTCAACTCTCTCCCTGCATCGCGCCAGCGCGATGCAGAAGCCCGCAGCCCTCGCCGCCTCCCGCTCACCCCTCAGCCGCCCCGGACTGGATCGCTTCCAACTCCTCCCACCTCGCATACAAACGCTGCACTTCCCTCCTCGCTTCCTCCAGCTCCTCCACCAGCCCGGGTGCCTCAGCGGCCCGACGCACATAAAAATCCGAATCGTTCAGCGTCGCCTCAATCTCCACCACCCGCTCCTCAGCCTTGCAAATCGCCCCCTCCATCCCCGCCAGCTCCTCCCGTAGCTTGTTGTTCAGCTTCCGTGGCTTGGCCGACCGAACCGCCTGGCGGTCTTTACCAGGATCAACCCCACCACCACCCGCCAAGCGAACCGCAGCCTCCTTCGCCCACGCATCCCTCTCCTGCTTCTTCTCCAAGTAATACGAGTAGTTGCCCGGCTGCACATAAACCCCACCCTCCTCAAACGCCACAATCTGGTCGCAAATCCGATCCAGAAAATAACGGTCGTGACTCACCACCAATACAGTCCCCCCGAAATGCGCCAAAGCCTCCTCCAAAAGCCTCAAACTCGTCAGATCCAAGTCGTTCGTCGGTTCGTCCAGCACCAGAAAGTTACCCCCACACTTCAAGACCTTCGCCAGCATCAACCTCGCACGTTCCCCACCCGATAAACGCCCCACCTTCTCCTTGATCCGGTCCTCATCAAAAAGGAAACGCCTCAAATACGCCCTCCCACTCAAGGTCCTTTCCCCAAAACATACAGTGTCACCATCGTCCGCAACCTCCTCCAAAACCGTCCCCTCCGGATTCAACTGCATCCGCTCCTGATCCACTTTGTTGAAGACCACCCTACGGTTCACTGTAACTGTCCCCTCGTCCGGCTCCAACTCGCCCAAACACACCCGGATCAAGGTCGTCTTCCCCACCCCGTTCCGCCCAACAATGCCAGTGCACTGCCCCGGCTTCAGCGATAGATCCAAAAACCGGAACAACCACCTCTCCTCCCCCGCCCCGCCCACACAGGCCCCCAAATTCACCGCCTCAACCGCGCTGTTCCCCAACTCCGGCGGCGGCGGAATAATCAAATCCATGTCCCGCTCCTCCGGCGGTGCCTCCAGCCCAGCCACATCGTAAAAGGTGTCCAGCCGATGTCTCGACTTCGAACGCTGAGCCCTCACACCCTCCCGAACCCACTCCAATTCAACCCGCAGAAACCGCTGCCTCCTCCGCTCCGCCTGCTCCGCAACCTGTTGCCGAATCGCCTTCGACTCCAAATAGGCCGTGTAGTTTCCCGCATGTGAAAAACACCTCCCCCCATCCAGCTCAACCACACGCGTCGCTACCCGGTCCAAAAAATACCGGTCGTGCGTCACAAAAATCACCGCCCCGGGAAATGTCCTCAAAAAACTCTCCAGCCAGCGTATGGACTCCGCATCCAAATGGTTCGTCGGCTCATCCAGCAAAAGCAAATCCGGCTGCCCCACCAAAGCCCGACACAAAGCCACCCTCCTCTTCTCGCCACCAGATAACGGCCCCACCACCCGACCCAAATCAGGAACCCCCAGCACAGAAGCCTCCGCCTCAATCCGCTTCCCCAAATTCCAGCCATCCGCCGCTTCAATCCCATGCAGCAAATCCGCCAGCTCCACCTCCGTCCCATCCCCCGCCTCATAGCGCTTCAGCCATTCCATCAAATCCGCCGCCCCCGACTCGATATTCTCCCTCACCGTCGCCCCCTCCCTTAACTCAAACTCCTGCGGCAATACCCCCACACGCAATCCCCGGCGCCTCGAAACCTCCCCGGCATCAGGCTCCTGGTCACCACTCAGTATCTTCAGCAAACTCGTCTTCCCACACCCGTTGCGCCCAACTAAACCCACCTTCTCACCCGCCTCCACCGCAATCGTCGCCCCAGCCAGCAAACGCTGGTGCCCATAACTTAACCGTAGCTCGCTGGCCGATAATAACATGCCCGGAAGTCAGCCATACCACGCACTTGGTGTCGATACCTCCCCGCTCCCAACCGCAACAAAATCCCCCGCCCAAACCTACGAGATCGCATGCCGCGTCGACTCACGTATCATTAAAGTCGGCTCAACCAGCTTGTTGTGAATCCCCCTCCAATCCTGCCACAACACTCTCATCA
>JBMTVN010000410.1:0-3764 GCA_049451415.1 Limisphaerales bacterium | reverse complement strand
GGTGGTGGTCAGGCTTTGAGGGAGCGGACGGTTTGGCAGAGGGCTTCGATATTTTCGAGTTTTGAGCCTGCGGGGAGGCCGTGGCCGAGGTTCGCGATGTAGCCGGTGGCATGGCGCATGGGTTCGAGCATATGAGTGGCGGCGCGGGTAACGACCTCTGGGGTGGTGAGCATGAGGGAGGGGTCGAGATTACCTTGGAGGACCTTATGGGCGGGGAGTGTTTGGCGGAGGTGGTGGAGGTTCATGCGCCAGTCGATGCTGAATCCGCGGAGGTTTGAATCTGCGAGAGAATGGATGGCTTGGGGGGCGCCGCGGACGTAGAGCAGAACGGGGGTTTGAGGGGGGAGTGCGTCGACGATTTTGCGGATCCACTGGCCGGAGGCGGTTTCGTAGGAATCGGCGGCCAGGAGTTCGCCGCAGGTGTCGAAGATTTGGAGAGCATCGGCCCCGGCTTCGATCTGCATTTTCAGGAGGGCGATGACGGCGTCGGTGATACGGGTGAGGAGTTGGTTAAAGAGGGACGGGTTGGCGTGGAGCAGTTGTTTAGCGGCGAGAGGTTCCGGGTGGCTGCCGCCCTCGAGCATATAGTTGGCGAGTGTCCAGGGGGAGCCGGCGAAGCCGAGGAGTGCGCTTTGGTTGCCGAGTTCCTTTTTGACGCGTTTCAGGGCTTCGGCGAGGTATTGGGTTTTTTCGGGGACGGCTTGAGGGGAGAGCCGGTTGACGTCATCGGCGGTACGGACGGTGAATTCCATTTCGATACCACCGGTTTCACGGAAGCGGTATTTTTGGCCCATGCCTTCGGAGGCGATGAGGATATCGCTGAAGATGACAGCGCCATCGAAGTGGAAGCGGCGGATGGGTTGGAGGGTGACCTCTGTGGCGAGGTCGGGGGATTGGACGAGTTGGACGAAAGTATATTTTTCCTTGAGGGCCCGGTATTCGGGGAGGGCGCGGCCGGCTTGGCGCATGAGCCAGATGGGGGGGCGGTCGACGGGTTGGGAGTTCAGGGCGCGGAGGAAGCGATCCCGGCCTGTAATTTCCTCTGCTGCACGATGTTCCATGGGAGTATTTGTCTCAGATTGACGGATTGGACGCAAGGTATCGTCCTTTTTGGGGTTTGAATATCCATCCATGGATTGCAAAAGCAAAACCAATTCGGGTTGAGGTTTAGCCGGGGTTTGTTTGCGGAAAAAAGGCCCCCCTCCGGGACACTCGGAGGGGGGCTGGATGGGTAGGTTTCAGTTAGACGTTCTTGGACGTGTGTTAAGGCAGCTCGACCACGCGATAGAATTGGGCTGCGGTATCGCGGGTAGAGATGAAGAGCTGCATCATGGAACCGGTGCCTTCGAAGGCATCGCCATGGTTGACCCAATCATTGGCGCTGAGGCTGCCGACGGCCTGGACCTGGTAGGTCTTTCCGGTTTCGGTCATGAACACCATTTCGGCGGCCTGGAATATTGTGCTCCGTCCGAGGGCGGGGCTGTCATCGGCGCTATTGGGGTTGGTGCCGATGTGGAGTTCGTCGAAGTCACTGAATCCGTCTGCGTCGGAGTCTGCGAGCATCGGGTTGGTGCCTGCGGCATATTCCATCTTATTATTCACGCCATCGAGGTCGGGGTCAGCCAGGCCGTCATGGGCAGTGATGCTGCCGAACTGGGCGATTTCCCATTCATCCGTCAGGCAGTCGTTGTCGGCATCGCCTTTGATTGGCTGGCCTGAGAGCATGGCGATGGATGTGGTGAGGATATCGACTGTGTAGAGGGTATTATGGATACCGTAGCTACCGTCCTCGTGGACGAACTCCCAATTGAAGGCTGCCTTGAGTTCATCGCGGTCGGTGATGGCTCCCATGTTGACCTCGGGGCTGCCGTAGGGTGGCAGGAGCATTCCTAGTTTATCGATCAGGTGATGGACTTCGGTTTGGACGCCTTCGACGATGCCGTTGCCATCGTAGTCATGGCGGGGGATATCGAACGATTCGATTTCGCCGTGGCAGGAGGCGCAAGCTTCGGTGAGGTGGATATCATCCGAGTGGTCTTCGGGTGTGCCGCCATCCCAAGCGGGACGGAAGGTATGGCCGCCGACATTGAGGAAGCCGGGGTCGGTGGAGCTGACCTCTTGGAGGTGGCAGGTGACGCATGAGTCTTTGATTGCGTAGATATGGGCTGAGGAGCGCATGGGCCGGTCATATTCGTAGGCGTTTTGGCCAGCGAGCATGTCGGTTTGCGTGCCGTAGTGGGGGCCGAAGTGGCTGGAGGGATTACTGGTTTCGGCGTAATCCTTGGCATTACGGCGTCCCATATGGCAGTTCATACACAGTTTGCCGTTGCCGCCTTGGGTGACGATATGGCCATTGCCGAGCGTGACGTCGGCGGTTGTGCGGAGCTGGTGCGGGTTTTCGCCATTATGCGGGTCGTGGCAGGAGGCGCAGACGATGGCTTCATAATCGGTCCTGAAGTCCGATTGAGCTTTGCCGTCGGTGTAGTCGATGAAACCGATCCCGCTATGGCATTTGACGCAGCCTGCGCGGTTTTCGCCGGTGGGGTAGCGTGTAGCGATGGCGTGGCGGGAGGCGTTCCATTCCTGGCTTTTGTTGTGATGGGATACAGAGTCGTGGCATTGGGCGCAGTCGCCGGAGCTGGTGCTGACCGAGATACGGTCGAAGCGGCCGAAGTGTTCCGAGCCGGGGCCGTGACATGCTTCGCATTGTACATTGGCTTTGGCTTGGAGTTCGGGGGGCATGGCGTCCCAGTTACCGGGCTGGAGGGTTTCGGGGAAGGTCCAGCCGACGAGGGCTTGGATATCATCGAAGCCATCGTTTACGGCGAGGGGGGCTTTATCGTAGCCGGTGGTATGGCAGGACAGGCAGCGTTCTTGGAAGTGGCCGGTGCTGTCGTCGAGGTTGTAGCTGGTGGCGACGGAGTGGTGGGTGCCTTCCCAGCCGGGGACTTTATCGGCGTGGCAGAGGGCGCACTCCGGGAACGTGGAATCACCGACGTGGCCGACGCCGACGTAGAGGGCGGCGGTGGCGGCGCCATCGATTACGATGTCATCGCCATCGGTATTGACCGTGGCGTTGACCTGATAATGTCCGGTGACATCTGGTACGAGGAGCATTCTTCCGGCGACGATACTGACTGCGCGGTCACCGGGGTTATAGATGGGCATTTCTGCGGGCAGCGGGCTTGTGGCGAGGGTTGCGCTGGAGCCGGCTGGTTGGCTGGTGATGGACCAGCTGATTCCGGTGACTATTGTTCCGTAGGGGACTTGGGCCTCGAGGTAGAGGGGTTGTCCCACGCCTACGGTTAGGAGGCCGCCTGATTTTTGGGTGGTCGACGGCAGCGCGTAGTCCTTGATTTCTTGGGGTGTTAGAGGTCTGGCCGTGATCAGCGGTCCTTCGGCGTAGGCGCTGAGGGTTCCCAGCAGCGCGCCGATGGCGGCTATAGCTGTGAGTCTCCCTGAGGATCGATTTGGTTTCATAGCTTGGTTTTGTTAACGCGATAGGGTTGGTCCAACGCTAGTGATTGAGCCACGGGGTTACGGGTTTCGACTACGCACAAACTGCCGACGATTTCCCATAAATTGCTCTTTTGGGGTGAGGATGAGTTGCAGGAATGGTTACTTGTGGGGTGAACGGTCGGCTGGAGTTGGTGGTATGCCTGCAAAAGGTGGTTGAAATGCGATATTAGCTAGTTGAATAAGACATTAGTAAGTGCGTTGCGAGAATGAATGGCATTAGGGAGACGTATATATAAACCACTCCA
>JBMTVN010000409.1:0-3778 GCA_049451415.1 Limisphaerales bacterium | reverse complement strand
GCGGTGTTTCGAAGTTTCAGTGTTTAAGATCAATCACCGGCCCCAGCGGCACGTCCCCTCTCCCCTCTCCTCTCTCCTCTCTCCCTGCGGTCCGCCGCGCGGACCGCAATAGCCCCAATCCTTGCACCAGTCTCGCGCTTCCCGCTTACGGCCAACTGGATTTCGCATGCGAAATCCAACGTGCAGGTAGGGTCGCGCTGCCGCGTGACCGCCAGTCATTGCACCCAACTCGCACTACCCTCAGCGCGACTCCGTCGCGCGCGGTGTTTCGAAGTTTCAGTGTTTCAGATCAATCACCGGCCCCAGCGGCACGTCCCCTCTACCCTCCCCTGTCTCCTCTCTCCCTGCGCCGCAGGCGCACAGCGCTCAGGGTTGCCCGTCCACCCAGACCACCGACTTCTGCATCTTGATGTAATCCACCATCGAATTGCCCGAGGGACCATTGATCGGCGTGTCCAAATCCTGCTCGGTGCTCACCACCGACCACTTCCAATGCTCGGCGTGCCCATCGGCAAAGGCGAATTCAGAACCCTTGTTGTGCCGGACCGTGCCGGAGTTCTGCCACACCGTGGCAGTGGCTTTCATGGCGAAATAACCGTCATCAATGGTCTCCTTGCTCTCATCAATAAAGACCAGCGCCTGGGACGGCCCGGGGCCGTTGATGTTCGCCGTCTTCTTCCAGATCGGATACTGGTTACCCAACACCCAGCTGGTGTCTGCCACGCCATATTGGGCCGCATCCGCCGCATCACCACCGCCCATCCGACCGCTGATCGAATAGTTCCGCACCAGCTGGCGACCGCGCATGGTCGGATTACTCTTCAGCGAGTCAGGCAGTTCCTTGGCGGCCGGACACTGATAAATCTTCTCGGTGGAGTTGTATTGGAACAGCTTCGCGTTCCGGATATCCCACACGTTCGTCGCCCCGGGCAACGAATGCACCGTCCCACCAATCCAGGCATTGGTCGTCCCCAGCCAGTTGGCCACCATCTTGTCGTCATTGTCGGTGGCATACATCACCCAGCACAACCCCAGCTGCTTCAAGTTGCTCAAACACTGGATGCTATGCGCCTTGGACTTCGCCTTGGCCAATGCTGGCAACAGCATCCCCGCCAAAATCGCGATGATCGCAATGACCACCAACAGTTCAATCAGGGTAAAACCCCGCCGCAAACGGGTAGAAGCCTTCTCAGCGCTCCCACGGGACAGTTCGTTCATGAGAATACCTTTTGGTGCAGATAACTGGTGTGTGCGGACGTTACCCACTCCATCTCCCCCCGTCAACCGCTGTGCGTCGAGAAGTTCAGGGATCAGGGGGCGGGAGTCAGGAGTCGGGGGTCGGCCACCTCCGATCCGTCCGTAGTCGGTCTCGCAGAAGGCGAGACCCGTAGTCCGTAGTCAGCGAGCCCTCGGGCGAGCCGTAGTCGGTGCCGCCCCCTCTCTCCTCTCTCCTGTCTCCTCTCTTCCTGCGCCGCAGGCGCAAAGCGCTTTGCGCTTCCCGCTTTGCGCCCGTTCCCCGACACTCACCCCCATGCAACTCGGACTCCTTCCGGCCGCGCTCCTCATCACGCTCACCCCGTTTCTCACCGCCAACCCCACTCTCGCCGCCAAACGCCCCACCGACCCCGGCCAAACGCTCGAACGCACGGTCTTCCAGACCGGACGTGGCTACGCCGACTCCATCAACCTCCGCTCCGATGTGGCGATCGTGTACGGCATCGATCCCGGACTACCCGACCGCATCCGCACCTGGCGCGACAAGGGTTACCGCATCCACGTCATGACCGGCGTGTCCTGGGGCAATTACCAGGACTACCTCTATGGGCGCTTCGATGGCGTCAACCACGAGGACGAAGCCCAGACCGACCGCAACGGCAACAAGATCTCCCACGGCGGCGATGTCTATTACATGAGCCCCGGGGAAAACTACGGTCGCTTCCTCTGCGTCGGTGTCCAGCGCGCGCTCGAGAGCGGCGTCGAAGCCATCCACCTCGAGGAACCCGAATTCTGGGTCCGTGGCGGCTACTCCCCCGGCTTCAAGAAGGAATGGCAAAACTACTACCAGGAACCCTGGCAGGAACCCCACTCCTCGCCCGATGCCCAATGGCGCGCCTCTAAACTCAAATACTTCCTCTACCGACGCGCCCTGCAACAGGTCTTCGACTTCATCCAGGACTGGAACCAAAGCCACAACACCAACGTCCGTTGCTACGTCCCCACGCATAGCCTCCTCAACTACGCCCACTGGCGCATCGTCAGCCCCGAATCCAGCCTCGCCCAACTCCAGGGCTGCGATGGCTACATCGCCCAGGTCTGGACCGGCACCTCCCGCACCCCCAACGTCTACCGCGGCACCCGCAAGGAACGCACCTTCGAAACCGCCTTCCTCGAATACGGCGCCATGCAAAACCTCGTCCGCGCCACGGGCCGCACGGTCTGGTACCTCAACGACCCCATCGAGGATAACCCCAACCACGACTGGAAAGACTATCGCACCAATTGGGAATCCACGCTCGTCGCCTCGCTCCTCCAACCCGAAGTCTGGCGCTACGAAGTCATGCCCTGGCCCAACCGCATCTTCAATGGCCGCTATCCCAACCCCACCAACACCACCGAACGCATCCCCATCCCCCCGGCCTACGCCACGGAACTCCAAACGGTCATCAACGCCCTCAATGAACTCCAACCCCATACCTCCACCTGGGATGCAAACACCCCACCCACAGTCGGTGTCCTCGTCAGTGACTCGCTCATGTTCCAACGCGGCGAACCCCAAGGCAGTGATCCCGACCTCAGCCACGTCTATGGCCTCGCCCTGCCCCTGCTCAAACGCGGCATCCCCGTGGAACCGGTCCAACTCGAAAACGCACCCCTCCCCGACGCGCTCTCCCGCTACTCCACTCTCCTCCTCTCCTACCACGGACAAAAACCGCTCACCCCGGACGTCCACACCGCCCTCGCCAACTGGGTCCGCCAAGGCGGCAATCTCATGATGATCGACGACGACTCCGACCCCTACAACTCCGTTCGCGAATGGTGGAACTCTGCCGACCTCAGCTACCCCACTCCGCGCCTCCACCTTTTCGAAAAGCTAGGCCTCAAGGACACCCAACCCGGTCGATACCCGGTCGGCTCCGGATCCCTCACCTGGACCCAAACCAACCCGGCCTCCCTCGCGCGCTCACCCGATGGCGACACCCAACTGCTCAAAGCCCTCCACACGGCCATGCCCCAATCCGCATCCTGGCCCAACCGCAACCAACTCATCCTCCGACGCGGCCCGTTCATCGTCGCCGCCGGCCTCGATGAATCCCCCGCCGAAGCAACCACCACCCTCTCCGGCCGCTTCATCAATCTCTTCGACCCCAACCTCCACCTCCTCAAGGAAGTCACGGTCCAACCCGGATCCCGACTCTTCCTCCTCGACCTGAACGTCGCCAACCCCATCACCCCCACGGTCCTCGCCGCCGCCTGCAAAACCTGGACGATCGCCAGCAACGAACGCGCCCTCGAACTCGTCGTGGAAGGTATCGACAACACCCGCGCCACCGCTCTTCTCCACCTCCCCGCCAAACCCATATCCATCCAGCTCGAGGGCGAATCCACCTCACCCACCTCCTCCTGGGACGAAACCAACCACCTCCTCCATCTCCACTTCCCCAACACCCCCAACCCCCGCGCCCTCACCATCGTCCTCCACCATCGTCCTCGGACCACGATAAACCGCTCCGCACCAAACACTTAATCTCATTGCAGGGGCCCTTTTTGGGCCTATGGA
>JBMTVN010000408.1:0-3787 GCA_049451415.1 Limisphaerales bacterium | reverse complement strand
GGATGGATTGTGGGGGGATACGTTGGACGCGGAGGAGGTAGGCGCAGCGGTGGACGACTGTGCGGGTTTTACCGGAGCCGGGTCCGGCGAGGATGAGGAGGTTGGAGTGGATGGGGGCGGTGACGATTTGGATTTGGTGGTGGTTTTGGAGGTTGGAGACGATGGATTCGAAGGATTGGGCGGTGGTGGCGTGTTGGAGGAGTTTGGATTTTTGTTTGAGGTAGCGCTGGGTGAATTCTTCTTTTTGGAGGGAGAAGTAAGCGAGGACGAGATCGAGGGCCTGGCGCATTTGCTGGAGGGCCTGGCGGGCGTATTCGCCCATGACGTGGACTTGGAGGATTCTTTCTTCGTAGTGGTGTTGGAGGGGTTGGTAGTGGCTGGCCTGGTAGCGGGCGCCTTTGGCCTCGGGTTTGAGGCGGATGGTCATGGCGGAGCGGAAGACGGCGAGTCCCTGTTGGAGGGTGATGATGCGGTGTTCGTGGAGGAACATGAGGGCGCGTTCGATGGCGGCGGAGGGGTCGTGGAGGTCGAGGCGCAGGTTTTCGTCTTTTTCGATGGCGAGGAGGAGTTCCTCGAAGGTGAAGTCGACGAGGGCATCTTTACGCGGGGGTGATTTGGGTGGGATTTTACTGAGGAGGGCGTGAGTGATGAGCGTGGCGACGCGGCGTCGGCGTTCGGCGAGTTCGGAGATGGTGGTCCAGGAGGCGTGGAGGCGGACGCGGTAGGCTTCGTTGGTGAGGTGGCGGATATCGAGGCAGCCTTGGGTATTGGAGTGGTTGCGTCCGTCTTCGCGGAGGCTTTTGAGGAGGGTGCGGATGGTATCGGGTGAGGAGGGCAGGTTGAGGTTGAGGAGGGTTTGGTTGAGTCTGGGGATGGAGAGGGGGACCCAATTTTCGGGGTCGGGTTCGGAGGTGGCGAGAGTATCGACGAGTTGGCGGTCGAGAGTGAGCGTGTGGTGGAGTCGGTGGAGGGAGGTATCGTTGTGGTTGGTACTGACGAAGGCATTGAGGAGGAGGTCACGTTTGAGGAGGCCGGCTTCGGCCATATTGGCGAGGATGCGGAGGATTTTGGCGCTGACGTAATCGGGGTTTGCGAGGGCGGAGGGGTTACCTTGGGCGTAGTCGAGGAGTTCGGGGAGGAGGGCGAGTTGGTCGACCGTGAGGGGTTCGGTGGGTTTGGTATTGATGATGGTTTGGAGGATGGCGAGCCAGAGTTGTTTTTCCGGTTGGGAGAGTTGGAGTTGGGCGATACGCTGGTGGGCTTCCGTGAGGTTTTGGACGAGGAGGCGGGCTTGGAAGACGCTGGTGACATTTTCTTCACGGGAGACGAAGCCGGCGCGTTCGAGCCAGGAGATGGCGGTGCGGACCTTGGTATCGGCCATACGGTCCATGAGGTCGATATCGGTTTCGATTTCTTCGTCGCGCAGGATTTCTCCGGAGGTGATGACGACTTCGTTGCGGCCGGGTCGGACTGAGCGGCGGAGAGTGCGGAGGATTTGGGCGATATCGCGTCGGCTGAGTTCCGAGAAGGCTTCCATGCGGAACTGTTGTTCGCAGTCTTCGTCATCGAAGAGGAGGATGCAGTCGGCGGATTGACCGTCGCGGCCGGCGCGGCCGGCTTCCTGGAGGTAATTTTCGAGGGAGCCCGGGGTATCGGCGTGGATGACGAGGCGGACGTCGTCTTTATCGATGCCCATACCGAAGGCATTGGTGGCGCAGATGACTTGGGTATGGCCGTTGAGGAAGCTGTCTTGGGTTTCCTTTTTTTTGGGGGGTGTGAGGCCGGCGTGGAAGTGGGCGCTATTCCAGCCTTTGGACCGGAGGTAATGGGCGGTGAGTTCGGTGGCGGCGCGGGTGGAGCGGAAGACGATGGCGCATCCGGGGTGGTTGGGGGTGAGGCGTTCGTCGAGGAGGAGGTGGGTGCGTTCCATTTTACCCGGGCCGGAGATGGCCTGGACTTCGAAGCGGAGGTTGGTGCGTTCGACGCCGCCTTCGAAGAGTTGGAGGTCGCGTTGGGTTTCTGTTTTGAAGTAGGCGATGATTTCGTCGCGGACGTCGCGTTTGGCAGTGGCGGTGAAGCAGGCGATGGGGGGGATGGGGGTGTTTTGGAGTTGGGCGAATTCGCGGATGAAGCGTCCGGCGTAGAGGTAATCGGTGCGGAAGTCATGTCCCCATTTGGAGAGGCAGTGGGCTTCGTCGAAGATCCAGCAACCGATTTCGCGTTGGGCGATGGCTTCCTTGAAGGAGCGGTTGCGGAGTTGTTCCGGGGAGACGTAGAGGAGTGCGACGTCGCCGGTGCGGATACGGCGGAGGACATCGGCGCGTTCGGGGGTAGTGAGGAGTCCGTAGAGGGCGGCGGCGAAGGGGGTTCCGGTGCGGCGGACGAGGCCGTCGACCTGGTCTTTCATGAGGGCTTGCAGGGGGGAGATGACGATGGTGAGCGTTCCGCGCCGGTAATTCCGTACGAGGGCGGGGAGTTGGTAGCAGAGGGATTTTCCGCCGCCGGTGGGGAGGATGGCGAGGAGGGATTCCTCGCGCATACCGGCTTCGACGATTTCCTGTTGGAGGCTGGCGCCGGTGGGGGTGGTGGGGGTGGGTCGGAAGGCCTTGAAGCCGAAGAAGGCTTTGAGTTGGTGGAGGGGGTTATGGGTTTGCTGGCAGTAGGAGCAGGTGGGGAGTTGGCAGGGGGTTTCGCGGAGGGTTTTCAGGAGTTGGACTGTGGCGGGGTGGCGGAGGCGGATCCAGGGAGGGAGGATGGAGTTGGAGCCGGCGACGCGGAGCCAGGTGAAGGCATAGGCGAGAGCGGGGCGTTGGGTTTGGGTATGGGGGTGGTGGGGTTGGAGGGTGAAGCTGGCGCAGGCCCAGCGTGGCGCGAGCTGGTTGGCGAGTCGGAGGGCGTATTGGGGTTGGGGTATTTGGCTGCCGAGGTGAGTGAACACGCGGTCCATGCCTTGGGCGAGGGTATCGTGGTCGTTTTCCGGGGTGGCGAGGAGGTAGTGCAACCAGGTGAGGAGGTGGGGTTCGGTTTGTGCGAGGCCGGCGAGGGAGCGGAGTTCATCCTCGAAGAGTTTTCCTGCGAGGGAGGCATCGGCGAGCGGGTCATTGACGCTTTCGCTGAGCAGCTTGTAGTCCTTGATCAGGCGGTGGTAGGGGTTTTCCGGGAAGGCGATGGGGGAGAGGATGAGGGTATCGATGACGGGCAGTTTAAGGACGGGGTGGTCCGGGTGGGTTTGCCGGATGGTGGGGAGGTCGTGATCGACGAGGTTATGTCCGATGACGGCGGAGGCGTTTTTGGTGAGGTTGGCGAGGGCGGCGAGGAGGTCGGTGGAGGCGAGTTGGCCGGCGGAGGAGAAGCAGTGTTTGTCGAGGATGGCGCCGACTTTGAGGACTTTGCCGTGGGGGTGGACTTCGAGGTCCAGCAGCAGGCTTTGGTGCAGTGGGGAGGCGGGAGATGCGGGTGATTGGCTTGGCTGATTTGTGTCCCCGGAGTCCATGGTGCGGATTGGGAGTGGAGTGTAGCGGCGAGGGGAGGGAGGCGCCAAGCGGGAAGCGCTTTTGTGGTTGGCGGTTGGCGGTTGGCAGTGGACCGCAGGGAGAGAGAAGAGTGGAGAGGGGAGGGAGTGGTTTTAGCAATGATTTGGCGGTCACGCAGGAGCGTGACCCTACCTGCAACGAACTGCTGCAATGACGTGGCGGCCGCGCGGCATCCGTCTTCGCTCTGCGAGCTACGCCGGGACAAGGCGCGGCCCTTGTCTCTTGGGAGTTGTGGTAATTTACCTGCGCCTTGT
>JBMTVN010000407.1:0-3791 GCA_049451415.1 Limisphaerales bacterium | reverse complement strand
TTCAAACGCACCACCACCTTCCCCTCCCGCGCCTTCTCCACCAGCAAACTGTTCAATGCCCCCTGCTCCATCCCCGGTAACTTCGACCGCTTACCCCCGTAAATCATCTCCGCACCCTCCCGCGCCAACCGTACCACCGACCGCGAGACCAAGGCGTCATACACCACCACATCCGCCCGCCCCAATAACTCCGCCCCACGCAAAGTCAGTAACCCCGCATCACCGGGACCCGCCCCAACTAAATAAACCCGTCCTGCATTCTTCATCCGCCAACTCTGGCGAGCCCCACTCCAAGGGTCAAGGCACCGCATACACCCTCCACCCCTACCCGCCAACCTCCGCATCCGGAGTTTCGGAGTTTCTGTACTTCGGAACACCTTCACCCCGATCAGCAGTACCAATGGATCTGCGCCCCGCTCAAAAGCACTATCATCGGTAACGGAATCGCTATCGAAATCGGGATCGAAGCGCAACTCCAGCGCATGGATCCAGGAGCCGGCAGAGAACCAACAGCTGTTGCGCGACCCCGTCACGCAGTAGCTCAAAGCTCGCAGCCCGGAACTAGGGCTACCGATCCTTCCACCGGATTCAGCCCCAACAAATCCCTCGCACCAAGCTTGCACCTCACCGCTTGCCGCCCCTCGCTCTGCTCTCCGCACCGCCAAGGGCGAGCTCCGAGAACTCGCAAGTCATTGCACCACCCCCGTACAGTCCGTCGTCGTCCCGAATCGACGACCCTGAGGGAACCGGCATCCGCCTCGAGTCGAAGGACCTCGCGCGCAGCGCCTGTCCCCCAGCTCCCGTGCCGCGCACGCGGCACTACCCTCAGCGCTTCCCGCTTACCCCTTGCCTCCCGCCCCACCCCAGCGTATTGTCCGAAGCACCAAAAACCCTTACCTTCCCCATGAACACTCCTGATCCATCCCGGCGTGCCTTCATCCATCGCTCCCTCCTGACCTCCGCCGCCTGGCTCGCCGTCCCCGGAGCCCTCGCCAATGAACTCACCCAAACCCCCGCCCAAACGGAAGGCCCCTTCTACCCCGATCATCTCCCCCTCGATACCGACAACGACCTTCTCATCCTCAACGATTCCCTCACCCCAGCCATCGGCCAAATCACCCACCTCAGCGGGCGCCTCCTCGACCACCGTGGCGACCCCGTCCGCAATGCCCTGATCGAAATCTGGCAGGCCGACGGCAATGGCATCTACCGCCACTCCAAGGACCGCGACCAATCCAAACGCGACGCCAACTTCCAAAGCTACGGACGCTTCCTCACCAGCTCCACCGGTGAATACTACTTCCGCACCATCAAACCCGTCCCCTACCCGGGCCGCACCCCGCACATCCACTTCAAGATCAGTCGCAACTCCCAACACCTCCTCACCACCCAGTGCTACATCCAAGGCCACGAACTCAATGCCACGGATGCTATCCTCCGCAATATCCAGGACGCCCGACAACGCCAGTCCGTCGAAGTCCAATTCACCCCCCTCCCCAAATCCCGTATCGGTGAACTCAATGCCCGCTTCAATCTCGTTCTCGGCCTCACGCCCAACGAAACCCAGGACGCCTAACCCATTTAGAAACCGGTAGCCTCATGTCGTTCCATCAACTCCTGGTCACCCTCCTCCTCGCCGCCACCTCCACCCTCGCCGCCACCCCCAACCGCTCTGCCCACCAGATTCGCCAGCTCCTGTCCGACAACTGCTTCCAGTGCCATGGCCCCGACGCCAACCACCGGAAAGCTAACCTCCGCCTCGATACCAGCGACGGCCTCCTCGCCGACCTCGGAGGCTACCAAGCCGTCACCCCCGGCCGCCCAGACACCAGCGAACTCATCCGCCGCATCAAAACCTCAGAGCCCGCCGACCTGATGCCCCCAGCGGAATCCGGCAAATCCCTCTCCCCAGAGGAAATAACCCAACTCGAAAACTGGATCCTCGCCGGTGCCCAATGGTCCGGACATTGGGCCTATACCACTCCCACACTCCACCCCATACCCGCCCCCCAAAAAACCTCCCACCCAGCCAACTGGATCGATGCCTTCATCCTCCAACGCCTCGAACAAAACCACCTCCAACCCTCCCCACCGGCAGACCCCATCACTCTCCTCCGCCGACTCACTTTCGACCTCACCGGCCTCCCCCCATCCCCCGACCAAATCCACAGCTTCACCCAAATCAAATCCCCCGCAGATTACGACGCCTTCGTAGATTCCCTCCTCCAAGACCCCGCCTTCGGTGAACGCATGGCCTGCTACTGGCTCGACCTTGTCCGCTACGCCGATACGGTCGGCTACCACGGCGATCAGGACCACAATATCTCCCCTTACCGCGACTGGGTCATAGACGCCTTCAACCAAAACATGCCCTTCGACCAGTTCACCCGTGAACAACTCGCCGGCGACCTTCTCCCCAACCCCACCACCCGCCAAAAAACCGCCTCAGGCTATAACCGCCTCCTCCAAACTACCCACGAAGGCGGCCTCCAACCCAAGGAATACATCGCCATATACGCCGCCGACCGCGTCCGTAACCTCTCCGCCGTCTGGATGGGCGCCACCGTCGGCTGCGCCCAATGCCACGACCATAAATACGACCCCTACACGCTCCGTGACTTCTATTCGCTCGCCGCGTTCTTCGCCGACATCGACGACACCAGCCACTTCAGCGATGGCACCAACGACCTCCCCACCAAACGTGCACCGGAAATAATGGTCTTCCCGCCGGACACCGAGGCCCGCCTCGCAGAATTGCGTCAGCAACTCGCCAATCAACTCCTCCACACGCCACCAACCCAACTGGACCAACTGCAAAAAAACCTGACCGAGGCCGCTACGGAACTGGAACAGCTCCGCCAGCAAGGCCGCCTCACCATGATCTCCCAGGCCCTCAACACCCCACGCACCACCCGTATCCTCCCCCGCGGGAACTGGCTCGACGAATCCGGCGACATAGTCCAGCCCGCTATCCCCGAATTCCTCGGCACAATCCCTCACGAGAACGAACGCGCCACCCGACTCGACCTCGCCAACTGGCTTGTCCACCCCTCCAGCCCCCAAGCCCTCCTCACCGCCCGCGTCATGGTCAATCGCTTCTGGTACCTCCTCTTCGGCCAAGGCCTCTCCCCCTCCCTCGATGACCTCGGAAACCAAGGCTCCCCTCCCTCCCACCCGGAACTGCTCGATAACCTCGCCCTCGCATTCATCCAGTCCGGCTGGAATGTCAAAGCCACCCTCAAACTCATCGTCTCCTCCAAAACCTACCAGCAATCCTCTACCCCCTCACCCGCTCTCCAGGAAACCGACCCCGCCAACATCCTCCTCGCCCGCCAGTCCCGCTGGCGCCTCCCTGCCGAAATGATCCGCGATACCGCCCTCTCCATCAGCGACCTCCTCGTCCAGCAAATCGGCGGCCCCAGCGTCAAACCCTACCAGCCCGCCGGCTATTACCAGCACCTCAACTTCCCCACCCGCACCTATGCCCACCATGCCGACTCCCGCCAATGGCGACGCGGCCTCTACGTCCATTGGCAACGGCAGTTCCTCCACCCCATGCTCAAGGCCTTCGATGCCCCATCCCGCGAAGAATGCACCGCCCAACGCCCCCAATCCAATACACCCCTCGCCTCACTCACTCTCCTCAATGACCCCACGTTCGTCGAAGCCGCCCGCGCCTTCGCCTCAAAAATCCTCCTCAACGCAGAACCCTCCACCCAGGCACGCCTCGAATACGCCTTCCTCCATGCCCTCTCCCGCCAACCCGACCACACTGAACTCCCACTCCTCAC
>JBMTVN010000406.1:0-3797 GCA_049451415.1 Limisphaerales bacterium | reverse complement strand
TTCCGCCTCGGGGGTCTTCCCCGGTGAAGCGGCGGCTGTGCCGCCGGTGCAGGTGGAGTTCAACCGGAAGACGGATGCGGCCGGGCGGGTGGAGTGGCAGGGTGCCCCTGCGGGCCAGTTGCAATATGACGTCGCAGCTCAAGGATTCATGAGAAGGGACAGCATCCTGGTCGTCGCTGACGGCGAAGAGTACGTTGTGGGGATGGAGCCGGCCCTGACCATCACCGGTACGGTCCGGGCGCAGGACACAGGAGAATTGCTGCCCCAATTCCGGATCGTGACCGGATGGCCGGACGTCGGAATCAACGGCGATGTCTCGTCCCTGCAGTGGAGCACGATTGACCGGTTCTGGCTGAGTTTCGAGGGAGGCGAGTTTCGCCACGTGTTTGAGGAGTCCGTTATCCATGGACCCGAAGACACGCTGTTCGTGTTTAAGATCGAGGCGGAGGGCTACACACCCCACGTGACGCGGAGTGTGCGCGCCAACGAAGGTGAGGTGCGTTTCGATGTGGAACTCGAGCTGGCCGAGATCCTGGAGGTGGAGGTGTTGTTGCCCGACGGAACGCCGGCCGTCGGCGTGGACGTGGGTTTGATGACCCAACACTCCCGCATGGGCCTGGTACCCGGCGGATTTGTCCAGGGACCCATGCGATCGGCTGCGGGACTGCTGCGCACCGATGAGGTAGGGAAGCTCAAGTTGAATGTGGGCGATGAAGTGACGAAAGTGGTCGGCGCTTCGCCGGAAGGTTATGGAGAAGCGACGCCAGCCCGGTTGCAGGCCCATCCGGTGCTTCAACTGCAGGCATGGGGGAAAATCGAGGGACAATATCTGGCAGGCGGAGAACCAGCCGCCAATCGTGAAATCCTCTTCCAGGGAGGAACCGACTCGCCAACATCCGCGCTCACCGAGATAACCTCGTTCAGGACCATCACCGATGCCGACGGCGGGTTTGTATTCCCCACCGTGCCGCCGGGCAGCCACAAACTGGTCCGCCTGGTTCCGCAGCCCCTCACCCTGGCGGACGGATCTCAGACAAGGTCGTTGATGCATCAGCCCCTGATGGGTGTCGAGGTGCTCTCCGGCGAAGTGACATGGGTGACGATCGGGGCCGATACATGGACGGTCACCGCCCGGGTGCATTGGGCGGAGGGAGCGGAACTTGATCCCGACAGATCAATCAATGCCTTCCTGCAACCCGCCGCACTCGTGGTCCCCGAGTCCATGCGTGAAGATCCCAACGCCTTGGCCGCCTGGTACGCGCGTCCAGAAGTAAGGGAAATCATGGACCAGACTCCCCCCCGGCCCCGCGGAAGGTGGACGGCCGAGGAGGTGCCACCCGGGGACTACGTGCTGATGGTGATTGCCGTAGGGGCAGGGGAGGAACAATCTGCAATCCTGGCCCAGACTGAACTGCAGGTCACATTGTCCGGCGATACGGGTGGCGGGCTGCGTGACCTCGGAACGCTGGAGCTGCAATAGGACGCCGTCTGCCGGAGCCAACCCACGGGGCAAGCGGCTGGTTGCTGAGATCTCGTGGTCTCACCGGAGCAATCCGTTCTCATCGAAGCACTTAACCCCAATCCAACGCCCCGAATCGGCCCTTACAGGCGATTTTTACCCCCAAAAATGCTCGCTAACGAAATCGACCAGCCTCCTGAACGCATCCCATCCCTCGACGCCATTTTCAGACCCGAAAATCGCTCCTAATGCCCAAAAGGAGCCCGTATTTCTGCGCAAATCACGGCCCAACAGCGACTTCGCGTGGTGAGACCAAAATTATCTTCGTCCGAGATTCACCGGGTCGAGCCGCTGCGGACGGTGGTAGTCCATAAAGGCCAGGGGTGTGGTGGTGAACGATCTGGCTTCCTCGGTCACCCCGATGATCTTGAAACGGGTGCGTGCAATCTCCCGATAATCACCCGTCTCGAATGGCCCGAAACGCTTGCTGGCAGACTGGTCGAGCATGATGAAGTCGCCCCGACGCAGGTCCTCAAGCGTGCCTTCCCGAATGTTCCAGGGCAGTCTCCAGCGGGCAAAGTCCTCGAGACCATACAGGATGACAGTCTCTGTCGAGCCCGTCGGGAGCTTCATTTGCAGAAACCACACGAGAAGGTTGTCCGCGGTGTCCACCCCGGGCACGGATCGAACCCGCTGGACGAGCGTCTCCGAAAACGGGATCGAGAAGTCTACGTTGGCCGTGTTGTGGGAGGTGATCCAGATATCAGCACTGCCCCGGTCAATGGTCACCGTCGCGCTTTGCAGCAACCCAAAGAACAATCCCGTCTGCACGCAAACCAGCGCAACAGCAAAGGCAACCCCGGACACCGTGATGGCGAACCGGAGTTTGTCGTGGAGCAGGATCTTGCGAGCAATGTCGATCATGGGTCAGCGCAATAGTCCGCGCAGCAAGAGGTCCACCATCAGTCGAGCCGTCTTGGTGGCCGGACGCCACTGGATCCAGTCGTCCGCGGCCTTGGCCAGATGAAGAGCCACCAAACCGTGCATGCCTGCCCAAAGGGCCTGAGCCACCGCATCCACGTCCGTTATGCCGACTTGGAACCGGCCGCTTCCAATGGCTTCTTCAACCGCCTGCCTCAGGAAGCTGTAGGCCTCGCGGTCCGGTGCAAGCTGCTCAGGGTCGGCTTGAGGGGCAGGGCAGGGATGGGCTTCAGGTGTCATGAACATCAGCCGGTAATGCTGGGGGTGCTCCTGCCCAAAGGAAACATAGGCCAGCCCCATTTGTCGCAGCCGCTCCACCGGATCAGTGCTCCGACCCAGCTTTTTCAGCGAACGCGCCAATACCTGAAAGTCCTGCTGGCAAAGCTCCAGCAGCAGCGAACGCTTGTCAGGGAAATGATAATACAGCGCCGTTGCGGTGTAATCGATCTTGCGAGCCACCTCGCGCATCGTTACGGCCTCATACCCGTTCTGGAAGAATAGCTCGCGCGCCGCATCCAGAATCCGCGTGCGCAGCTCAGCCTTCTCCCGCTCTCGCCGACTGGGTGGTTGTAGAACGTCTTTCGTAATTCTAACGGCGTTAAAATTAAGCTCCGCTTTTCGGCTTTCAAGGGGACGATTGGGAAGGTCAGCCCGTGTGCCGCAGCACCGATACCCGACCGGTAGATGGCCCGTCGCCGTCGAGCGCCGGACTGGTCAGCGAGGATCCTCTACCCGGACAAGGCCCGTGAGTTCTCCCGGAGCCAGGGGCTTGGGATCGACTGCACGCAGGATGAAATCAACGATGCGCCGGGGATCCTTCAGGCTGTGCGGGTGATGATCCACTCCCGGCTTCAGTATCACGGTGATGGGACCATCCAGCGCCCGGTAACGCTCATAAACCACCCCGCTATTCTCGTGATACGGAACCACACGATCCGCCTCGCCGCAGACGCTGAGGATCGGAATGCGGGCAGCAGCCAGTGCCCGCAGGTTGTCGACCGGGTTAAGCGTGTAGGCCTTCGCCGCCTCGTCATTCTCAACACCATACACCGCCTTGCACCGCACCCAGTCGTCCGCAGACCCCGGGGAACGTCCCCAGCCCGCCGGCCAACTCTTGAAGTCGCACACCGGTGCGTCCAGATACAGTGCCGCACAACGGTCCGCATACCGGGCACCCCAGTTCAGGGCAAATAGACCGCCGCGACTCAGCCCCTCAAGAACCGGCCGGGCTGAAAGGCCAAAGCGACCGGTCAGTTCCTCATACAGTCGATCCATTGCCGCGATTGCCTTCGGTGCACCGTACAGATTCTGCACATCCATATAGGCCACATGAAAACCGCGGCCCAATAGTGCGATG
>JBMTVN010000405.1:0-3809 GCA_049451415.1 Limisphaerales bacterium | reverse complement strand
CTCACGCAGCGCTTCGCGCAGGAGCTGGAAGCAGACAGCTAGAAGCCAGCGCCACCCAATCGTTGCACCAATCTCGCTCAGGTAGGGACGCGCCTTGTCACGGCATAGCTCGCAGAGCGAAGACGGATCCTGCGTCACCAGAGAAGCATGGAGTGGGTGCATGGTGTTGCAGGCACACGGGAGTGTGCCTCTACCTGAGCGGGAAGGATGGAGGCTTCTTGTAAGAAGCGTATGCCGACAGGGTCACGCTGCTCACGGCGTTCTACGCCGCCGCGTGACCACCAAGTCCTTACAACAGTTCATTGCTGGTAGGGTCGCGCTCCTGCGTGACCGCCAGGCCATTGCACCCACCTCACGCAGCGCTTCGCGCAGGAGCTGGAAGCAGACAGCTAGAAGCCAGCGCCACGCTGACAGTGTTTCCCTCCTACGCTCACCACGTTCCATATGGCCCCAAGAGCTACGGAGGACAAGCGGTTCCACCGGATTTGCGCCCGGCGCAAAGCAACCGCCAACCGCCAACCCCTTACCGCTTTGCGCTCTCCACTTACCGAATAAAATCCAACAAGGACCGATTCAATATCGTGCCGCCACTCTGCATCGCCGCCTGATACGCCGTCTGCACCTCAGTCAACCGCACAATCGTCTGCGACAAATCCGCGTCAGCCTCCCGCGATACGAGCTTCTCCAGGGATTGCTGCCGGTTCCGGATCACGGTCATGGTCGTCTCCAGTCGTCCCTGCACCGCCCCGTTCGTCCCCAGGTGATAAATGTAATTCTCCTCATCATTCATCAGGCCGGCCCTGTCGTTGTCCACGGCCGCCACATCCCCCGCCAGCAGATTGTCCCGCAAGGAAATCAAGTGGCCGAAGAAATCCGCCCCCACCCGACTGTCAGCCAGCAAACCGCGTGAACCACTCCCCGTGCGGTTCTCCCCAATCACCTGCGCCGCTATGGTCACCCCCGACCCAATCTCACTCTCCACCAAATCCGTGTTCCCCTGATACGTCACCCCCGTGATCCGGCCACTCGCATCGGTCGCCGCCACAAACGCATCCACATCACTCTTCGTCCCGCCAAACAACGCATCCGCCCGGTTACGCGAGTTCGCCACCTGCAAAGCCTGCTTGATCAACTCGTTCACCTCGTCCGCCAGCACCGTCAACTCAGCCGGCGACTTCAAGTCATCCACCCGAACCGCAATCTCTCCCGCCCGGTCCGATACGTTCTTCAACGCCTTCAGCGAGTTGAATGATGCCGTCGACACCTCCTGCAAACGCTCAATGTTCCGCGTGTACTGGGTCAGCCCCTTGGTCTCAGCCTGCATGTCCAAGACTCGGCGCATCGCCGTCGGATCATCCTCCGGCAACCGGATCCGCTGGCCGGTCGCCGCCATGTTCTGCAGTTGATATTGCCGGTTAGCCAGCCGGTTGAGCTGGTCAACCAGGCTGTTCGGAAATGTGTTCGCTGTAACTCGCATGGTCTATCAACGTCCCAGAGATACCAACGTCGCCAACATCTCGTCCAAGGTGCTCACCAAACGGGCCGACGCCTCAAACGCCCGCTGAAACCGCATCAAATCCGTCATCTCCTCATCCAGCGACACCCCGCTCACCGCATCCCGTTGCCGCGTCAACATGCTCTCCACAATCTCCTGGTTGTTCAGCTGCGCGTTCACCGATGACAACGACTGCCCCAGCCCCGCCACACTCTGCCCGTAACGCTGTGAGAATGTCTGCCCCTGCCACCCCGCCTGCGGCTCGTTCCCCAATTGCGCCAGTTGCAATGCCACCTTGTTGTCCGACGCCGCACCACTCACACCCGCCGCCTGCACGCGCGCCGGATCTCCAGTCAAAACACTGTTCACCCCCATGTCGACCGCACCCGTCCCCGTGAAAAACGCCTCGCCCGTGTTCCCCTGCAAATCAAAGCCGCCCGCATGCACCGCGTTCACCCGCGAAATCAACGCCGCCGCCAGTTGGTCCACCTCGGAACGCAAACCCGCCAAAGCCCCGTCACGCCCCTCCATAATCCCCTGCAACTTGCCGCTCGTCAGTGACACCGGAACCCCGCTCGACTCCAACCGTAAACTCAGTGCGCCACCACCCGGATCATAGGCCTCCAGCTTGTCCGTCACCACACCCCCGCTCACCAGGATCTGCCCGTCCACCACGATGTCCACTGACCCGTTCTTCTGAACCATCCCATTGAACTTCACCATCTGCGCCAAATCCTCCAACCGCTGCTGCCGCACATCCCGTAAATCATTCGCCGAACCACGCCCCCCGACCTCAGCCGACGTAATCTGCTCGTTCAACTTCGCAATGTCCGCCAGCAACTGGTTCGCATTCCCAGCCACAACCCCCAGCGACTCATTCACCGATGCATGCACCTCCCCCAAACGCGTCGCCACCTGCCCGAACTGCGTGGCCAAATTCTGCGCCTTCAACAACAATACCTGCCGCTCAGCCGAGGACGTCGGATTAGTCGACAAGCTCTGCCGCCCATTAAAGAAATCGGCAATCTACTCCGACATACCGTACTGACCCCCGAATGCCCCCGCAGCCGCCAACTCCTCCGCACCCGTCCCCTGCCGGTCAATCTCCAGACCCAAGCTCGCCTGCGTATACTGCAACGCCTGCTGCTGCGCCTCCAGCCACCCCCGCACACTCGTCTCGATCTGGATATGGCTGTCCAGCAAACCATCCCGCAACTGCCGCACCACCGACACCTCAGCCCCCGTACCCTGAGGGCCAAAGGCCGAAGGAATCGTAATGGTTGACTGAAATTCAACCCGCTGACGCGCATACGCCGGGTTGTTCACGTTGGCCAGGTTGTGCCCCGCCACCTCCGTGCCAATGCGCTGCGTCGACAGCGACCGGGTGGCCATGTTCAAGGTGCCGAAGATGCCTAGTATAAAATCAAGCCTCCCGGGTTAACAAACTGCATTCACCACGGAACTTGGCGGCAAACCCACACCACAACCCCGACCCACACCCGTATACGTCGAACCCTCCTGCCGCGGTATCAAGCTCCCGATCAGCTCCTGCATCAAATCCACCGACCGGCTCAACAACAGATGATTCTGCCTCGCCCGCTGCTGCAGCCTCACCAGCAGCGCATTGTTCTCCTCCACCAAGGCCTCCATCAACGGCTGCAAATCAGCCGGCAAGGTCGGCACCAAAATGCCAAAGGGCGTCTCCATCGGCAACTCCAGCTCGGCACACACCGCACGCCGACAAGCGTCCCGATGCGTCCGGCTCTCATGCAGCATCGCCGATAACTGGGGCACCTCGACAATCGTCCCATACAACTCCTCGGACTGACGCGCAAACACCAGCTCCTGCTGCCGGTCCAACACCGCCAGCAGGGAACCGTAGCTCTCCAGCTCCGCCCTCAACGCATCCACCAATCTCTCAATTACGTCTTTCATTGCTCGCTATCCTCAAGCAGGCCCTCGGCAACCGAAACCTCACGTGTTAATTCCGCCTGTAAACTGTGCGCCAATCCCATCATCCCGCTCTGGCTAATACTGTCCGCCAACACCTGGTTCATCATGTCCTGGTAAATCCCCAATGAACTCCCGCTCTCACCCAACCCCTCGTCCAACACGCCCTTCCTCGCCTCCGTCAAAATCTTCTTCACCAGGATCGACTCAAATTGCCGGGCCACTTCCCCCACTTTCTGCGCCTCGCTCAAGGCACTGTTCCCCGCCAGCCGCTCCAACGGCAACTCGTCCGGCTTCACCTGAAATGTCACAGCAGCAATGTCCATGGCTCAACGCACAATCAGTTCCGCATGCAACGCCCCCG
>JBMTVN010000404.1:0-3811 GCA_049451415.1 Limisphaerales bacterium | reverse complement strand
CAATTCGCGCGGGCTGAACGGTTTGGTCAGATAATCGTCAGCCCCGGTATCGAGACCATCCAGCTTGTTGTCGAGGGTATCCCGGGCCGTGAGGATCATGACCGGGGTATTATTCCGGGCATCATTGCGGAGTCGGCCGAGTACATCGAGTCCATCCAGCCCGGGGAGGCTCAGGTCGAGGATGATGGCATCGTATTCATTGCTGACGGCAAGATGCAGGCCGGTTACACCGTCAGCGGCGTAATCCATCACATAGCCGCAACCTTCCCAGTGCAACCTTCAGGTTGCCTATCGCCGCATATGGCCTTGTTTGCAAATGACATGACGCATGCCGTTGGTTTTCATTACACTGCATTCCCATGATCTACCTCATCCTCGGCATTCTCCTGTTCGTGCTCATCCTCGGTCCTTCATGGTGGGCGAAGAATATCCTGCAGAAATACTCCGGTCACCGTAACGACATACCCGGCACCGGTGCCGAACTGGTAAAACACCTGAAGAAAAAATTCGGCCTCGATTACCTGAAGATCGAAAATACGGAACTGGGCGATCACTACGACCCCAATGACCGTGCCGTGCGCCTCTCGAAAGGCAATTTCGACAATCGCTCACTGACCGCCATTACCGTGGCCGCCCACGAGTTCGGGCATGCGCTGCAGCATCACAAGCAGTACAAGCCCCTGACGACCCGGACTACCATGGTGAAAACCGCACAGAAACTGGAGCGCATCGGTGGCGTCGCCCTGCTGGTGATTCCGTTTGCGGCTTTCACACCGGCCGGGGCGCGCCTTGCCCTGCCCCTCACCCTCGTCGTCATTCTCAGTATGCTGGTCAACACGGTGGTACACCTGGTCACGCTGCCCGTGGAATTCGATGCCAGCCGCCGCGCCAAGGATCAACTCCTGCGCGTCGGCCTCATCTCCAATACGGAGAAAACCGGCGTATCCAAGGTCCTCAACGCAGCAGCAATGACTTACGTCGCAGCCATGGTCGCCTCCGTCGCCCAGCTCCTCCACATCATCATGATCGCCCGCGGTGCCAGTGAAGATTGATCCCCAAAAATCAAAACGAAAGCGCAACAAAATGAATCGTGCGTTGTCTAAAGGGAAGAAGGGTCAAGTTGCCGGGAAACTCAGCAACCCACCAAAAAACCCAGGAGGTGCCGCCATGATGCAAAACCACATCGTCATACCCCCCGCCCGCT
The DNA here is from genome assembly GCA_049451415.1 of Limisphaerales bacterium. Lineage (GTDB taxonomy): Bacteria > Verrucomicrobiota > Verrucomicrobiia > Limisphaerales > JAHDYP01 > JBMTVN01. The sequence goes on along the minus strand of JBMTVN010000404.1, from coordinate 2,607 downwards.
CGCTCAGGGCTCCCATGCCCCAGCCCGTACCCGCGACCAGACGACACTGCAAGGCGCACACCAAATCACGCCGCTCCCTGCTGCTGGCAGCCACAGAGACCCCAACAGCTCCACGCCAGTCCGCAGAAGCAGTCGAGGTCCACGCCGCCACCCGCGAACCACGCCCCCGCTACGACGCCGACAGCGCCATGAAACTCTACCTTCGCGAAATCGGTCAGGTAAAACTCCTCACGATCGAGGACGAAATCCGCCTTGCCGCCCTGATCAAAAAGGGCGACCGCGCTGCACGTGAACAAATGATCAAGGCCAACCTCCGCCTGGTCGTGAAAATCGCGCGTGACTACGAAGGACTCGGCCTTCCCCTGCTCGACCTCATCTCCGAAGGCAATATCGGTCTCATGAAAGCCGTGGAACGCTTCGACCCGGCCAAGGGCGGCAAGCTATCCACCTACGCCGCATGGTGGATCAAACAATCCATCAAGCGCGCGCTTGCCAACCAGGCCAAAACCATCCGCCTCCCAGTCCACCTGGTAGACAAAATCTCCCGCATGCGCCGCGTGGCCATCTCGCTGCAGGAAGTCCTCGGCCGAGAACCCACGGACGAAGAGCTGGCCGAGGAAATGGGCATGACCGCAACCCGAGTCGCCCAACTCCGCACCGCCGCCATCCGCCCGGCATCCCTTGATGCCCCCATCGGCGACGACGACAGCAACAACTTCGCCGAAATCGTCCAGGACGAAAACGCCAACACCCCCTACGAACGACTGGAGGAAAAGACCGTCACAGACATGCTCCAAGGCATGGTGGAGGATCTCGACCCCCGCGAAGCCACCATCCTGCGCTACCGCTTCGGTCTCGACGGCGGAAACGAAAAAACGCTCGAAGAAGTGGGACATCACTTCGGCGTCACCCGTGAACGCGTCCGCCAAATCCAAAATATCGCCCTCAACAAACTGCGACGCCGCATCCAAAAGCTGGAACGCGTCCCCGCTTGAGAACCAAGCCATTTTCACTCGACATCCCGGCAGGTGTACCCCCATCTGCTTGGGGATTATGTCTATCGCCAACGTCAACGCAGACGAACTTCGCAACGCAATCCGGAATGTATCGGACTTCCCCAAGCCGGGTATTCAATTCAAGGATATTACCCCCATCCTCGCCCATCCCACCCTCTTTGCCCAAAGCATCGACGCACTCACCCATGATATTGAGCCCGGATCCATCGACGCGGTCGTCGGTATCGATGCCCGCGGATTCATCTTTGCCGCCGCAGCCGCCCTAAAACTCAATGCCGGCTTCGTTCCCGTCCGCAAAAAAGACAAACTTCCCTGGAAAACCTACGAGGAAAGCTACTCGCTGGAATACGGCACCAACACGGTGGCTATCCACCAGGACGCCCTGAAACCCGGCAGCAGGGTGCTCCTGCTCGATGACCTCCTCGCCACCGGAGGAACCGCCGCCGCAGCCGCTTCGCTCGTCGAAAAGGCCGGTGGCTCCATCATCCGCGCTTCCTTCCTGGTCGAACTCAGCTTCCTCAACGGCCGTGAACGCTTGAAAAACCTCCCCGTCACCGCCGTCATTACCTACTAGCCCATGTCGAGGTGGCTCGAAACCGATATCGCCCTGTTCTACTGGATCAATAAGGGCTGGGCGAATCCGTTCCTCGACGGGTTCATGCCCCTCATGAGCGGAAAATCCCTCCTCCCTGTCGGATTCCTCGTCGTCGCTTGCATGGCCTGGAGAATGGGCCGGCGAGGCATCGCCGCTATCGCCTGCCTCGCTCTCATCATCGGGCTCGGCGAGGGATTGATACTGTCCCCGCTCAAAGACTTCTTCGCACGCCCCCGTCCCCCCTACACGCTCCACGATATCCGACTCCTCCTCGGCCGCAGCGGAAGCGGCAGCATGCCCTCCGCCCACGCCGCCAACTGGTTCTGCGCCACCGCCATCCTCGGACTCTTCTGGCGTCCCACTCTCTGCCTCACTCTCCCTCTCGCAGTCATCGTCTCCCTCTCCCGCGTCTACAATGGCGTCCATTACCCCTCAGATATCACCGCCGGCGCCATCCTCGGCGCCACCTACGGCACACTCGGAGTGCTCACCATCAATGCCGCCTGGAAACAATGGATGCCCCGCCTCAACCCCCGCATTCACCAGTGGCTCCCCTCCCTGTTACCAACCAAGCCAAGTCTCCCCCCCGCCGCCGACTCCTCCGACTAATCAGCAGCCCCGCCTCAGTGCCACTGGCAGAACCGCATGCCTCCGTCGCTATCCACGTCATTCCAACTTCGCATCCAGGACTACGACCTGTCAGCCACTCTCGACTCCGGACAAGCCTTCGGCTGGACCCGCCTTGAAAACCATGCCTGGACCGGAGTCATCGGCTATCAGTGGGTCCGCCTCTCCCAGTCCAATGACCGCATCCACGCAGAGGCTGCCATCCCGCAAGACGACTGGTCCTGGCTAGTCGACTATCTCCAACTTGATTTCGACCTCAAAAACGCAATCGACACATTCCCCCCCGACCCACCACTCCAAGCTGCAGCCCGACACTACCCCGGCCTCCACCTCCTCCGCCAAGCTGCCCCCAATACTTTCATCCTCGGC
>JBMTVN010000403.1:0-3818 GCA_049451415.1 Limisphaerales bacterium | reverse complement strand
GGCGTTTCCCCGGTGGGACATGAAGGAGTTGCGGAGCAAGCGGGAGTTGGAGGTGTTTGATCGTTCCCAGAGTTTCAGGATTCTTCTACGGTCCCATGGGTTGGCGGATGTTCCTGAGTCGCGGGATTGGGTGGCTTTTCTGCTGGAGCGCCATCCGGAGTTTCGCCTGTTGAGCACTCCTTTGGATCAGCCATCGGGTTATGGTGCGGTGACCGTCATGGATTTTGTTAGGGCGAAGGAGGGGGAGCGGTTGAGGCGAACTAGTGTAGCGTATCGGGTGGCGATGATTCCGGTTGGGGACAGGGTTGTGGAATGTGGGATACAGAGTGCGCTGTCGAACTTGCTGGACCCGAGTGGTGAGCCGACGACGTTGAGCAGGGATTTTGGGCGTTTTTTGGTGGGTTTACGGCCGATGCGGGTTTTGGAGGAATCCAAGATCGGCACTGCGGCTGGCAAGTAGAGCATTTGCAGTTGAGAGGGGGAGTCTTGCAATCCTTGGGTTTGTCCGTATAAGAGCGGACATGCCTAGAGTTCAGGGACGGAGGTACGCCCTTGATGAGATTGTAGCGGTTGACTTTGGTGCGCGTTTTACCAAAGCGGTGCATTTGCGTCGCAAGGGGGAGACGTTGTCGGTCCTGAACTATGCTTTGGTGGAGCGGCCGGCCACGGGGAAGGAGGTTTGGGGGTTAACGGAGATGGCGGAGCATCTGCGTGCGGTGGTGAAGCAGACGCAGGCGGCCTGCAAGAATGTGGCTTTGATCCTGAGGCATGAGGACGGGGTGTTGTTGCGGGCTGATTTGCCGCAGGCATCGACGGATGATTTGCGGAAGATGATCCGGATGAGTCCCAAGAACTATCTTGGGCAAGATTTGCCGGGGCATGTTTTCGACTGTTTCTACCGTGTGACGGAGAAGACGGGGGAAACTTCGGTGGCGCGGCGGCGGCAAAAGTCCCGGGTGTTGGTTGCGGGGGCGCGTCGGGGTGCGGTGGAGAATGCTGAGGATTTGGTGCGGTTGGCGGGTTTGAATCTGGTGGCTTTGGTTCCGGGGCCGGTGGCTTTGGCGAATGCATTCCGGCTGGTGCGAGATGACAGCCATCCTGATGCGGTTGCGTTGTTGGACATGGGAGCGACGCATTCGACGATCAACATTGTGGGGCAGGGGGATGTCCTGTTGTCGCGGGTGGTGGCGTTGGGGGCCGAGAAGTTTTCGGATGTCCTGTCGTCGGGAGCCGGGCGGGACGAGATGTTGGAGGAGGGTTCGCCCGAGGTGATGCAGGCTCGGTTGCAGAAGGCGATTTTGGCCTTTGCAAGGGAAGTGGATGCTTCTGTGGGTTTTTACACCAGCCAGAATGAGCGTCACATCAGCCAGCTTTTTGTCTCCGGGGGGACGGCGCGGTCGCAGTTTGTATTACAGATGCTGGAGAGTGAGCTGACGTATTCCTGTGAACCATGGAATTTGCTGCAGCACATAGGGACTGATCTTTCGGCGGAGCGGCTCAAGGGTTTTGAGTATGACCTGCCGCAGATGGTGCTGGCGATTGGGTGTGGTGCGGGGGTGATGGATTCGGATTCGGTGACGTTGAACCTGTTGGCGGAGGGGCAGGCGGAGCTGGAGGCCAAGCGGCGGGATCCGGTGCGCAGGGCGACGCATGTGGCGGCTTTGGTCATGGTTTTAGTATTGGCTTATGCGGGCTGGCTGGGTTGGCGATGGTGGGGGTTGAAGGGGGCGGTGGAGGACGTGAGTGCGCAGGCGAGGCAACTGACTGCGGAGATCAACTCGCCGGAGCAGTTACAGTCGCAGAGTGATGGGCAGCAGGTTCGGTTTTTGCACGAGCACGCGACGAATCGGGTTTTGTATGCTCCTATTTTGAATGCTTTGCAGTTTGTGGATGTGCCGGGGATTCGGATACAGAACCTGTCGATTGACCGGGCGCGGAGGACGGATCGGGTGGAGCAGAATGGGGATGCGAGGACAGAGACTTTTGAGAGGGTTATCTTGAATTTGACTGTGCGGAACTACGGGGATCATCCCAACTACACGAACTGGGAGGCGGCGATCAGGGCGCAGCCCTATTTTGCCGAGCATCTTGATACTGAGCGTGACGGGGGGGTATTGCTTGGGGAGAGGAGCGGGCCGATGCCGGACCTGCAGAACCCCGAGGATGGGGAGTATATGTTACATTCGGTGGGTTTGTGGTTTCGGGAGAGGATGCTTTGATGGTGGAGGATTGATATGGATCAAGACCGGAGGAACAGGTTGTTGCTGGTGGTATTGATGACCTTGCTGGGGTTGGTGGTGGTTTATTACGGTGTGATTTCGCCTTTGAACTACCAGTTGCGCCAAGAGGCGACGCGGTTGGAGGATGAGCAGCGCAAGCTGGGCATGTTGAAGAATCAACTGGGGCAGATGGAGCGATTCATGGCGGAGGCGGCCAAGCAAAAGGAGTTGTTGGAGGATTGGAAGAACCGGGTTCCGAAGGGGGTGCTGGTGCGTTGGTTTCTGGACCGGGCACTGCCACTAGCGAAGGCGGACGGGATCTTTTCGCCGGACGTGAAGACGCCGTCCATTTTGACTGCAGGCGAGAAGCAGGATTTGGGATACAGCCGGGTCTCTGTCGGGGTTGTGGGGCTGGGCCGGTATGATCAGGTGGGCAAATTTGTGGCGGATTTTGAAAACGAGTTTCCTTTTTCGGAAGTGAGCTCGTTGAGGCTGGAAGTAAGCAGCGTTGGGGCGGGGGTGTATAGCGAGGTTGATATTTCGGTGCTGGGTTTGAGCATGACCGTAGAGAGTCTGGCTGAACGGCCGGTGGTGAGGTAGGCGGGCCAGATTGCCGTCGGCGATGATCTGGGGTGGGGGGGGCAAGATGAGGGGCGGGTGAATTATTTGCGGGCTGGTTTGGATCCACTTGCTTGGGCCACCATCCGGAGTCTCGTGTTTCGAGACACTTCATGGGTCTGTTTCCTTTTGGACTTTGTGGGGAGCGCCATTGGCGTCGTACCAGAGGAGTTTGGGGTGGTGGGGTGTAATCTTGAGGGTGTAGTTGCCGGGGGAGTCTTCCAATCGGAGCGGTTGACCGGTGAAAACATTGGTTTGGAGATCGGGGGGCAGCAGGGGGAGGGTTTTGTCGGGGGTGGAGTCCTGGAGCAGGCGCGTTATTGCTGTGGCGGCGCGTCGGGTTTGATCCTCAGGGAACTCGAGGATTTTGAGGTGGTTGGCATCGGCTTTAGGCATGATCCAGAAGGTGAGGGCAGTCATGCCGATGGCGGCTACGAGGAGTCGGCTGATGGAGAGCTGGAGAGAGGGGGGAGGAGGTGGTGCGCATAATTCCCAGAAGCAGGATAGCCGTTCCGAGCAGGGCAAAGGCGCCGACATTGGCGGTGAGGGTATAGGCTGCGTTTGGGGTGAAGCAGCGGTTGTTGCGGGTTTCGTAGGGATACCATCGGAGAGAGGGCAGGGGTTTGTATCCGGCTTTTGGGGTTGGGCCTTGGAGGGCGGTGGCGACGGGGCTGAGCCGAGTGAGGTTGAGGAGTTCGGGGTGGCGGAGTTCGAGTTTTTTCCGGTGGTAGACGATGGGGCTGGGGGTTGTATTGGGAGGGTAGATGGGGTGGTCGCACCGTTTGATACGGAGGCCGGTCAGGCTGGCTTGTGCGGGGCCGAAGGCATAGAGGCTGAGGAAGGGGGCGTTGGTTTGGCATGGGCTGGGGAAGAACGCGGGGTAGACGGGTTGGTCTGACTTGAAGCTGAGGCAGACCTGCGGGGTAGTGACGAGGCCGGGAGGGTGTCGGAGAGAGAGTGCCACGAGAGTTTCATCGTGTT